>NZ_JBFRGV010000008.1:0-240940 GCF_052115525.1 Leifsonia sp. 2MCAF36 | reverse complement strand
GGCCGGCGCACGCACCGACGGGTCGGTCCGCCGCGGCCAGGGAAGCCGTCGCGCCCAGGGCTGACCCCCTCTCCCACCGTCGAGTACACAAAAACTGCACGTCCGGAAGGCTCCGGGCGTGCAGTTTTTKTGTACTCGACGGGGCGCCGCATTACCCGGACGGCCTCCTTTGCTGGGGAACAAGCGCCCGGTCGCTCTCGCGATCCGCGGGACAGCGGGAAACGGAGGAGCCTCTTGCGGCGGAGGGGCTCGGGGACGGAAAACGGAGGAGCGGGGCAGCGGATGGGCCGCGGACCCCTCCGCTACGTCGCGGGAAATCGAAGCGCCCGCCGCACCCGGACGGCAAGCTCGCCCACAAGAGGGCGAGCGGTGTCAGGCGATCCGGCCCAGCGAAGCCATGGCCGCCTTCACCAGGGCACCGCGGCCGCCCTCGAGTTCTTCGGTGATCGTGGCGGAGACGGCCTCCTCCGGCGTCATCCAGGTGAGCTCCAGCGCATCCTGTCGCGGCTCGCACGTGCCCGTCACCGGGACGACGTACGCCAGCGACACCGCGTGCTGACGCTCGTCGACGTACTGTGTGACGCCGGGCATCGGGAAGTACTCGGCGACCTGGAACGGCACCGGGCTGGCGGGCAGCTGGGGGAAGGCCATCGGACCCAGGTCTTTCTCCAGGTGCCGGAAGAGCGCCTCACGCAGCGTCTCTCCGTACATCACCCGTCCCGAGACCAGCGTGCGCGTCATCTCGCCGACAGCATTCGCCCGCAGCAGGATGCCCACCTCGATCACCTGCCCCAGCCCGTCGACGCGGACCGGCACCGCCTCCACGTACAGCAGGGGCAGCCGGCGACGGACCTGCTCCAGCTCGAGGTCGGACAGCCAGGCCGGACCGGGCTGGGGACGACCGCCGGGGAGTGGGTCGGGGGTGGGATCCGGATCCGGGGTGCGAACGCTCATGGATGAATCCTACGGAAGGGCGCAGCGCGGACCTACGGGGCACAGCCGCATCTGTGGATGGGCGGCACTCCGACGGGGGCTGTGAACGGATCTGCATCCGGGGACAAAATGGAGGGTGCCGTTTCCCACCCGCGACCTGCGCCTCGACCGCGACGCCGTGCTGTGGTCCGCGTCCGAGCGCGATCGCGCCGGCCGGCCGCTGCTCATCCTGATGCACGGCTACGCCTCCGATGAGGCCGACCTGTTCGGAATCGCCGCCTACCTGCCGCTGGAGCCGGTCATCGCCTCGCTCCGGGCGCCCATTCCCGAGGGCTCGGGGTTCGCCTGGTTCTCGCGCTTCACCAACGTGCCGGGGGATCCGCTCGCGGGCAATGCCGACGCTGCCGCTCGCGCGGTGCTCGAGTGGCTGGAAGACCAGCCGCGAGTGCCGACCGGTCTGCTCGGCTTCTCGCAGGGCGGCGCGATGGCCCTCCAGCTGCTCCGGCTGGCGCCGGAACGTTTCGACTTCGCCGTCCAGCTGTCCGGCTTCGTCGTCAAAGGCGAGCAGCCGAAGGATGCGGAGCTCGCCGAGGCCCAGGTTCCCGTCTTCTGGGGCCGAGGCACGCTGGACGACACCATTCCGACGGCCTCCCTCGAGCGGACCAGGGAATGGCTGCCCGGGCACTCGGCCCTCGACGCCCGCATCTATGAAGGCATGGGGCACGCCATCTCGCCGCTGGAGCTCGGCGACATCTCCTCGTTCATCCGCAGCCACCTCCCTCGCTGAGCGTTATCCACAGGTCCAGCGCGAGGCCCTCAGAGTGTCGGTGGCCGGGTGCAGGATGGAGGGATGGGCGACGTGCTCGATCGATTCTCCCCCGCGACCCGCGAATGGTTCCGCGGGGCCTTCGCCGCGCCCACGCCGGCACAGGAGGGGGCCTGGGAGGCGATCTCGCACGGCAAGCACGCGCTCGTCATCGCACCGACCGGTTCGGGCAAGACGCTGGCGTCGTTCCTGTGGGCGATCGACCGCCTCGCGAGCGACCCTCGTCCGGCTGAGGCGAAGCCCGGCACACGGGTCCTCTACATCTCGCCGCTGAAGGCACTCGGCGTCGACGTGGAGCGCAACCTGCGCGCTCCACTGGTCGGGGTGACGCAGACCGCCAAACGCCTCGGGGCGGAGCCGCCGCATGTGAGCGTCGGAGTCCGATCCGGCGACACCCCGGCCTCCGATCGACGGGCGCTGCTGAGCAATCCGCCGGACATCCTGATCACCACGCCTGAGTCGCTGTTCCTCATGCTGACGTCGCAGGCGCGCGAAACGTTAGCCTCGGTCGAGACGGTCATCGTCGATGAGGTGCATGCGGTGGCGTCCACAAAGCGCGGCGCGCACCTGGCGCTTTCGCTGGAACGGCTCGACCAGCTGCTCGAGAAGCCGGCACAGCGCATCGGCCTGTCGGCGACCGTCCGGCCCCCGGAGGAGGTCGCCCGCTTCCTCGGCGGGCGCGGCGCGGTCGAGGTAGTGGCCCCTCCTGCCGGCAAGCGCTTCGACCTGCGCGTGGTCGTTCCCGTCGAAGACATGAGCGAGCTCGGCACCTCGACCTACGCCAGCGAGAACCCGGGTGACGGCTCGCCGCCGCAGGCCGGGTCGATCTGGCCGCACGTCGAGGAGGCGATCGTCGACCGCGTACTCGAGAACCGTTCGACGATCGTGTTCTCCAACTCCCGGCGACTGGCCGAACGGCTCACGGCGCGCCTCAACGAGATCTACGAGGAGCGCCTGCTGGGCGGCGCGGTCGACGACCCAGAGTCACGCCGCGCACCCGCCGAGCTGATGGGCGGATCGGGTCAGACGCGCGGTTCGCAGGCGGTCGCCGACGAAGACACCCTCGTACTCGCGCGCGCGCACCACGGATCCGTGAGCAAGGAGCAGCGGGCGCTGATCGAAGACGACCTGAAGTCCGGGCGTCTCCGGTGCGTGGTCGCAACGTCGAGCCTCGAGCTCGGCATCGACATGGGCGCAGTCGACCTGGTGATCCAGGTGGAGGCGCCGCCCTCGGTCGCGAGCGGCCTGCAGCGCGTGGGCCGGGCCGGCCACCAAGTCGGCGAGATCTCGCGAGGGGTCGTCTTCCCCAAGCACCGGGCCGACCTCATCCACTCGGCTGTCGCCACGGAGCGGATGGCGGCCGGCCTCATCGAGTCGCTGAAGGTGCCCGCCAACCCGCTCGACATCCTGGCACAGCAGACCGTCGCTGCGGCCGCGCTCGAGCCCATCGACGCCGACGAGTGGTTCGACGCCGTGCGACGCAGCGCGCCGTTCTCCACCCTTCCGCGCAGTGTCTACGACGCGACCCTCGATCTCTTGGCCGGCCGCTACCCGTCCGACGAGTTCGCCGAACTGCGCCCCCGCATCGTCTGGGACCGCGACACCGGGGCGATCACGGGTCGTCCGGGCGCCCAGCGGCTCGCGGTCACGAGCGGCGGCACCATCCCCGACCGCGGCCTGTTCGGCGTGTACATGGTGGGCGAGAAGGCCAGCCGGGTCGGTGAGCTCGACGAAGAGATGGTCTACGAGTCACGCGTCGGCGACGTCTTCGCGCTCGGCTCCACGAGCTGGCGCATCCAGGAGATCACCCACGACCGGGTGCTGGTCACGCCTGCCTTCGGCGAGCCGGGGCGACTGCCGTTCTGGAAGGGCGACGGCATCGGCCGGCCCGTCGAACTCGGCCGGGCGGTCGGCGCGTTCACCCGTGAGCTGAGCACCGCCTCCCCGGCCGACGCAGAGCTGCGCTGTGTGGAGGCGGGGTTGGACGCCTGGGCGACGAACAATCTGCTGGCCTTCCTGCGCGAGCAGAAGGAGGCGACGGGTCACGTGCCGACCGACCGCACCTTGGTGGTCGAGCGGTTCCGGGACGAACTCGGCGACTGGCGGGTCGTGCTGCATTCCCCGTTCGGTATGCCCGTGCACTCACCGTGGGCATTGGCCGTACAGGCTCGGGTGCGCGAGCGGTACGGCATCGACGCGGGCGCGATGGCGGCCGACGACGGCATCGTCGTCCGCATCCCGGACACCGAGGCGCAACCGCCCGGCGGAGAGCTGTTCGTGTTCGAACCGCAGGAACTCGACGAGCTCGTCACCGCCGAGGTCGGCGGATCGGCCCTGTTCGCATCGCGGTTCCGGGAGTCGGCCGCGCGAGCGCTGCTGCTGCCCAAGTACAACCCCGGCAAGCGCTCGCCCCTCTGGCAGCAGCGCCAGAAGGCCGCCCAGCTTCTGGATGTGGCACGCAAGTACCCCAGCTTCCCGATCATCCTCGAGACCATCCGCGAGGTGCTGCAAGACGTCTACGACCTCGGGGCGCTGACCGACATCGCGAAGCAGATCGAGCAGCGCAGCATCCGGCTCGTCGAGGCGGCGACGGAGACAGCCTCGCCGTTCGCCCGGTCGCTGCTGTTCGGATATGTCGCTGCGTTCATGTACGAGGGCGACAGCCCACTCGCCGAGCGTCGGGCTGCGGCCCTCTCCCTGGACGCGGGGCTGCTCGCCGAACTGCTCGGACGGGCCGAGCTGCGCGAACTGCTCGACCCGCAGGTCATCGAGCGCGTCGAACTGCAGCTGCAGCGACTCGCGCCGGAACGCCGGGTGCGCGGCGTCGAGGGCGCGGCCGACCTGCTCCGCCTGCTGGGGCCGCTCTCCGTGGACGAGGTGGCGGAGCGGCTGGAGGCAGACGTCGATGCGGCCACCAAGGGCGACAACGACGACGACAACCTCCTCACCGCTCCGCACGCCGACCGCGCGACGGCGGCAACACACCTCGCAACGCTCGTCCAAACGCACCGAGCCCTGGCGGTCACGATCGCCGGAACCGAGCGCTTCGCCGCGATCGAAGACGCCAGCCGCCTCCGCGATGCGCTCGGTGTGCCGCTGCCCATCGGTGTGCCGCTGGCGTTCATCGAACCGGTCGACGATCCGCTCGGCGACCTGGTCAGCAGGTTCGCCCGCACGCACGGTCCGTTCGAGACCGCGGACATCGCCACGCGACTGGGACTCGGTCCCGCGATCGTCCACGATGCCCTGCGCCGGCTCGCGCGCGACGGACGGGTGGTGGAGGGCGAGTTCCGCCCGCACGCGCACGGCAGCGAGTGGAGCGACGCCGAGGTGCTTCGACGCCTGCGGCGCATGTCGCTTGCGGCGCTCCGCCACGAGGTCGAGCCGGTCGACACCACGACGTTCGGGCGCTTCCTGCCGGAGTGGCAGCATGTCGGCTCGACGCTGCGCGGTGTGGATGCTGTGGCCTCGGTGATCGAGCAGCTGGCCGGCGCGCGCATCCCGGCCTCGGCATGGGAGTCGCTCGTGCTGCCCGGCCGCGTCGCCGACTACAGCCCCGCCATGCTCGACGAGCTCACCGCGACGGGCGAGGTCATCTGGTCGGGCGACGGCAGCCTGCCCGGGGACGACGGCTGGATCAGCCTGCACCTCGCCGACTCGGCGCCTCTGACCCTCGCGCCGCCGTCCGAACACGAGCCGGACGAGCTGCAGCGCGGCGTCCTCGACGCACTCGGCCGGGGCGGCGGGTACTTCTTCCGTCAGCTCTCCGACACGCTCGGGGCCGAACGCGGGTCGGCGATCGACGACCCCGAACTGGTCACGGCGCTCTGGGACCTGGTGTGGGCCGGGCGCATCACCAACGACACGCTCGCCCCGCTCAGGACGCTCACCGCGGGCGGTTCGGGAGCGCACAAGCGACCCCGCCAGCCGACCCGCACGCGCATGTACCGCGGGCGCGCGGCCACGCGATCCGCCATGGTCACCCGGATGGGACCGCCGACGGCGGCAGGCCGCTGGTCCCTGCTGCCGCAGCGCGACCTCGACTCGACGGTGCGCGCACACGGGCAGGCAGAGACGCTGCTCGACCGCTACGGTGTGGTGACCCGCGGCTCCGTGATGAACGAGGGCACGCCGGGCGGCTTCGCGCTCGCCTACAAGGTGCTCAGCGGGTTCGAAGAGACCGGCCGTGCCCGACGCGGCTACTTCATCGAGACGCTGGGCGCCGCTCAGTTCGCCAGTGGTGCGACGGTCGACCGATTGAGGTCGTTCTCGCGCGACCACACCCAGGAGCGGCCCTACGAGGCCGTTGCCCTGGCCGCGACCGACCCGGCCAACGCCTACGGTGCCGCTCTGCCGTGGCCCGCGGTTCCCGGCGAGACGGGCACGGGGCACCGCCCGGGCCGGAAGGCGGGTGCACTCGTCGTGCTCGTCGACGGAGAGCTGGCCCTGTACGTCGAGCGCGGAGGCAAGAGCCTGCTCTGCTTCGTCGACAGTGCCGAGCAGTCGGCGGGGGCGGCGACGCCGGGAGGCGACCCGGCCCCGGTCCTGCGAGCTGCGGCACGCGCCCTGGCCGCACTCGTCACCTCCCGGCGCGTGGACAAGCTCGCCGTGGAGACGGTCAACGGGGGCTTCGTGCTGGGCTCACCGCTCGGCGACGCCCTGTCCGAGGCCGGATTCTTGGCCACCCCGCGCGGACTGCGGCTTCGCGGATGAGCCGAGTCCCGCGTGCCTGAGGGCGACACGATCTACCAGGCGGCCCGCCGGCTCGACCGCGCACTGGCCGGCCGCATCCTCACCGAAACCGACTTCCGCGTGCCCGCGTATGCGACCGTCGACCTCTCCGGCGAGCGGATGGACGAGGTCATCAGCCGTGGAAAGCACCTTCTGATGCGCGTCGGCGACCACACCATCCACAGTCACCTGAAGATGGAGGGCACGTGGGAGGTGTACACGGCGGGCGCCCGATGGCGCCATCCGGGGTATCAGGCGCGGGCCGTTCTCCGCACCGCCGACGCGCAGGCGGTCGGCTTCCAACTCGGGGTTCTGGAGGTCCTCCCCCGCGACCGCGAGGACGACGCGGTCGGCCACCTCGGGCCCGACCTGCTCGGCCCCGATTGGGATGCCGACGAGGCGCTGCGCCGGCTCACCGCGCACCCGGAGGTTCCGATTGAGGTCGCCCTGCTGGATCAGCGCAACCTCGCCGGACTCGGCAACGTGTACGCCAACGAGCTGTGCTTCCTGCGCGGGGTGCTGCCGACGCGGCCGGCGGGCGAGACCGACCTCGCGGCCGCCGTCGACCTGGGGCACCGCCTCATCACCGCGAACCGCGACCGCCCGCTCCGGGTGACCACCGGGGATACCCGGCGCGGCCGCAACACGTGGGTATACGGCCGAGGCGGCCAGCCGTGCCGGCGCTGCGGCACGCCCATCCGCTCGTCCTCGCTCGGGCGCAGCGAGCTCGAGGAGCGCGTCACATACTTCTGCCCGGTCTGCCAGACGTAGGCACGTCGACAGACCGGGCAGAAGGAGGTGCGCCGGGACTAGGCTGCGGCCTCGTCCTCGTCCTCGTCCTGCTCAGCGGCGCTGCGCACCGATTCGAGGGCGGTGGACCACGACTCCAGCTGGTCGAACAGCGGGGTGAGCGCCGCCGTCTGCTGGTCGGTCGGCTTCAGCTGCCAGTTCTCGAAGTCGTGCGCGAGGCTGAGCCCCACGAACGCACTGACCGTGGCGACCTGCAGCTGCGAGAGCACCAGGCGCAGGTGCTCCACAGCGCGGGCGCCGCCGAACACTCCGTAGCTGACGAACCCGACGGCCTTGTTGTACCACTCGGCGCCGACGTAGTCGATCGCGTTCTTGAGCGCACCGGAAGTGCTGTGGTTGTACTCGGGGGTCACGAACAGGTAGCCGTCGAACTCGGCGATCTTCGCCGCCCAGGCCTTCGTGTGCTCGCCCGCGTACTGGCCCATCGCGGCGGGCATGGCCTCGTCGAGATGCGGGAGGTCCCAGTCCTTCAGGTCGACGAGCTCGTACTCGACGCCCGCGCGCTTCGACGCGTTCTCGTGCACCCAGCGGGCGACGGCCTCGCCGTTTCGTCCCGGGCGCGTGCTACCGATGATGATGGCGATCTTCGTCATGTCTGCCTTCCGTTTGATGACATGTCACCTGTCGCAACGGCGCCGGCCGCCCGGGCATTCCCGCTAGGCTCACGGCATGTCCGAGGAGCGCGCCGACCGCAGCGACGACATCCACCTCCCGGCTGACGCCACCGACGAGCAGCGTCGCCAGGCGGGCGACCGGCTGCGAGAGCGCATCTACGTCACGTTCACCGCGCTGGCGATCCTGATGGCGTTGAACGGCCACGGCGAGCTCGACTCGCCGACCGTCCTGTGGACTCTCGTGATCTCGGTCGTCGGCGTTCTGCTCGCGGGCCTCACCTCCGACCTGGTCTCGCACATGATCGTGCACGACACCCTCCCGACCGCCAAGGAGTTCAGGCACATGCTGGCGGTCTCATCCCGCGCGCTCAGTGTGCTCGTGGTTCCGCTGATCAGCGTTGGCCTCGCCGTCTTCGACGTCATCGCGGACGGCACCGGCATGACCATCGCGATCGTCGCCCTCATCGCCTCGCTGGCGGTCATCGCCCGCATCGCGGTCGCGCGAACCGGACTCTCCGGGTGGCGACAGCTGGCCGCCCTCCTGGTCATCGTCGCCCTCGGCGTCCTCGTCGTCTTCCTGGAAGCCCTCGTCCACTGACGCCACGGTGCTGACGCGGCGGGACTGACGCCGCTGTATTGACGCAGCGGTGCTCGTGTGCGCCCGAGCCGCGGCGTGTCAGGATGGCGTATGGCCACCGTTCGCACTCGTCCCGACCCGCGAAAGCTGACGGACGACGAACTCGAACTGTTCCAGGCGTTCCATCTGATGCGCAGAGGCTTCGACCGGACGCTCGACGCCCAACTGCAGCACGACGACGGCATCTCGATCTCCGAACTCGAAGTGCTCATGACGCTCGTCCGCTCCCCCGGCCGGCGTCTCCGCGTTCGCGACCTGGTGGAGGCGACGGGCTGGGAGAAGAGCCGGGTTTCGCACCAGGTCACCCGCATGGCTGCGCGCGGCTTCGTCGAGCGTCAGGAGTGCGCCGAGGACCGCCGGGCCAGCTGGATCCACCTCACCGGCGAGGGTCGCCGCGTGGTGGTCCGCGCGCTGCCGAAGCACTCGGCGACGATCCGCCGCATCCTCTTCGACGCGCTCACGCCGGAGCAGCAGGAGCACCTGCTCGGCATCGCGCAGAGCATGAACGCCGCCATCACGACCGAGGACTGCGCGCCGCCCGACGCCTGCGACGACTGAGGGTTCTCTGAAGGCACGGGAGGTCCATAGCCACTGATTCGCTGGGAACAGGTGGCGGATTCGCTGGCCATTCGTCGGGAACACCGGCGGAAACCAGGCGGTTCCAAGGCGCGGCCCCCTAGCGTTTCCGTGTGCGACGCCCGAACTTTCCTGCCTCCGGACCCGGCGCGGACGGCAGCGACCAGCAGCTGCCCCCGACCGAGGTCATCGGCCGCGCGCCGTCGGCCGACCCGCGCCGGCCGGTGCGGGCCACCCGCCCTGCGTCCGGTGTGCCCACCGGCGGCAGCCCCGCGCCCTTCGACCCGTTCGGGATGGGCGGGGATGCGCCCGGCCTCGGCGGTGACGGAGCGGGGCGGCGGCGCGGCGGCAACGGCGAAGGCGGCGGCAACGGCGGTGGTGGTAACGGCGGACGCGGCAACGGCGGACGCGGCGGCAGCGGCGACAGCGGCGGCTCGACCCCCGGCGGCACGCCTCCGCGCAAGCGCCGACGCGCGAAGCGCATCGTCGCCTGGACCGCGGCGGCCCTCGCGATCGTCCTCGTGGTGGTGGGGGGCTACGCCGCGTACAGCTACTTCCGTTTCGTCGGAGGGGTGAAGCACGTCGACGTGATCTCGTCCGGCCACGTCGCAGGGACCGACCAGAACATCCTGCTGGTCGGCGACGACCACCGACCGGATGGTGCGAGCCAGGCCGAGTTGAACCAGCTGAGCACCACCAGCGACGGTGGCGGCACGAACACCGACACGATGATGGTGCTGCACATCCCTGCGAACGGGAAGTCCGCGACGCTCATCTCGCTCCCGCGTGACTCCTGGGTGGAGGTTCCCGGTCACGGCATGAACAAGATCAACTCCGCCTTCTCCCTCGGCGGCGGAGCGAACGACCCGACGAGCGGTGCGAAGCTCCTCATCCAGACCGTGCAGAACCTCACCGGACTGAGCATCGACCACTACGTGCGCGTGTCCCTGCTCGGCTTCTACACGATCGCGCAGGCGCTCGGACCGGTGCAGGTGTGCCTCAACCAGGCGGTCGACGACCCGTATTCCGGCGCGAACTTCCCCGCTGGCGTCTCCACTCTGAACGCGCAGCAGGCGCTGTCGTTCGTGCGGCAGCGGCACGGGCTGCCCCGTGGCGACCTGGACCGCGTGGTGCGCCAGCAGTACTTCCTCTCGATCGAGGCGCACAAGTTCCTCTCCGCGGGCACGCTGCTGAACCCGGGCAAGCTGACCCAGGTGCTGGATGCGGTGAGCGGATCGCTGGAGACGGATCCCGGGCTCAATTTCCTGCAGCTCGGTGCGCAGCTCCAGGGGCTGACCGGGGGCAAGATCCAGTCGGCGACCATCCCGATCTCGGGCACGCCGACCATCACGGTCGACGGGAACGATCTCTCGATCGTCAAAGTGGACACGGCGGCGATGCCCGCGTTCATCCAGAGCCTCACGGGGACGCCGACCGCCTACGACGACGCGAAGGCGGCCAAGCCGTCCGACACGACGGTCACTGTGCTGAACGGCGGAAGCGCCAACGGCGCGGCCACCACGGCGACCCAGACGCTCGCAGGTGCCGGCTTCAAGACCGGAACCCCAGGGGACGCTGACACGCGCGCGACCACGGTGATCCAGTACAAGTCCGGCCAGGAGGCGCAGGCCAAGGCCGTCGCGGCATACCTGCCCGGCGCCTCTGTGCAGCAGACCGACTCCGTCAGCACCGTGACCGTGGTTCTCGGAGACGACAACATCATGCCGGCCGCCCCCTCCGCCGGCGGCTCCGCGCCCGCAGCACCTGCCCCATCCGCGACTCCCACCGGCCCCGCCAGCAACTACAGTTCTCAGGTCTGCATCAACTAGCCGCCGCGGAGGGTAAGCGGTCAGTCGAAGAGGCGGCGGAAGACGTTCGTGTCCGCGAGGTCGATGAGCTCGTCGCCCCGCCCGTTCATGATGGTCCGCAGCGCGTAGAGCGTGAAGCCGCCGACCTGCTTCGCGGTGATCGCGGGCGGGATGCTGAGCTCCTGACGGGCGGTGACCACATCCACCAGGGCGGGCCCGTCGTGCGCGAAGGCCGCACGCAGCGCGCCCTCGAGGTCGTCCGGCTTCTCCACCCGCTGCCCGTGCAGCCCGATCGCTTGCGCGACCGCGGCGAAGTCGGGGTTCTCGAGCCCGGTGCCGTAGGTGACGAACCCGGCCGCCTTCATCTCCACCTCGACGAAGTTGAGCGAGGAGTTGTTGAACACGATGAGCTTGACGGGGAGCTTGTTCTGCCGAAGGGTCAGCAGTTCGCCCATCAGCATGGCCAGGCCGCCGTCTCCGGCCAGCGCTACCACCTGCCGCCCGGGGAACGCGGTCTGCGCCCCGATCGCCTGCGGGAGCGCGTTGGCCATGCTGCCGTGGGTGAAGGACCCGATCAGCCTCCGCCGGCCGTTCATCCGCAGGTACCGGGCAGCCCACACCACGGGCGAGCCGACGTCGGGGATGAACACCGCGTCCTCCGACGCCAGCTCGCTGACCAGCCGCGCGACGTACTGCGGGTGGATGGGCGTGCGGTTGCGGTCGTTGACGGCCAGGTCGTCGAGGCTCTTGCGCGCTTTGGCGTAGTGGGCGACAGAGGAGTCGAGGTGCTTGCTGTCCGTTCGCGGGGTCAGCAGCGGGAGCAGCGCTTCCGCCGTGTCCTTCACACTGCCGACCAGACCCAGATCCAGGGGGACGCGGCGGCCCAGGTTCTCGCCGCGGATGTCGACCTGGATGATCTTCGCCTTGGACGGGTAGAACTGCTGGTAGGGGAAGTCGGTGCCGAGCATCAGCAGCGCATCGCACGACTCCATCGCCCGGTAGCCGGACGAGAAGCCGAGCAGGCCGGTCATCCCGACGTCGTACGGGTTGTCGTACTCGATGAACTCCTTGCCGCGCATCGCGTGAACGATCGGCGCCTTCAGCGCCGCCGCGAGGGAGACGAGCTGCGGATGCGCACCCTCTGCACCGGCGCCCGCGAGGATCGTCACCTTCTTCGCCCCGTTGAGGATGTCGGCGGCCGCACGGAGTTCGGGATCAGTGGGCCGGGTCACGCGCGGGGAGTAGGTGATCGGGGCGGACTTCCGGCGGCCTGCGCTGTCGGCGAGGAATATCTCGCCGGGCACCACGAGGACCGCGACCCCGCGGCGCTCCACGGCGGTCCGCATGGCGATCTCGAGGATGCGCGGCAGCTGGTCGGCCTGGCTGACCAGCTCGGTGTAGACGCTGGCCTCGCGGAAGACGTCCTGCGGGTGCGTCTCCTGGAAGTAGCCGCTGCCGATCTCGGCGCCCGGGATCTGCGCGGCGATCGCGAGCACCGGCACACGGCTGCGGTTCGCGTCGTAGAGCCCGTTGATGAGGTGCGTATTGCCCGGCCCGCAGCTGCCGGCGCAGACGGCGAGCCGGCCGGTGAGGGCAGCATCGGCCGAGGCCGCGAACGCCGCAGTCTCCTCGTGCCGGACGTGCTCCCACGACATCCCGTCGCTCCGGCGGATGGCGTCCGTGAAGCCGTTCAGGGAGTCGCCCGGAATGCCGTAGACCCGGGTCACCCCGGCATCCTCGAGGATTTCGACCATGGTGTCGGCGACAGTGGGCATGGAGGTCTTCCCCTCGATCAGGTGCACGGGATGCGCGGGGCGCGCGACCCCGCACGCCCGACAGGGCCAACGCTACGCCCCGCGCCGGGATCGTTCACCCCGCACGAAGGAACGGTGCGTTAACGTGAGCCCATCATGGTGAAGCAGGTGAGGGCGCAGGTCACGCGCGACACGATCGTCGCCGGCGCGGCCTCCGTCTTCGGCCGGCGCGGGTACGCCGTGGCCTCGATCGCCGACATCGCCGAAGCCGCAGGCGTCACCAAGGGCGCCCTGTACTTCCACTTCCCGTCCAAGGACGCGCTGGCGCGCGCGGTCATCGAGGAGCAGCATCGACGCACGATGGCGGCGGCCGTCGAGGTGATCGACGAGGGCCGGCCGGGCTTGGAAACGATGGTCTTGTTGAGCGGCGTGCTGGCCCATCAGCTGCTGACGGACCCGATCGTTCAGGCCGGCATTCGACTGACAACGGATGTCGCGTCGTTCGACGAGCCGGTGACCGGCCCCTACCGCGACTGGCTGAGCACCGCCGAGTCGCTGTTCCGCCGCGCCATCGAGGAGGGCGACCTGCGGGCAGACATCGACCCCGCGATGCTCGCCGGCATGGTCGTCGCCTCGTACACGGGGGTGCAGCTGGTGTCCGAGACTTTCTCGCACCGCGCCGATCTGCTGCGCCGTGTGCGCGAACTGTGGACGGTTCTCCTGCCGGGCATCGTCCCCGCCGAGCGGATGGAGCACCTGGGCCGCCTGCCGGACGCGATCCGCTGAGGCGATCGGCCAGGCGATCGTCTGCCGGGCGGCTCCGACACGGCCGCAGCGCCCCCAATCCGCTGCGGCCGTGCCGGACAAGCATGCATTCTACGCCAGAACCGGACGATCGGTATGTACGCCAGCGGCGTCACGATCCGGTCATTGCCACGTCTCAGTAGGTAGTGGGTTTCCACCCGCTCGGTCGCGGACCTCGTTCTTTCCGGACACCCGGGTGAAGAGCACCTGTCCTCGCGTTCACCGATGAACGAAAGACGATTCCTATGCGGAGACCCCATCCCCTGTTCGCGACCATTGCCGCCACCGCGACGGTGATCGTCGGAGCGAGCCTTTCCGGCTTCACACGGTCGGACGACTCCGCCAGTAATGCACGCGAAGCAGTCAAGGCCATCCAAACGGTGGCACCCGACTCGCTCAGCGACCTGGCACCGTCGACCAGCAGCGGCACGGCCGCGGCCCAATCCACCTCCCCTGATGGCGTCTCCATTACAGTGCCCGTGCGAGCAGCGGATGGCGTGAAGTTGACCGCGCCCGACGGGGGTGGCACGGTGAAGCTCGGATTGCCGTCGGCGCAGCAGGCATCGAAAGATGTCCCCTCACCAGGGGCGGGCGTAGTCGTCTATGACAACAACAACGGCTCCTCCACGGTGCCGGTGCCGCACGCGGACGGAAACGTCTCTCTCAACACCGTCATCAGGAATGCGCACGCTCCCAAGCGTTACGACTACCCGTTGACCCTCCTTACCGGCCAGAAGCTGCGTTTGAACAAGGACGGTTCGGCCGTCGTCCTCGATGCTGCGGGCACGCGAATTCTCGGTTTTGCTGCCCCCTGGGCGAAAGACGCAAAAGGCCACCCCGTGCCCACGCATTACGTGGTTACAGGCACCACCCTTACGCAGGTGATTGCGTTCGGGCAGAGCACCGCATTCCCAGTCGTCGCCGACCCGAGCGTGTCGTACTACTCCTACAACTGCGTCGCGACGAACGGGTCCAGCTACTTCCTCGCGCCTGGAGCCGCCTTGAGCACCTGCAAGGGCTCACGTCTGCAGAAGTACATCAACGGCAGACTCGTGCAGACGATTGCCCTCACCGGCTACGGCCAACCGGGCAACCCCAAAGCGTTCGGGACTCCCGAGTGCTATATCTCCCTTGGTGCCGGACTCGCTCTGTCAATCTACGGAATCCCTGGTGTCCTGCTCAGATTTCTTTCGGGCGCCATCGCTTTCGTGGTGTCCACCGCCCTGCCGCCGATCACCTCGTGCCGAGGGTGAGGCAACGATGAAAAAGCTATTGTCGGAAAGAATTCGCTGGAGCGATCCTTTGACCGTGACAGCAGTGACGGCCACCGGAATTCTGGTGGCTTGGTCAGCCATCCGGCTGATTCTGTCCCTGACCGGCGCCTTGCCTGGATTCGGTAAGACCGCAGCCGACGCGATCGAGTGCGTCGCCCTTGCCGCGCTGTTCGTTCTCTTCGCCGCGATATCGAAACGATCCCGCGACACGCCGCGTGTTCTGGCTGCGCTAGCCGGAGCAGCGTTCTGGGCCGTCTACGCCATCATCATCGTTGCCTCCCTTGCCCGGCAGTAGCGAAGCGAAACCGGAGCGCGAGCCCCGCTGGAAGCGCTTCGCCTTCGGCAAGCCTCGAATCGTCGACGGTGTGCTGTGGTTTGCCCTGAGCGTGGGGGTGGCGCTGTACGGTGCCCTCCGGGAGACGCCCGGGGTCGCGCCGTTCGTCGCAGCGGCCGCCTTCTCGGCGATCGGAACGATGGTGCTCATCGTCGCGGTTCGCGACAAGCGACGCCGGAGGGCACGGGACGAATGACCGACCGCTGCGAACGACGTACCGTCCCGGATGCCGGGAGGACGTCCCGTAGACTTGCCCGACGGGGAGCGCCGGCGACGGCGGAGGCAGTACTGGGGAGGAACGGCATGTCGTCACGGGGCAAGGCGCAGAAGAAACGCGCGACGATGCGCCTGGTCTACATCGACTTCTGGTCGGCGCTGAAGATGTCGTTCCTGCTGAGCATCATCGTGGCGGCGATCACCGTGCTGATCAGCCTGCTGATCTGGTCGGTGATGGACAAGCTGGGCGTCGTGGGCGCGGCGACCAACTTCCTGGAGGACATCGCCGGCGCACAGGGGGCGAGCCTCGTGGCGGGACTGACGTTCCAGAACGTGATGACGTTCACCCTCGTCGTCGCGCTGCTGGAGGTCATCGTGGTGTCGGCACTCGGCGCAATCTTCGCCGCCCTGTTCAACCTGGCCGTCCACGTGGTGGGCGGCTGGAAGGTCACCTTCGGGAGCGACTGAGCTCCAGGCCGCCCACGAGCAGCCCGACCCCGAAGGCGAAAGCCGCCGCCGGGTCGTCCTCGTCGAGCGGCGACGCGGGCTCGTTCACGAGCACCCCCAGCGAGTCGTACTGGATGCGCTGCTGCTCGTGCGAGACGTGCCCGAGCACGAAATGCAGCAGGGCCGTCGCGGCGCGACGTGAGGTCTCGGCGTCGAATCCACCGCGGGCCACCGCCCGGGCGAGGCGGTCCACCGTCTCCGGCGAGCCCAGCCCGAGCGCCAGGGTGCTGGAGACGACCTCGGCGCCGTCCCGATACGACAGAAGAGCGTCGCGGAGGGCGCCCGCCTCGGCGCGGACCGCATCCTGCCAGGGAGCGTCGCCCGGCAGCTCGGCAGCGCGGCGGGTGGCGACGATGCGGTCGGCCAGCTCTGCCAGCAGGGTCTGCTTGTTGGGGAAGTGCCAGTACAGCGCACTCGGCTGCACGTCGAGCGCGCCGGCCAGGCGCCGCATCGTCAGGTCGGGAAGGCCGAGGTCGTCGAGGATGCGGAGGGCCGCCTCCGCCACGTCGTCGCGTGAGTGCCGCCGTCCGGTTTCGTTCCCTGCCACCTCATCAGTATAGTGAACACCGTTCAGGTGAACACCGTTCAGGTAAGGATGCTTTCGTGACTCTCACCCCTCCCCCCGCTTCGCCCGCCCGCCGACGGCTCGACGCCACCGACCTCGCCCGCGTCGCGGTCTTCGCGGCACTCGTCGCCGTCCTCGGCCTGCCCGCCGGAATCAGTGTCTTCGGAGGGGTGCCCATCACAGCCCAGACGCTCGGAGTCATGCTGGCCGGCGCCATCCTCGGCCCGTGGCTCGGCGCCCTCTCGATGGCCGTGCTCCTCGCGCTCGTGGCCGTCGGGCTTCCGCTGCTCGCGGGCGGAACGGGCGGCATCGGCGTCTTCGTCAGTCCCTCCGCCGGCTACCTGTTCGGCTGGATCGTCGGCGCGTTCGTGATCGGCCTCATCGTCCACGCTGGGCGACGCAAGCCGGTGTGGTGGCGCACGTTCCTCGGGATGCTCGTCGGCGGCATCCTCGTCGTCTACGCCATCGGGGTTCCGGTGCAGAGCCTGGTGATGCGCCTCCCGCTCGGCCCGACCGCCGCGGCGAGCCTCGTCTTCGTGCCCGGCGACCTCATCAAGGCGGTGATCGCGACCGCCGTCGTCATGACGCTGGTGCGGGCCTACCCGCGCGCCTTCCGTCGTAGCTGGGCGACCGCGCCCCGCGAGGCTCCCGTCACGCCCGCCGCGGCCGACGCGACGCCCGAGCCGGCCGAGCCCCGGGTTCCGTGACCGGCCTCCCCGCACTCCAGCTGGACAGCGTGGGCGTCCGCCTCGGCGAGGTGGACGCCCTGCGCGATGTGACGCTCGCTCTGGATGTCCGCACCGTCGCCGTCGTCGGCGAGAACGGCTCCGGCAAGTCCACCTTCGCCCGCCTGCTCGCGGGTCTCATCGCGCCGACCGTCGGCGAGACGCGCATCCTGGGCCTCGACCCGGTGCGGCAGGCGGCGGAACTGCGTCGGCGCGTCGCCGTCGTGTTCAGCAACCCGGACGCACAGATCGTGATGCCGACCGTCGCGGAGGACGTGGCGTTCTCGCTCCGCCCGGATCGGCTCGGTCGCGACGAGACGCGACGCCGGGCGGACGAGACGCTCGAGCGATTCGGACTGACCGACCTGCGAGACCGATCTGCACACGACCTGTCCGGCGGCCAGAAGCAGCTGCTCGCACTGGCCGGCGCGTTCGTCCGGCGGCCGGACCTGGTCGTCGCCGACGAACCGACCACGTACCTGGACGCGCGAAACGCACGCCGGGTCGCGGCCCACCTGCTGGACGACACCGGGCACCGGCTGGTCCTGGTCACGCACGACCTCTCCCTCGCCGAACGCTGCGACGCGGCTGTGCTCTTCGTGGACGGACGGGTCGAAGCGGTCGGCGAGCCCGCTGCCGTCATCGCAGAATACGAAGCGACCCTCACGAGGGTGCCGCCATGCTGAGAGTGTCGCCGTGATGAAAATGCAGCCATGCTGAGCCTCTACCGGCCGGGCCACGGCATCCTGCATCGGATGCCGGCCGGACCGAAGCTGCTACTGCTGCTGGTCCTCGTGCTCGCCGTCTCCCTGCTGCCCTCGCAGTGGTGGGCCGCACCGGTCGCCCTCGGCGCCACGGTGGCGGTCTACGCCGCTTCCGGCCTGGGCGACGGCATGCTCGGGATGCGGGAACTCGCGAAGCAGCTGCTGGCGCTGCGCTGGCTGATCGTCGTCACGCTGGCCGCACAGCTGGTGTTCCTCGGCCCGGAGCAGGCGGTCGCGAACACCGCTCGCGTCACCGCTGCGGTGCTCCTGGCCGGGCTGCTCGCCCTCACGACCAAGGTGACCGACCTGCTCGACGCCGTCGAGCGTGGGCTGCGTCCGCTGGACCGGCTGCGGTTCGACTCCGAGCGCGCAGCCGTGCTGCTCACGGTGACCCTGACCACGGTGCCGGTGCTCGCCCGGCTCGCCGGCGAGGTGCGCGAGGCGCAGCGGGCACGCGGAGTCCGGCCGGGTATCCGCTTCTTCGCCGTTCCGTTCCTCATCCTCTCGCTGAAGCACGCCGACCAGCTCGGCGAGGCGCTGTCCGCGCGAGGCGTGCGATGACCGACCGGCCGCGCGTGCTCGGGCCCGTCGTGGACGACGAGACCCGCTGCATCCATTACCGCTCGGCCCTGGATGTCGTCGCGATCCGGTTCGCCTGCTGCGGCGAGTACTACCCCTGTCACCTGTGTCACGCCGAGGCGGCAGGGCACCCCGCTGAGCGGTGGCCGCTGGCGGACCGCGACAGGGAGGCGGTGCTCTGCGGGGTGTGCGGCGACCAGCTGACGATCGCCGAGTACCTGGAGACGGACTCGTGCCCGCGCTGCGGGGCAGCCTTCAACCCGGGGTGCCGACTCCACACCGACCTGTACTTCGCATAACGGAGGAGATCCGTCTCTCTCACGGCCGGATTGCGGCGCAAGGGAGGACGTCCGGCGCCGAATGGACCGGATGTCCTCCCTTGTGCGCGGATCCGAAGCTAGAACCAGCCGAAGATGCGGTTCAGCAGGTCGAGCAGCCAGTCGAGGCCGGGGTTACCGGTCGACGGCTTGTCGGCCTTCACCTTCAGCGTGGTCCAGCCGATCACCCCGTTGGACGCGTTCTGCACCGACAGCTTGTGCTGGCCGTTGCCTGCGTCCTTCGGGAGGGTCAGCTTCACGACGCCGTCCGCCGGCACCTGCACCCAGCCCCCGCTGATGTTCTGCGGCTTCGAATACAGCCACACCGAGACCCACTCGCCGGCGTGCCGGGCACCCACGGTGACGCGGATGGGGTCGCCCGGACGGTAGCCGGCCTTGTCGACGGTGACCTTGTCTTCGAGCGCCTTGGTCAGCGCCGACTCCTTGGCCGCCTTCGGGTCGGTGCCCGGCTTCGGGTTCGTCGGTGCGTCCGCCACGGCGAGCGGGACGCGGACGGTGGTGCCCGAGTCGGGCGCAGTCAGCACGAGCGTGCTCGCGCCGGCCGCATCGGCCGGGACCGTGAAGGTCACCGTCGCGTTGCCTGCGGCGTCCACCGGGACGCTGCCGAGCGACGCGGACCCGTTCCAGGAGAGATCGAGCTTCGTGTTTGCCGGGCTGCCGAGCGAGGTGACGTTCAGCTTGGACACCTGGAGGGTGACCTGCTGACCGCGCTGCAGCGTCCCGGACGGCACACCGCTGACCCCGACGCCGCGCTTCTCGAAGCTGGGCGACAGCGGGCTGTTCTTCTGGAGGTAGCTGATCCAGGCATCCCGGTCGATGAGCCCCGAGTCCTTGGTGTCGGCTCCCGCCGCGAACGCCCGGAAGTTGTCACCGCCCTGCAGCAGGAAGGAGAACGAGCCGATCCGGTACGACTTCGCCGGGTCGATCGGCTTCCCGTTCACGAGGATGCTCGTGATGCGGTCGCCCTCCGCCCGGGTCGCGTCGTACGTGTAGCTGACGTTCTTCGAGAGCCCCAGGTTCAGGAACGGCCGGCTCGGCACCGTGCCGTCGGCATTCCGCTGCCACTGCTGCTCGAGGGCCTGCTTGAACTGCGCCCCGGTGAGGGATGTCGTCCACAGGTTGTTGACGAACGGCAGGACCGCGTTGGCCTGGGCATAGGTGACGGTTCCGTCGGTGCCGTACAGCAGCTCCGCGCGGAGACCGCCCGGGTTGACGACGCCGATCTCAGCACCGCCCAGCTCCTGCGGAGACAGCGACGAGAGCAGGGAGTCGGCGACGAGGTTGCCCAGGGTGGACTCGCTCATCCGGTCGTCGCGGCCACCGTTGAGGTAGGCGGTGGTGATGTCCTTCGTCACCGAGCCGACCTTCTGGTTGCCGATCACGGCAGCATCCGCGAGCGCCTTGTCGACGATCGTCTTCACCGCAGCGACCCTCGGGTACGCGGCGACGAGAGCGTCGTCGGCGTCCGTGGTCCTGGCGACGTTGCGGGCGGTGTACGCGGTGACCGTGTCGCTCTGCGGGTCCACGGTCAGCGTCACCTGGCCGACGTTCTCGCCGTAGCTGCCGGTCTGCACCACCGGGCGCGTCTTGCCGTCGACGCCGGGCACCGGGCCATCCCACGCGTAGACCTTGTGGGTGTGGCCGGTGAAGATCGCCGAGACCTTCGCACTCGTCTTGGTGACGATGTCGGCGAACGCGCCGCCGGCGGCGACCTCCTGGTCGAGCGTGGCACCCTCCGGAGTGCCGAAGCCGGCACCCTCGTGGTACTCGGCGACCAGCACGTCGGCCTCACCGTTGGCGGGGTCGCCGTCGGTCAGTTCTCCGGCGACGCGGTTGACCGCGTCCACCGGGTCGCCGAAGTCGAGCGCTGAGATGCCGCCGGGCGACACCAGGGTCGGGGCCTCCTGGGTGACCGCACCGATGACGCCGACCTTCAGACCGTCGACATCGAACAGGGCGTACTCCGGCAGGGCCGGGGTCTTGGTGCCCTTCTGGTAGACGTTGGCGCCCAGGTACGAGAAGTCGGCCGCATCCTTCACCCGGCCGGTGAGATCCGCGTACCCCTTGTCGAGCTCGTGGTTGCCGACCGCGCTCGCCTTCAGGCCGAGCGTGTTGAGCACGTCGAGCGTCGGGACGTCGCCGGCCGAGGCGGACGCGAACAGGGAGGCGCCGATGTTGTCGCCGCTCGACAGGAACAGCGAGTTGGCCTCGCCACCGGCCGCACGCAGCTTCTCGATCGTGCCGGTGAACTTCACGGTGTTGGAGTCGATCCGGCCGTGGAAGTCGTTGATGTTCAGGAGGTTGAGCGTCACCGGCGCAGCCGACAGGCCCAGTCCGATCACGACCGGGTCGTGGTCGGACGACCGGTACTGGTCGGCAGCGTAGAAATTGGTGACGTTGTAGTTGAAGCGGCTGTACTCCAGCGCGACCGACTCGCCCGAGTTGATGTTCCAGACGTCCGCGCCGGTGATCGCCGCGTTCGCCGCAGGGGAGGCGAGCACGTGGTCCAGCGAGCCGGTGGTGCCGCCGAAGGAGTAGGTCGCCTTCGAAGTGCGCGTGCTCACCTGGTCGATGTAGCCCGCGTCGGTGAGGACCGTGATCGGGTCCTCCTTGAGGTAGGCGTTGAAGTCGCCGATCAGGAGCACCTTGTCGGTCTTCAGCGCGGCCTTCCGCTCGTCGGCGAACGCGACCAGCGCGTTGGCCTGCTTGACGCGGGAGGCGTTGGACGCGCCTTGGCCATCGCCCTGGTCCGCGTCCGCACCCGTTCCGGAACCCTTCGACTTGAAGTGGTTCACGATCGCGAGGAATGCCTGCGAGTCCTTCTCGCCCACCTTCTTGAACGCCTGAGCGAGCGGCTGGCGGGCGTTCGAGAACGCCGGGTCGTCGAGGATCTTCGCGTCGCCGACCGGGACCGCGTTCGCCTTCTTGTAGATGAACGCGGTGCGGATGACATCCTCCGTCGCGGGAAGCTGCGACGGCGACTTCACGTACGCCCAGACCTCCGAGCCGGCCGCCGCGTTGAGGGCGCCGACCAGGGTGGCCAGGGCGGAGTCGCGGTTCTCGCCGAAGCGGGCGGAGTTCTCGATCTCTTCGAGCGACACGACGTCCGCGCCGAGACCGCTGATGGCCGCGACGATCTTGTCCTGCTGACGCTTCAGGTTCGCAGCGTCGGCGGCGCCGCGGGCATCGCATCCACTGTTGACCGTGATCGGGTTGCCGTCGCGGTCTGTGTAGAACGTGCAGCCGGTGAGCTGGTCGCCGGTCGTCGTGAAGTAGTTCAGCACGTTGAAGGTCGCCAGGCGGAGGTCACCGCCGACGTTCTCCGGAGCGGCGGTCCGCGTGTTCGTGAACGACACCGGCTGGACCGTCGCCGCGTTCGCCGGGGTCAACTCGGCTGTCGGCTGGAACTTCCAGGCGTTGTTGCGGTAGTCGAGGATGACCGGCTTGGTGAACGACACCGGCTCGCCGACGCGGACAGGGTCGGCCAGCGACAGGTACGGAAGCTGCTTGGACTTGTTGGCCGCGCTGAGGAAGTTGGTGGAAGCGCCGTCGTCGAGCGTGACCGCCCGTGCCGCGTTGTCCGCGACGACCGCGGCATACTCGGGCGAGCCGGGGCGAGCCGCCTCGGTCGGCTGCACGAGCGTCTTGTCGCCCGCCGCGAGACCGATCTCGCCGTACTGGTTGGCCGAGTAGACGTCGGTGACGGTGAACGCGCCCTGCGGTGCGACCAGCATCCCCTCCAGGCTCTCGCGCTGCGCCGTCGTGGCGGGCAGGCCGACGGTCGCGGGGACCGGGGCGGTGACGGTCGAGGCGTCGAGCTTGGTCACGCCCGTCGCCGTGATCTCGGTGAGGCCGTTGAACTCGCTGACAGCACCGGTGACCTTCACGTAGTCCCCAGCGGTTACCGTGTCGGCGAAGGACGACCCGAAGACGAAGACTGCGTCGGACGCGGTGTGCGTCGCGAGGTCGATCGCACCGCCGGTGCCCGCGGTCTGCAGGTAGAAGCCGTTGAAGCCGCCGGTCGCGTACTGAGCGGTGACGACGCCGTTGGTGGTGACCGTCGTTCCCGCCTTCGGGCTGGCGTCTCCGGTGCCCTGGATCTCGGCGATCGGAGTCGTGTCGGCGGGAGTTCCGGGGTCGCCCGTGCCGGGGTCACCGGTGCCCGGGTCGCCGGGCGCCGAGGCAGCGTTCTGGGGCGTGATCGTGGCGCTGAGCGTGAAGTCGGCGCTGTTGTCGTCCGTGTCGGCGGCCTTCGTGCGCACCAGCGACTTCACGTCGGTGTTCGCGGGCGGCGCGGTCGCTTTCGCCTTCTCGAACGTGTTCGAGGTGCCGTAGCCGAGCAGGTCGGCGACGCTCGCGTCGCCCGTGACGGAACCTGTCGGCAGGGTGAGCGCCGACGCGGACTTCGCCAGGATCAACGTGCCGGTGGTGCCGCTGGGGTTGAGCGCATTGCTCGCCGCATCCGGCGTCGGCAGCGCCTGCCCGTTCGTCCCGTTGGAGCCGCCGCCGACGAGGTAGTAGCCCTTGCTCGCAATGGATCCGGTCAGCGGGACGACGCCGGTGGCGGCCGCCGTGCCGGTGGCGGGTCGGTACTGCAGGCTCCATCCGGTCAGGCTGACAGCGCTGTCGCCCGGGTTGTAGAGCTCGACGAACTTGTTCGTGAAGGCCGCGCCGGCGCTGCCGCCGGAGAGGTAGGCCTCGTTGATGACGACGCCTGTGCCGTCCGTGCTGGCGAGCGCTGGCGTCGCGACGAGGGCGCCGGCGGCGAGGCCGGCTCCTGCGATCGCGGCTGCCGCGACGCGCGCGAGCCTGCCGAATCTGATTGACATTGTTCTCCTCGGTCGGTGAGGTGTGCGGATGAGTCGGTCGCCAACGTAGGGACGCCGTTGAACGGGACTGTTTCCCCTGTGTGAACGTACAGAAAACTCGTTCGGGGGTAGACCGCTCATTTGAGCACCGGCCGGGTGCGGCGGCGGATGCGCCATGATGAGAGGCATGCGGATCGACGAGATCGCCCACTTCCGGGCCCTGGCCGCGGAGGGGCATCCCGGCCTCGCCGCCGAGACCCTCGGCGTCTCGCAGTCGACACTCACCCGCTCCCTCGCCCGGTTGGAGCAGGAGATGGGCGTCGAGCTGTTCGACCGCCGCCGCGGCCACCTGGAGCTGAATCAGTACGGCGAGATCCTGCTGGCGCACGCCGTCCGCGCCGAGTCGGAGCTGGAGAACGCGCGAGCGCGCATCGAAGCCCTCCGCGACCCGTCCGGCGGTACCGTCTCGCTCGCGTACGTCTCGTCGTTCGGCGGCTGGCTCATCCCCCGCGTCATCAGCGAGTACCGCAGCCTGTTCCCCGACATCCGCTTCCTGCTGCGCGGCGGAACGGCGGACATCGTCCTGGATGCGCTCCGCGACGGCTCTGCCGACCTCGCGTTCCTCAGCCCCGACCCGCGCGACGCCGAGATCGAGTGGAAGCCGCTCACCTCGGAGCGGCTCGTGCTCGGCGTGCCAGAGGGGCATCCCCTGGCCGGGCGGGATGCGGTGACCGTGCCCGACCTGGAGCCGTTCGATCTGGTCGCGCTGCGCACCGGCTCCGGCCTCCGCCACATCGCGGACGCCTACTTCTCCACCCACGGGGTGGTGATGAGCCCGGTGATCGAGGTGACCGAACTCTCGACGCTGCGAGGCCTCGTCCGCGACGGCGTCGGCGTCGCGCTCATCCCGGACACCCCGGCCGAGCCCGGGATCGTCGCGGTCCCGCTGCGCGACGAGGCGACGCGCATCATCGGCCTTGCCCGCAACCGCAGCCGGTCGCAGTCGGCCGCCGCCGAGCAGTTCGCCCGCTTCGTGCACGAGGAGCTCGACTCCCTGGGCTGACCCCGGGCGGGGCGGAATCGGAGGAGATGGGTCGGGCGCCCCGCCGCATACTCCTCCGTTCGCCTGCATCCGGGGTCTCCGCGCGGTCGACTCCTCCCTTTCCGCCCGCGGAAGGACGCGCTGGGAATGGAGGAGATCCAGCGACCAGACACCCGGAACGAGGGGGAACGGAGGAGAACGGCGCAGAAACCGCCGTCGACTCCTCCGTTTCCGCCCGCGGAGGCGGTCGCTGGGCTGACGCGGGGGGCCGACCCCCATGCGGGGCGATGGAGGACACGCCGCGTCACGAAAGACGCTCAGGGGACTCACATGCGGTTGACTGTGCCCGCTCCATCTCAACACAACACGTGTCTTGGAAAGGACTCCTCGTGACGTCTCCGCAGTATCCGACCGCTCCGCCCGCCGCGCCGACCGGAGAGGCTCCGCTCTGGGCTCCGCTCTACGGCGCATCCATCGGCCAGGCCGTCCAGCGTTTCTTCAAGAAGTACGCGGACTTCACCGGCCGTGCCAGCCGCAGCGAGTACTGGTGGTGGTACCTGGTCTCCGTGATCGTGGTCGTCGTCCTGGAGATCCTCGCCGGGGTGCTCGGTGCCGCCGGTGCGACCATCAACGACGACGGAACCTCGACGCCCGGCCCGCTGTTCTGGGTGGCGACGGTCCTCCTCATCGTCTGGGGCCTCGGAACCATCGTCCCTCAGCTGGCGATCGGCTGGCGCCGTCTGCACGACGCGAACCTGGCCGGCCCGTTCGTGTTCCTCGCACTGGTCCCGTTCGTCGGCGGCATCATCGTGCTCGTCCTGACGATCCTGCCCTCGAAGCCGGAGGGCGCGCGCTTCGACCGTCCCCGCGCCTAGCGGGAACCGGGCCGAGTCCTCAGCAGGAGTCGGCCCACAGCCGGCGCGGCCGCTCGGGGTCGGTGTCGTCCAGCAGGACGGACGCCACCTCGCGCGGCGCGCCGAGCGGGTCCTTCTGCCCGGTCGTCACGAACGACCAGTCGGGGCTCCGCTCCGGGTCGTGCTCGACCCACACGGAGAAGTTCCAGAAGCCGCGGAACGCCGGACTCAGCAGCCCAGAGCCGTCCACCACGAGCACCGCGTCGCGCGAGCGGAACGGCACCACGACATCCTCGCGGAAGGCGTCCGGCTCGCTACCGGACGCGACACTCGCCCGCTCCGCCTCCTGACCGGCCTCGCGCAGCGCCGCGGCGAGGTGGTCGGCCACCCTCGCCGGATCGGCCGCCGGGACGCCCGTCACCGCGACGAACCGCGGGCCGCGGCCGTAGTGCTGCAGGAACTCGGCGGCGACTCCGGCGTAGAACTCCCGCTGGGTCGTCCCGCTCTGCTGCGTGTCGGTCATGGTGGTCCCTTCCGCCGGTTCCGCTCACCGAAATGCTACGCGCGCCGACGTGCGTCAGGCTCCGGCGGGCACATTCGGGCTGTACGGCACGTGGAGCCGGTCGGCGAAGCGCTCGAACAGTGAGGCGTCGCCCTCGAGGTGCACGACTCCGGTAGCGATGGCGGTGTGCGCGTCCAGCTCGCCCGCGAGCAGGTCGCGGATCTGCGGGCCTGCGCTGATGATGAGGTCCGGCTTGTCGGCAGCGCCGGGAGCGACGGTGATGACGCCGTCGCGCATCGTCAGCTGCGTCTCGACCTCGCCGACGCGGACCGTATACGTCGTGTCCCAGTCCGGCGGCACCACGCCGTCCCCTGCCGCGACCTTAAGGGCGGAGGCGATGGATGCCGTGGTGACGATCTCGCCATCACGCGGCGCGCGCATGCCGCCGGCGCCCCAGCGGGACAGGGCGTCCATCGCCGGGCCGAGTTCCTCACCGCGCGGCGTGAGTCCGTAGACGACTGCGCGGTCGGCGCCGGAGGGAGCGACCCGCGCCACCAGCCCCTCCTCTTCGAGCTCCTTCAGCCGGGACGCGAGCGTGTTCGTCGGGATGCCGGGTAACCCGGCGACCAGCTCGGAGTAGCGCCGCGGCGCAACACTCAGGTCTCGCAGGATCAGCAACGTCCAGCGCTGTCCGACGATCTCCGCCGCGCGCGCCAATCCGCAGAACTGCCCGTAGTGCTGGTTCGTCATGAATTTCACTTTACCACTTGACTTCATTAATTGCAGTGTGCTTTATTTTTTGCAGTGGAACCGATGAAGGAGAGAGACATGACCGACACCATCGACCGTGCTGAGCTCGCAACCCCGCAGGCTCCGGCCCCCCATGCCGCCCGCAACCGCACGGCTCTCGCCCTGCTCCTCGCCGCCGTGTTCGTGGTGTTCCTGAACGAGACGATGATGGGCGTCGCGCTGCCGCGCATCCAAGAGTCCCTGCACATCGACGCGACGAAAGGTCAGTGGCTGACGACGGCGTTCGCACTCACCATGGCCGTAGTCATCCCGATCACCGGCTGGCTGATGCAGCGGCTCAACACCCGCCCGGTCTTCCTGGTGGCGATGTCCAGCTTCGCGATCGGCACTCTTGTGGCCGCGCTGTCGCCGACCTTCGAAATGCTTGTGGCCGGTCGCGTCATCCAGGCGGTGGGCACTGCGATCATGATGCCGCTGATGATGACAACGGTCATGACCGTCGTGCCCCCGGATGGGCGCGGCCGCGTGATGGGGCGGGTCTCGATCGTCATGTCGGTGGCGCCCGCGGTCGGTCCGATCGTGTCCGGCGCGCTCATCCAGGTGCTGCCCTGGCAGGGGCTGTTCTGGGTGATGCTCCCGATCGCGCTCACCATGCTGACCATCGGGGCACGCCGGGTGCCGAACGTCTCGGAGACCCGGAAGGTCCCCCTGGACGTCGCTTCAGTCATCCTCTCTGCACTCGCCTTCTCGGCCCTGGTGTTCGGTCTGAGCCAGATCGGCGCCGCAGCGGTCGGTGGGGCGGCCGTCCAGCCCTGGATTCCGATCGTCGTGGGCCTCGCCACGCTCGGCATCTTCGTGTGGCGGCAGATCGCGCTTCAGCGCACGGACTCGGCACTGCTCGACCTCCGGACGTTCCTCTCGCGGGACTTCGCGGTCTCGGTCGCCATGATGACCGCGGCCATGGTGTCCCTGTTCGGCGCCTTCATCGTGCTGCCCCAGTTCGCGCGCTACACACTCGGCCTCGAGCCGCTCTGGGTGGGCGCGATCCTGCTGCCGGGCGGGCTCCTGATGGGCCTGGCCGGGCCGACCGTCGGGCGCCTCTACGACCGCTTCGGCCCCCGCCCGCTCGTCATTCCCGGCTCCATCGGTCTGGCAGCGGGACTGTGGACGTTCGCCTTCGGGCTCGGCGAGGGTTCCTCCTGGGTCGTGCTGCTCGGCGCGCACGTCCTCGTGATGCTGTCCCTCGCCTTCCTCTTCACCCCGGCGTTCAGCGCCTCCCTCGGTTCGCTCCCGCCGCAGCTCTACTCGCACGGCAGCGCAACCATCGCCACCCTGCAGCAGGTGGCCGGGGCCGCCGGGACGGCGATCTTCGTGGCCCTGTACGCGACGGGCGTCGCCGCATCCGGGAACGCCGACCCGGACCTGCCGACCGCCGCAGCTGCGGCCGACGGGTCGCACCTGGCCTTCCTGGCCGGCGCGATCCTGTCACTCGGGGTGATCGCGCTGGCACTGTTCGTCCGCAAGCCGGTCGCACCGGAGCTGTCGGAGCTGTCGGAGCAGCCGGAGCCGTCGGAGCAGCCGGAGCACTGAGGCCGGCTGGGGGCTGCGACGGCTTGCGATCCGCGTTATCGTCGGCGCATGTGCCGGAACATCCGCTGCCTCCACAACTTCGAACCACCGACCACCGACGATGAGGTCCGGGAGGCGGCCCTCCAGTTCGTCCGCAAGGTCAGCGGCTCGACGCGTCCCTCCCGGGCGAACACCGCAGCCTTCGAGCAGGCGATCGACGACATCGCCGAGGCGACGAGGCGGATGCTCGACCATCTGGTCACGACCGCACCGCCCAAGAGCCGCGAGCTGGAGGCTGTGAAGGGCCGCGAGCGGCACGAGAAGCGGATGGAGCGCGAGGTCAGGATCCGCACCGCCGCGCTCACCCCCTGACCTCCCCCCTCCCCCTCCCGCGCCCCACCGTCGAGTCCTCACAAACTGCACGCTCGCACGGCGTGTCGCGTGCACTTTTTGAGGACTCGACGGGGGGGGCGGGGGCGAGCGGCGGCTGGACGTTCGCTGCGATACTCTCGCCAGGGCGCCAGTCGCGATATATCGTGTCCACACAGTCTGTTGTCGGGTGGGAGGACCAGTTCATGAACGACACGACCGAAGACCTGCGGCCCCCGGAGGCCGTGCCCGAGCTGCCGGAGGACCAGGCTGTCGCCATGGTCGCCGTCACCGCGGAGCGCGAGGCCGAGCTCGAGACCCGGGCGCGGGAGTTCATCCGCGAGCTCGCGGCCGCCGAGCCGGGGACGGATGCATTCACGCGCAAGATCACCGGGTTCTCGCACCTGGGCGACGCGGAGATGCGCGCCTCGAGCGACGCGTCGCGGCAGCTGCTCAGCCGGCCCGCCGCGTCGCTGGCCGCTGCGCGCGGAAAGGGCGTGCGCAGTGACCCGCAGTACGGCGTCATCCGCACGCTGCAGGACCTACGGGCGACGGTCAGCGACTTCGACCCGCAGCATCTCACCGGCCACAACCGGATGCTCGCCCGCCTCCCCGGCGGCCGGCGACTCCGGCAGTACGTGCAGCGCTTCGAGTCGGCGCAGAAGCAGCTCGACGGGATCGTGGCGGCCCTCGACCACGGCCAGGAGTGGCTCGCCGGCGACAACGTCGAGATCGAGAAGGAGCGGGCATCGCTCTGGAAGACGACGGAACGCCTGAACGAGTACGTCGTCCTCACCGCCGCCCTCGACCGCGCCACCGTGGACGCCGCCGCCGACCTGCGGATGACCGACCCGGACCGGGCGACGGTGCTGGAGAAGGAGGCGCTCTTCCCGATCCGTCAGCGCCGCCAGGACCTGACCGCCCAGATCGCCGTCTCCGTACAGGCGTATCTCGCGCTCGACGTCATCAAGAAGAACAACGTCGAACTCATCAAGGGGGTCGAGCGGGCCAAGACCACCACCGTCTCCGCCCTGCGGACCGCCGTCGTGGTCGCCCAAGCGCTGGAGAACCAGCGCCTGGTGATCGACCAGCTCGGCGCGCTGCACCAGAGCACGAACGCGCTCATCGGACGCACCGGCGAGGTGCTCAGGACGCAGACGGAGCAGGTGCAGAAGGAGCAGACGTCCTCGGCGGTGGATGTGGAGGTGCTGCAGCGCGCCTTCGACAACGTGTTCGCCACTATGGACAGCATCGACACCTACCGCACGGGCGCGATCGCGAGCATGGCGAAGACCGTCGACGCCCTCGACCAGCAGGTCGCGCGCTCCCGCGCCTATCTCAAGCGTTCCCGCCCGACCGACCCGCGCGGGTAGCCCCGACGCGGGCCTCCGGCGCTACCGTGGACGTATGGCAGCACACAGCCTCGTCGCCATGCCGTTCGCCCGCATCTACCCGCTGTACGTCGCGAAGGTGGAGCGGAAGGGCCGCAGCAAGGACGACCTCGACACCGTCATCCACTGGCTCACCGGGTATGACGAGGACGGGGTGGATGCGGCGGTCGCCGAGGGCGTCGATCTGGAGGGCTTCTTCGCCGCGGCTCCGCGCCTGAACCCGAACGCCTCCCTGATCACGGGCCTGATCTGCGGCGTCCGGGTGGAGGAGATCGACGATCCGCTGATGCAGAAGATCCGGTACCTGGACAAGCTCGTCGACGAGGTCGCCCGCGGAAAGAAGATGTCCTCCATCCTGCGCGGCGACGGTAGCCTCGGTGCAGGCGGCCCGGCCGGGCCGTCAGGAAGGTGAGTGGACATCATGGACGACCTTCACGGCTCGGCGACGGAGCGACTCGCACAGCTCGACGCGGCCTCGGCGAACGGCGATGTCTCGGCCGAATGGCTGGAGCGGCACCTGCGCTCGGCCCTGACCGAGCTTGCAGAGCTGGAGCCCATCGCCGCGGCGGAGCAGGACCGCCGCGAGGACTACTGACTCGAGTACCGGCGCGAGGTGGCTCACGCCCTCGCGACGCCGGCGATCTGTGTGTTGAACGGCAGGAACGGCGTGTGCAGCCGGTAGCGCACCACTTCCACGCTCGCGAAGCCGGCGCTTCGCACCGCGCCTTCCAGGTCGCGCTCGCACGAGCATCCTTCGAACGTCCACGCCCACGGCCTGCGGAGCACGCGCTGGGATGCGCGGGTCGCCGTGCCCTCCCGGGCGACCACGTGCTCCACGAATCGGAACGTGCCACCTGGGCGGAGGATGCGCCTGATCTCGGCGAGCACCGCCTCCGGGTCGCCCACCGAGCAGAGCACCAGGGAGGAGATCACCGTGTCGGCGCTGTGGTCGGCGAGACCGGTTTGCTCGGCCATCCGCTCGCGCAGGTCCAGACGGACGCCGCGACGGGAGGCGGCCGCCGCGAGGCGATCATGCATGTACCGGTTCGGCTCGATCGCCACCAGCGTCCCGCCCGGCGGTAGAAAGGGCACGTTCGCTCCGACCCCCGGGCCGATCTCGACGACGCTGCCCGGCAGTCCCGCGAACACGCGCTGCTTGTACGGGCGCAGCGACGCCTCCAGGTAGGGCCCCATCGCGCGGAAGAACGCCGCATTGAAGCGGCCCCGCCCGCCGTGCAGCCGGAATCCGGCGTCGGCGCGGTCGCTGGTGGTCGTCTCGGTCATGGCTGCTCCTGTCGTTCGGGAGGGACGACTCCACTCTGCTCGCCGGACGGGCGCGGCGCAGGCGTAGGACTACCCCACCTGGCCGAGGCGCGACCCGGCTAGCGCTGGGCGGCGTACCACGCAGCGATCTGGCTGCGGGAGCGGAACCCGAGCCGCAGCCGGATGCGCTCGACGTGACCCTCCGCCGACCGCTCGTCGATGCCGAGGCGGGCGGCGATCTCGCGGTTGGTGCACCCTTCTCCGATGAGGGCCGCAACCTCCTGCTGCCGGGCGGTGAGTGCGCCGGCACCGCCGCGAGTGACACGGAGGCCGAGGAAGCGGCGGATGGCCGACACCAGTTCGTGCGCGTCCCCCGCCCACGGCAGGTGCGAGCGGCCGGGCAGGACGACGAACCGGGCACCGTCGATACCCTCGGCGAGTGCCGTCGCCTGCGCGAGCGGCGCGGCGCGGTCCCCCGAGCGGTGGACCACGAGCGTCGGCGTCACCACCTGCGCCAGGAGGCCGCTGATGTCGAGCCGGTAGCTCATCCCGAGCAGCGCCCGGGCGGTCGCGGCACTCGATGAGGCGCGCTGGTAGCGGGCGAACTCGGCCCGGGCCGACGGCGAGGCGTCCGGCGCGAACAGGTCGGTCAGCACGTCCGAGCCGAGGCCCCAGTGCGACTCGACGAGGGCGAGGACGTGCTCGCGCGCGCTGGACGGCGAGATCGCGGCGCCCGAAGCCCAGCCGCCGTACAGGACGAGCCGCCGGACGCTTTCGGGATGTGCGGCCGCCCAGGCCACGGCGACGGCCGCGCCCAGCGAAGCGCCGACGAGGTCGAACGGCTCCGGGCCGAGATCTGCGACCACTGCGGCGAGCTGCTCGAGCTCGTACTCCAGCGACGGCGGACGGTCGGTCGGCGCGGACAGGCCGCAGCCCGCCCGGTCGTACCGCACCAGCCGGCAGCCCTGCGCGAGGGACTCGTAGAAGGCGCGCTCCTCGGGCAACTCCCATCCACGCTCCAGGTGGCTCAGCCACCCGGAGACGTAGACGATCGGGCGGCCGGCGCCGACCGTGGCGACGGCGAGCTCCGAGCCGTCGGCGGCGGTGACACGGGAGAGGTGCTGCTGCACGGCTCTAGTGTGGCCCGACGTCCGCCGTCCCGCACCGCCAGCAGGGCCCCGGCCCCTCACGGAATGCCCCGCACTCGGGACAGACCGACCCCAGCCAGCAGGCGGCGTCGCCTCCCTCCTCCTCCTCCTCCTCGGAGGTCGGTGGGGCGTCGGGCGGGACCTCAGGCCCGGTCACCCGGCACTCCCGCGGCCAGTTCTGCGAAGACGTCCAGGGCTTCGTCCGAGCGCGACAGCCCAGCGGCCTGCCCCATCCACAAGGACAGCAACTCGGGGCGGCCGAGCTCGGCTGCCCGGCGACGGAACACGCCGGTGAGGATGTTCTGCAGCGGGAACGAGGCCCGACCGCCCTGCTCCTCGATCGCGCGGACGGCCTCGTTCCGCAGCCCGCGGGCGGGGCGGCCGCTCATCGCCCGGGTCAGGACGGTGTCGTGGGCGTCCGCACTCCGGATGCGCTCGCGATGGACCTCCGGTGCCGCCGACTGCCGGGTCGCCAGGAACGCGGACCCGACCTGGACACCGTCCGCACCGAGCGCGAAGGCCGCGGCGACGCCACGGCGGTCGGCGATGCCTCCTGCTGCGATCACCGGCAGGCTCACGGCGTCGACGACCTGCGGGATGAGGGCGAGGCCGCCAACTAGGCTGTCTTCCGGATCCGCGAGGAACGACGGACGATGCCCGGCAGCCTCCAGACCGGAGGCGACGATCGCATCCACGTCACCGGCCTCCAGCGCCACGGCCTCCGGGACCGTGGTCGCTGCGCCGATGACGCTGATCCCGTGCCGGTGCGCCTGCTCGACCACCTCCGCCGGTGGCACGCCGAAGACGAAGCTGAGGGCGGCCGGCCCAGCGGCGAGCGCCGCCTCCAGCTGCACGTCGAAGTCGGGGAGGGGAGAGACCGGCCACTCGGGAGGCGCGACTCCGACCTCTTCGAACAAGTCGGTGAGGCCGGCCACCGCGCGGTCGAACTCGGCACGGTCGAAGTCGTCGCCTGGCGCGCGCTCGCCTGGACCCTGGAACGGCAGCCAGAGGTTGAGCGCGAACGGCCGCGCGGTGCGGTCGCGCAACTCGGCGCCCACCGACGCGATGCGGTCGGGACCCAGCCCGTAGAGGCCGAACGAGCCCAAGCCGCCCGCTTCGCTCACGGCTGCCGTCAGCGCGACCGAGGACATGCCGCCGAACGGTCCGAGGACGATCGGCGTCTCGATTCCCAGCAGCCGGCGTAGGTCCATCCGGGAGCCTCCTTCTGTCGAATCAACGTGATTGCGTAGTCGCAAACGTCTGACCGCTCGATTCTATGCGCGAGCCATTCGGGGACCTCGACTTCACCCGTCTCGCTGGTGTCGCCGTGGTTTGTCACACGTGCGGCCGCGCGCGCACCGGCGAGCGTTACAAACGCCGGCGGGAGCGCCGCGCGCGGTCAGACGGAGCCGAGGAAGGACGAGACCACGTCGAGGGATCCGGGGACGAGTCGGTAGTACGCCCAGGTCCCCCGCTTGCTCCGGCTGAGGAACCCCGCCTCCACCAGGATCTTCAGGTGGTGCGAGACCGTCGGCTGCGAGAGCCCGAGCGGCTCGGTCAGGTCGCAGACGCACGCCTCGCCGTCTTCGTGCGCGGCGACCATCGAGACCAGCCGCAGGCGGGCGGGGTCGGAGAGGGCCTTCATGGCTCTGGCGACGGAGACGGCATTCGCCTCGCTGATCACTTCTTTCGTGATCGGGGCGCAGCACGCCTGCAGGTCGCGCAGCGGGAGGAGCTCGGTGATCGCCATGCATCGATTCTGCTCGATACATTGACAAACGTCAATGTATTCGTTCACCCTGGGTTCATCGACAACGGTCGATGAAGAAGGGAGAATCATCATGGGATGCTGCGATACAGACCAGTGTCAGACACTGCCCGACGGTTCCTGCGCGCCGGACTGCTGCTGACACCCCGGGCCGTCGCTCCCGCCGGAGCGACGGCCCGCCCACCCTGAACACCCCCGCGAACACGGAGCCACTATGACCGACACCACCCCGACCGTCCTCTTCGTCTGCGTCCACAATGCCGGCCGCTCGCAGATGGCGGCCGGCTACCTGCGCGAACTCTCCGGCGGCCGCGTGGAGGTGCTGTCCGCGGGCTCCGAGCCAGGGGATGCGATCAACCCGATCGCCGTCCAGGTGATGGCAGAGGAGGGCATCGATATCGCGAACGAACAGCCGAAGGTCCTCACCACAGAGGCGGTCAAGGAGTCCGACGTCGTGATCACGATGGGATGCGGCGACACCTGCCCGATCTTCCCCGGCAAGCGCTACGAGGACTGGGAGCTGGCCGATCCGGCCGGACGGCCGATCGACGAGGTGCGCCCGATCCGGGACGAGATCAAGCAGCGCATCCAGAACCTGCTCGGGGAGCTGCTGCCGGCGAACGCCTGACGCGCTGTTAACTCCTTTGTGCAATAATGGATTGCGTACTAAGTGATTGCACTTCGGGTTGGGAGACTCAGCATGGCCGGCCGCTTCTGGCGCTTCTACGAACGCGCCAACGACGTCGTACGCACCTTCACCGGCCCGGCCCAGCTCGGCGCCGGCCACCCGGAAGGCCCTGACGTGCGCCGCGTGGACGCCGCCTGCCCCCTGTGCGGGAAGCCACTCGACCAGCACCGCATCGAACGATTCCAGGACTCGCGCACCTCCACCCGGATCCACTGCCCGTGAGCGACACCGTCACCACCGCCACCAACCCGCTCGCGCTGGAGAGCCAGGTCTGCTTCGCCCTGTCCGTGGCGGCGCGCTCGGTGATCTCCGCCTACCGACCGGTGCTCGAGCCGGTCGGCCTGACGCACCCGCAGTACCTGGTGATGCTGGCCCTGTGGGAGAACGAGCCGCTGTCCGTCCGCCGGCTCGCCGACCTGCTGGCCCTCGAATCGGCGACCGTCTCGCCGCTGCTCAAACGGCTGGAGGCGCTGGGCTATGTCGCCCGGCAGCGCTCCGCCAGTGACGAGCGCGTCGTCGAGATCCGGCTCACCGACGTCGGGCGGGAGCTGCGCTCGTACGCGGAAACCATCCCGGCGACGATGATGAAGCGGCTGGGAATGGGACCGGAGCAGCTCCGCGACCTGCATCGCGCGATGAGCTCGCTCATCGAGGCCGCGCGCGACCTGTAGCCGGGCTTCCCACGCGCCCGGACGAGGGCGCATCCTGGGCGCATGACCGATCCGGATGAGCCTGGAGCCGAACCGAACGAAAGCCCCGAACGGATGGCTGACACCGATGCCGCCGCCGCGACGGCCGGCCGCAACCGGCGAGCGCTTGCGGCTGCCGTCTCCGCCGCCGGTGTGGCCATCACTGTCATCGGCCTCGTGACCCGGCGTCGGCGGACGGCCGTCGCACCGTCCACGCCGGTCGGGGCCATCGCCCGCGGCGCGGCGGCAGGCGTCGTCGGAACCCTCGCCTTCGACGTGTGGCTGTACCTGCAGTACCGACGGGGCCACGGCACGGAGCCCTTCGCCGACTGGGAGTTCTCGGCCGACGTGACCGGCTGGGATTCGGCGCCCGCACCCGCCCAGGTCGGGCGGCGGATCGTGGACGGGCTGTTCGAGACCCGGCTCCCCGACTCCCGCGCCGCCGCGATGAACAACGTCGCGCACTGGGCCTACGGAGTGTTCGGCGCCACCGTGTTCGGCCTGGTGGCCGGCTCGCTGCGACGACCGCGGACGGCGTACGGTCTGCTGCTGGCGGTGGGGATGTGGCTCTCCGGCTACGTCATCCTGCCGCCGATGCACCTTTACAAGAGGATCACGGAGTACGACGCGAAGACCCTGGGGAAGGACCTCGCCGCCCACCTCGTCTTCGGCACGGTCACGGCGGCGGTCTTCTCTCTGCTGCAACCGCGACGGCAGCGCTGAGACACGCCCGGGACCACCGCTGCTCCCTGGCGTGTCTCGCGCGCGGGCAGCTACGGTGAGAGCGCATCCACAGTCCTGCAGCCAGCGTCGCCCGCAGCACCCTCACCATCTCCGAAGGGAAATCATGGGCACTGTCACCACGCCAGACGGCATCGAGATCTACTACAAAGACTGGGGAACCGGTCAGCCCATCGTCTTCAGCCACGGCTGGCCGCTCTCGGCGGACGACTGGGACACGCAGCTGCTGTTCTTCCTGCAGCAGGGCTACCGGGTCGTCGCCCACGACCGGCGCGGACACGGCCGCTCCACCCAGACCGGCGAGGGCCACGACATGGACCACTACGTCGCCGACCTGCGCGCCGTGGTCGAACACCTCGACCTGCACGACGCCATCCACGTCGGTCACTCCACCGGCGGCGGCGAGGTCGCGCACTACATCGGCACCTACGGTGAAGACCGGGTGGCCCGGGCGGTGCTGATCAGCGCCGTTCCTCCGCTGATGGTCCAGACCGAGAGCAACCCGGGCGGGCTGCCGAAGAGCGTCTTCGACGACCTGCAGGCGCAGCTGGCGAAGAACCGGTCGGTGTTCTACCGCGACCTCGCCGCCGGACCGTTCTACGGCTTCAACCGGCCCGGTGTGGAGTCGTCGGAGGCGATCATCGAGAACTGGTGGCGCCAGGGCATGATGGGCGGCGCCAAGGCGCACTACGACGGGGTCGTCGCCTTCTCGCAGACCGACTTCACCGAGGATCTGAAGAAGATCACGGTCCCGACACTGGTCATGCACAGCGAGGACGACCAGATCGTGCCATACGCGGACTCCGGCCCGCTCTCGGCCAAGCTCCTGCAGAACGGGACGCTCAAGACCTACAGCGACTTCCCGCACGGCATGCCGACCACTCAGGCCGACACGATCAACGCCGACCTCCTGGCCTGGCTGCGCTCGTAACCGCGCGCGTCTGCGGGCGCCCGGAACGTCTGCGGTTGCGCGAGCAGCGGCAGACGTGACGGGCGCCCACAGACAGCACCGTAGGTGGGTGTGGCACTACCAGGAGAACGGCGGACAGGCACACGCCAGCTCGCGACCCTAGGTTCGGGACATGGACCTTCCCGAAACACCCGCACCGACCCACGTTCTGTTCATCCACGGCCTGTGGATCCACTCCTCGGCCTGGAAGCCCTGGCTCGACCTCTTCAGCGAGGCCGGCTACCAGGTCAGCGCGCCCGGGTGGCCGGGAGACCTGGAGACGGTCGAGGCGACCCGAGCCGACCCGTCCGGTCTCGACGGCGTGGGGATCGAGGCGATCTGCCGCCACTACGCCGACCTGATCGGCGACGGGCCGGACAAGCCGATCGTCGTCGGCCACTCCTTCGGCGGTCTGATCGCACAGGAGCTGCTCGGGCACGGGTTCGCGTCGGCCGCCGTCGCGATCGATCCTGCGCCGATCAAGGGTGTCAACATCCTCCCGTTCTCGCAGCTGCGCTCGGGTCTTCCGGTTCTCGGCAACCCGGCCAACCGCAAGCGAACCGTCGCCCTCACCGCGAAGCAGTTCCGCTATGCGTTCGGGAACGCCCTCTCCGAGGAGGAGTCGAACGCACTCTTCGACGCCTGGACCATCCCCGGTCCCGGGCGCCCGCTGTTCGAGGATGCGACGGCCAATTTCGTGAAGAACTCCCCCGCCACCATCGACGTCCACGCGGCCGACCGTGGTCCGCTTCTGCTGATCACGGGAACCGAGGACCACACGGTGCCCCGCTCGGTGACGGCTGCGGTCGCCAAGCTCTACGCGGGCGGGCCGTCCGTCACCGACTACCGCGAGTTCGAGGGACGAGGACACTCCCTGACCATGGATTCCGGCTGGCGCGACGTCGCCGACACCGCTCTGGAGTGGCTGAAAGAGAAGGGTCTTTCTTTAGACCGGTTCCGCCGCAGCGGCCCGGACGAGCGAGCCGAGCGCCCGCTCTGACGCGCTTCCGGCCTCGGCGTGGTAGACGATCACGACCGGGTGGTCGGTGCCGGCCAGCGTCAGACGGTCGAAGTTCAGCTCCAGCGGTCCGACGAGGGGATGCTGGAGCCGGTTGACTCCGCTGGAGGTCGCGCCGACGTCATGTCGCGACCACAGCTCGGCGAAGCGGGAACTCCGCGCCGAGAGCTCCTCGACGAGCGCCGGCAGGCGCGGATCGAACGGCGGCGCTGCGGCCTGGGCGCGGAGGTACGACACCAGGCGGGTGGTCATCTCCTCCCAGTTGAGGTAGAGATCGCGGATGGCGGCGTCGAGGAAGGCCGCCCGCATCAGGTTCACTCCGGGACGGAAGGAGGGCGCCAACGCCTGCGCCTGCGGGTTCGAGGCGATGACGTCCAGCACCCGGTCGTGAGCGTACGCGGGGGTGGAGAGTGCGGAGATGAGCGCGAAGAGCCGTTCCGGCCCCGCGCTGGCCTGTCGGCTCTCGTAGCCGCGGTCCGGCAGCGGGCGCACGAGCCTGTGCAGGAATTCCTCGGACGCCGCGCTGAGCTGCAGCGCGCGTGAAAGGGACGCGATCACCTGCAGTGACGGGTGCCGCTCCCGACCCTGCTCGAGGCGGAGGTAGTACTCCGAGCTGATGCCGGCGAGCGCGGCCACCTCTTCGCGGCGCAACCCGGCGACACGGCGCCTGCGGCCGTCCTCGGCCAGCCCAACGTCGGGAGGCAGCAGCGATTCACGCCGTGCACGCAGGTATTCGCCGAGGGCGTTGTCCGCCATTCCTGGATGCTAGCGGTTCGCCGGGGCTGCGGGCTGATCGGCCCGGCGATCACGCCCCGTTACGTTCCCCTCACATCACTCCGCCGTCCGCGAGAGGTCTTCGTTACGCGGGCTTCACGTCGCGGGCCGTCCGCCGAAACACCGCATCCGTAGCGTGGTGACACCCCCACCGAACCCAGGAGGCTCGCAGATGACCAGCACCGTCCCCGAACCGACGACCACAGCCACCGCCACGACCGGCCCGGTCGCGTCATCCCTCACCTTCCGCCCCGGCCGCTGGATCGACGGCTGGAACGCCGAAGACCCGCAGCAGTGGGACCAGCAGGGCGCCGCCATCGCGCAGCGCAACCTGCGCTGGTCGATCTTCGCCGAGTTCCTCGGCTTCGTCGTCTGGCAGCTGTGGTCGATCGTCGTCGTGGCCCTGCCCACGGCCGGCTTCCACTTCACCACCGGTCAGACGTTCTGGTTGATCTCGATGCCGAGCCTGGTGGGAGCCACGCTGCGCTTCCCGTACACCTTCATGGTGCCCCGCGTCGGCGGCCGCAACTGGACGATGATCTCGGCCGCGCTCCTCCTCATCCCCGCGATCGGGCTGGCGCTGTGCGTCGCCAACCCGGAGACCCCGTTCGGCGTCATGCTGCTGGTGGCGGCCCTCGCCGGGCTCGGCGGAGGCAACTTCGCCAGCTCGATGGCGAACATCACCTACTTCTACCCGCAGCGCAAGAAGGGCTGGGCACTCGGCCTGAACGCGGCGGGTGGCAACCTGGGTGCCGCGGTGGCGCAGTTCGCGGTGCCGATCGTCATCACCATCGGAGCGGGTGCCACGCTGCAACTGCCGCTCGCGGGTCTGGTGTGGGTGCCGCTCATCCTGGTCGCGATCGTCGGCGCCGGGCTGCGGATGAACAACCTCACCAACGCACGCGCCGACGTGAAGGCGTCGCTGGCGGCCCTGCGGGCACCGGAGCTGTGGCTGATGGCGCTGCTCTACATCGGAACGTTCGGCTCGTTCATCGGATTCTCCGGCGTCTTCCCCAAGCTGATCGCCGACCAGTTCCCCGGTTTCAGCGCCTTCCCGGTCGCCGGCGCCACGGTGTCCCTCGCCTTCCTCGGCGCCCTGGTCGGTTCGCTCGCCCGCCCCTTCGGCGGCCGCCTGGCCGACCGGTTCGGCGGCAGCGTCATCACCATGGCTGCCTTCATCGTGATGGCGCTGGGCGCGCTCGCGGTCATGGTCACCCTGCCGCTCGACAACTTCTGGCTCTTCCTCGTCTTCTTCCTGGTGCTCTTTATCGCGAGCGGCGCGGGCAACGGCGCGACCTACCGGATGATCCCCACCCTGTTCGCCCTGCGCTCCGGCGCCACCGACGGGCACAGCACGGCGGGCGACATCTCGGCGCAGCGCACGGCGGCCGCCGCCCTCGGAATCGTGTCGGCGTTCGGCGCTTACGGCGGCTTCGTCATCCCGCAGGTGCTCTCGCTCTCGAAGACGTCCACGGGTGGATACGTGACCGGCCTCGGCTGGTTCGTCGCCGCCTACGTCGTCTTCCTCGCGATCACCGTCGGCGTCGCCATCCACGGTCGCCGCCGCGGCGTCCGGATCTAGAGGCGGCCCGAGTGCCCGCCGCCACCCACTGCCCCTACTGCGCACTCCAGTGCGCCATGACGCTGACCCCCGAGCCGGGCGCGGCCACTCCGGTGACCGTGTCCGGGCGGATGTTCCCGACCAACCGGGGCGGGCTCTGCAAGAAGGGGTGGACCTCCGCGGAGCTGCTGGCGGCGCCGGACCGGCTGACGACTCCCCTCGTCCGCGTCGACGGCGAACTCCGCCCGGCGAGTTGGGAGGAGGCGCTCGCCCTGGTCGCGGACCGGCTCTCCGCCATCCGCCGCGAGGACGGTCCGGACGCGGTGGGCGTCTTCGGCGGCGGCGGCCTCACCAACGAGAAGGCGTACCTGCTAGGCAAGTTCGCCCGGCTGGCGCTGGGCACCTCGCGCATCGACTACAACGGCCGGTTCTGCATGGCCTCCGCCGCAGCCGCAGGGAATCGGGCGTTCGGCATCGACCGCGGGATGCCGTTCCCGGTGACCGATCTCGACACCGCGGACACCATCCTGCTTCTCGGCTCGAACGTCGCGGCGACCATGCCCCCGTTCATCGGACACCTCGCCGACGCGCGGGCGGCGGGCGGGCTCATCGTGGTGGACCCGCGCCGCTCGCAGACCGCGCAGCTCACCGCGGACGGCGCCGGGGTGCACCTGCAGCCTGCGCCGGGGACCGACCTCGTCCTGCTCCTGGGGCTGCTGCACGTCGTCCTCGCGGAGGGCCTGGCCGACGAGGCCTACGTCGCGGAGCGCACGACCGGCTTCGATGCGGTGCGCCGCTCGGTGGCTCCCTGGTGGCCCGAGCGGGTGCAGGAGCACACCGGCGTTCCCGTCGCTCAGCTGCGCGAGGTGGCCCGCCGGCTCGCCCGCGGCCGCGGCACGTACATCCTCACCGGGCGTGGCGTGGAGCAGCATGTGGACGGCACCGACACCGCCACCGCCGCGATCAACCTGGCGCTGGTGCTCGGGCTCGTCGGCCGTCCCGGCTCGGGATACGGCACACTCACCGGGCAGGGAAACGGGCAGGGCGGAAGGGAGCACGGTCAGAAGTCGGACCAGCTTCCGGGCTACCGCAAGATCGCCGACCCGGAAGCACGCGCCGCCGTCGCCGCCGTCTGGGGAGTTGACCCGGGCACGATCCCCGGGCCCGGCGTCCCCGCGGTGGAACTGCTCGGGATGCTCGGCCGTCCGGGCGGCGTCCGCGCCCTCCTCGTGCACGGCTCGAACGTCGTCGTCTCCGGGCCGGACGCCTCCGCGATCCGCTCGGGGCTGAGCTCTCTCGACCTGCTGGTGGTCAGCGACTTCGTCCTCTCCGAGACAGCCGCACTCGCCGACGTGGTGCTGCCGGTGACGCAGTGGGCCGAGGAGGAGGGGACGATGACGAACCTCGAGGGTCGCGTGCTGCGTCGACGACGGGCGCTGGATGCGCCGGACGGCGTACGCAGCGAGCTCAGCATCCTGGCCGACCTCGCAGCGAGGCTCGGAGCGCCCTCCCAGTGGCCCACCGACCCGGCGACCGTGTTCGACGAGCTGGCGCGGGCCTCCGCCGGAGGGATCGCCGACTACTCGGGTCTCAGCCACGGGCTGCTGGACGAGCAGGCCGCGACGGACGAGGCGGCGCACTGGCCGTACCCCGCCGGGTCAACGGGAACACCCCGGCTCTTCCTCGACCGCTTCGGTCACGACGACGGTCGCGCCCGGCTGGTGGCCGTCCGACCGCGCGACCTCACGACAGGACGGGCCACCGGCGAGCTCACCCTGATCACCGGGCGCCTGCTGGAGCACTACCAGTCCGGCGCCCAGACCCGCCGGGTTCCCGAACTCTCCGCCGCTCAGCCGGTGGCCCGCGCAGAACTGCATCCCGCGACCGCTGCCCGGCTCGGCATCGGCGACGGCGACCCGGTACGCGTGCGCAACGTCCGCGGGACCGTGACGGCGACCGCGCAACTGAGTGACGGGATGCGGATCGACACCGTGTTCCTGCCCTTCCACTTCAGCGGGCGGCAGTGCGCGAATGTGCTCACCGAAGGCGCCGTCGACCCGATCTCGGCAATGCCCGAATTCAAACGAACACTCGTCACCGTCGAGGCGACGGGTCAGGAGATCGCATGAACCGACCGCTGCGCATCGTCCTCGTCGGCTACGGGCCCGTGGGCGCGCGCCTCGTGGAGGAGCTGCTCCCCTCGGTGGCCTCCGGCGAGGCCTCCCTCGTCGTGGTCGGCGCCGAACGCGAGGACGCATACAACCGCGTGCTCGTCGCGGAGTACGCGGTCGGCGCGGCGGGCCGTGACCGGCTCGACCTCACCGACACCGAGGCCGCTCGCGCGGCGGGCGCCGACATCCGCCTCGGCGACGTCGCCGTGCGCATCGACCGCGTGCGTCAGAGAGTGATCCTGGAAAGCGGCGATGAGCTTCCATACGACCGGCTCGTGCTGGCGACGGGTGCGCGGGCGAACATCCCGACGCTCGACGGCCTGCAGCAGACGCGGCGTGGGCGCGAGACGGCGCTGACCGCGGAACTCGACACCGGAGCACGGCCGCTGCCGCGCGGCGTCGTCGCCCTGCGGGACCTGACCGACGCCGAAGCGGTCGCGCCGGTCGTCGCCGGCGGCGGCACCATCGTGGTGCTGGGCGCCGGGGTGCTCGGGATGGAGTTCGCACTTCTGGCCTCCGAGCACGGCGCCCAGGTGGTCGTCGTGCACCACGGGCCGGCGCCCATGCCCCGTAACCTCGACGACGCCGGCGGCCGCATGCTCACGCGCACCGCGCGGGGGCTCGGCATCGGGATGGCCGCACACGCCCGCGCCGAGAGCATCGGTTTCCGCGACGACGAAGCGGGCCGCGCGTTCGACGGTGTCGGCTGTGCGGACGGCACCTACATCTCCGGCGATCTGCTGGTGCTCTCCTGTGGCGTCGGCGCCCGGGTGGAGTTGGCGGCCGCCGCGGACCTCGCCTGTTCGGCCGGCATCCTGGTCGACGAGGAGCTGCGCAGCTGGAGCGATCCCGACGTCTTCGCCATCGGCGACTGCGCGCAGGTCGCCTCCCCCGACGACGTCGCGGCGGACGGCCGCGTGCCCGGTGCCCCCAGCGGCCTGATCGGGCCCGGCTGGCGGCAGGCAGCGGCGCTGGCCCGCCGGCTGCGGGCCGAAGCCGCGGGCGCGGTGGCCGGGCCGGATGCGGGCGTCGCGCTGCGCGAGCGGCCCACCGCCGTGATGCTCAAGGCGACCGGCATCGACGTGGTCTCCGGCGGCGACCACGCGGCCGAGCCGTGGGACGCCGACGCGGAGGTCACCGTGTGGCTCGACCCGGCGCGCGACGCGTACCTGAAGACCGTGGTGCGAAACGACTCCCTCGCCGGATTCGTCTCGGTCGGCCTCCCGCACGCAGGAGCGGAACTCACACTGCTGTTCGAGCGCGGTGCCGCCCTGCCGGCCGAGCCTTCGTCGCTGCTGCGGCTCGACGCCGCGGACGCGGGAGCGGCGCCCGTCTCCGACCCGCTCGGTCCGGACGCGACGGTCTGCTGGTGCAACGGTGTGACCGCCGGCCGCATCGGGGAGGCCGTCGCCGCGGGCAGCGACACCGTCGAGTGCGTCGGCCGGGACACCCGGGCGGGCACGGGATGCGGCGGCTGCAAGGGGCGCATCGCGGCCATCCTCGCGGCGGCACAGTGAGTGCCGGCGCAGCGAGCGGCGGCGCCGTGAATAACGGCGCAGTGAGCGACAGAAGCGTGAGCGGAGCTCAGACGTCCAGCCGGTACCCCCGCTTGACGACCGTGGCGACGAGCCCCGGCGTCCCGAGGCTCTGGCGCAGCCGGCTGAGCGAGACCTCCATCGCGTGCTCGTCGTTCTCGCCCGCGAGGGCGACCGTGAGCTCGCGACGCGAGACCACGGCGCCTTTCGCCGCGACGAGTGCGCGGAACAGCGAGAGCGACGCGGGAGTGAGGCGCACCGGCATCCCGTCGACGATCGCCAGGCTCCCGCGCAGCTCGATGTCGCCGTGCCGGGTGGTGACCCGTCGGGTGGTCTGCGCCTCGAGGTGCTCGCAGGTCAGTCGGATCAGCGCGCCCATCCGGTACCGGTCGGGCTGCAGCGGCGTGATCCCCGCTGCGATGAGGGGTGCTGAGGTGACCGGGCCGACCGTCGCGGCGACCACCTCGGTGGCGAACGCATCCACCACCTCGGCGTAGCGACCGCGCGCGAGCGCCGCGCAGAACAGCCCGTCGACCGCCGGGGCGCTGGTGAACGTGACGCAGTCCAGTTGACGGCCGGCGATCGCGTCCACGAGACGCGTCACCCGCTCGTCGTCGTCCTCGGCCACCGACCACGAGTAGGGCGCTACCGGCATGACGGTATCGCCCGCATCCCGTAGCCGCTGCAACTGGACCTCGTCGATCTGTCCGTGCAGCTGCACGGCGACGGTGATGCCCGCCGGATACTCTGCGATGAGCTTGCTCACCAGGGATGCCGTGGTCTCCTCATCACTCATCCCCGAGTCGTCGAGGCCGGCGGCGCGCACCGCGCCGCGCGCCTTCGGGCCGCGCACGAGGATGGTGGAGTCGCCGAGCACCCGCTGCAGATCCTCGCCGAGGCCGGCCGAGTCGGCGACCTCGAACCAGCGCCGCATGCCGTAACTGGTCGTCGCGAGCAGCACATCCGGTCGCGCCTCGATGATCCGCTCGGTGTCGGCGATCACCGGGGCATCGTCGTGGGCATGCTGCATTTGCACGGTCGGGGCGTGCAGCACCGTGGCGCCGCGCCGCTCGAAGGCGTCGATGAGGTCGGCGGAGCGGCGGTCGCTCGTCACGCCGATGCGGAAGCCGGCCAGCTGATCGGGGCGGAAGGCGGGCGTTCCGGTGCGCTCGTCGGTCACGTCAGCCTCCCGTCGCTGCGGCTGCGTCGGCGAGTGCCGATGCTGCTGCTGCGTCGCCGTCACGGGCGAGGGCGACCACCTCGCCGATCACCACCACAGCGGGAGACGAGACGCCCGCGCGCACGGACTCGGTGAGGATGGACCGCAGCTCGCCGAAAGTGGTGCGCTGACGGGAGGAGAAGCCGCGCTCGATGATCGCGACCGGCATCCGCGGGTCCATGCCGAACCGGGCAAGCCCCGCTGAGATCGACGGCAGGTTGGTGATGCCCATCAGGATGACGATCGTGCCGCCGAGACCGGCCAGGTGCTCCAGTTCGCCGGGCGAGAGCGGCGCGTGCCCGGAGACGACGGTGAACATCCGGCTCGTTCTGCGGTGGGTCACCGGGATTCCGGCCGCGCCCGGCACCGCGATCGCGCTGGTGACGCCGGGCACCACCCGTACCGGCACACCCGCGCGCCGGCAGGCGTCGACCTCTTCGCCGCCGCGACCGAACACGAACGGATCGCCGCCCTTCAGTCGCACGACGTTCGCACCGGCCACTGCCTGCTCGACCAGGAGCCGCTCGATCTCGTGCTGCGGGATCGGGTGGTGCCCTGGCTGCTTGCCGACGTCGATCAGCCGCGCCCGCGGCGCGAGTTCGGCCAGCGTCTCGTGCGGAGCGAGCCGGTCGTAGAACACCACGTCCGCGGCGGCGAGCGCACGCACGGCCGCGACGGTCAGCAGGTCGGGGTCGCCGGGACCTCCGCCCACGAGGGTGACGGATCCGACGACCGTTGGTTCCGCATTCATCCGGCCACCTCGTCCCTGCCCCGCACCGGCAGGGAGGCGCCCGCCACGAGCACCGGTCCGACCGCTGCACCCGCGCGGCGCTCTGCGTCGGTGGCCGGCCGCAGCTGGCCCCGCTCCTCGACGCGCGCGACCGACGGGTCCGGCGTCCCCGGTTCGTTGACGAAGGAGCGGAACCGTCGGAGCCGTTCCGGGTCGCGGAGCGTCGCCGCCCACTCGTCCTCGTAGGTGTCGACGTGCTTGGCCATCGCCGCCTCGAGCTCCGCGCCGAGACCCAGGGAGTCCTCCACGACGACCGCGCGCACGTGGTCCACGCCGCCGTCGAGCTCCTCCATCCAGCGCGCCGTGCGCTGCAGCCGGTCGGCCGTGCGGATGTAGTACATGAGGTAGCGGTCGATGTAGCGGATCAGTGTCTCGTCGTCCAGGTCGGAGGCGAGCAGCTGCGCGTGCGCCGGCTGGAAGCCGCCGTTGCCTCCGACGTACAGGTTCCAGCCCTTGTCGGTGGCGATGACGCCGACGTCCTTGCCGCGCGCCTCCGCGCACTCGCGGGCGCATCCCGAGACGCCGAACTTGAACTTGTGCGGCGCCCGCAGGCCGCGGTAGCGGAGCTCCAGCCCGACGGCCATGCCCACCGAGTCCTGCACGCCGTAGCGGCACCAGGTGGAGCCGACGCAGCTCTTGACGTTCCTCAGTGCCTTGCCGTACGCCTGACCGGATTCGAAGCCGGCGTCGACCAGCCGCCGCCAGATGTCCGGCAGTTGCTCCAGGCGCGCGCCGAACATGTCGATGCGCTGGCCTCCGGTGATCTTCGTGTACAGCCCGTATTCAGTCGCGACCTCGGCGATGACCGCGAGCTTCTGCGGGGTGATCTCGCCGCCCGGGATGCGCGGCACGACCGAGTAGGTGCCGTCCTTCTGCATGTTGGCGAGCGCGCGGTCGTTGGTGTCCTGCAGTGGCCCGCGGCCGCCGTCGAGCGGGTAGCCGCTGTGCTGGCTGGCCAGGATGGATCCCACCGCCGGCTTGCAGATGTCGCAGCCGAGACCGGTGCCGAGCCGGCCGATCGTCTCTTCCCAGCTGGTCAGCTCCAGCACCCGGATGGACTCGAACAGCTCCTGCCGGGAGAGCTCGAAGTGCTCGCACAGCGCGTGCGACACGGTCGCACCGGAGCGGGTGAGCTCCGCCTCGAGGATCTTCTTCACCAGCGGAACGCACGAGCCGCACTGGGTACCGGCCCTGGTGCAGGTCTTGAGCTCGCCGAGGTCGTGGCAGCCGTCGTCGGCCACCGCGCTGCGAACCGTGCCGACGGTGACGTTGTTGCACGAGCACACCAGGGCGTCGTCGGGAAGCGCGCCGCCGGCCGGAGGCTCGGCGCCCGCGGCGGAGAGGTAGGCGGCAGGCTCCGCGTCCAGCTCGCGGCCGAGCAGTGGACGCAGGCTGGAGTACGGAGCGGCGTCTCCGACGAAGACACCACCGAGCAGGGTCTTGGCGTCGTCGCTCACCACCAGCTTCTGGTACAGGCCCCGCGCAGGGTCGGCGTAGACGATCTCCAGGGCACCGGGCTCAGCAGCGAGCGCGTCGCCGAAGCTGGCCACATCCACGCCGGAGAGCTTGAGCTTCGTCGCGTCGTCCACAGTGGTGAAGGTCGCGTCGCCGCCGAGCAGGCGGTCGGCGACCGTCTCGGCCATCGCGTTCGCCGGCGCGACCAGCCCGACCGTGCGGCCGTCGATGGCCGCGACCTCGCCGATGGCCCACACCGACGGGTCGGAGGTGCGACAGGCCTCGTCGACGACGACGCCGCCGCGTTCGGCGGTCTCGATGCCGGCCGCCCTGGCCAGTTCGTCGCGGGCGCGGATTCCGATGGCGAACACCACGATGTCGGCGGGGACCGTGCGCCCGTCGGCGCACCGCACCGCGGTCGGCAGGCCGTCGTCGCCCAGCAGGATCTCGCGGGGCCGCGTCCCCAGGTGCAGGTCGATGCCGCGCGCCGAGATCAGGCGGCCCAGCGCCTGGCCGGCGCCCTCGTCGAGTTGCGCGGACATGAGCCAGCCGCCCGAGTGGATGATCACGGCCTCTGCGCCCAGGGCCGCGACACCGCCCGCGGCTTCCAGCCCGAGCAGCCCGCCACCGGCCACCGCGACGCGGGGCGCCCGGCCGAGACGCGATCGCAACTCGGCGACCTCGGCGACCAGCGCATCCACATCGTCGATGGTGCGGTACACGCGGCTGGCCGCGGCGCCGGGGATGTCGGGAACGGGAGCGGAGGAGCCGGTGGCGAGCACGAGGTTGTCGTACTCGAGGACCGCGCCGGCCGTGGTGGTGACCGTGCGGGCGTCGCGGTCGATGGTGGTGACGGCCTCCCCGACCCGGAGCTCGACGCCGCCGTCGGCCCAGTGGGTGGACGGCTCCAGCGTCAGGTCGACCGCCCCGTCGGCGAGCCGCTTGCTCAGCTGGACGCGGTCGTAGGGGAGGTACGGCTCTTCGGCGACCACGACGACCGAGTGGTCCGTGCCGTCCGCCGCGCCCCGGGAGACCAGGGCGTCGACCAGTCGGTGGGCGGCAGGGCCGCCCCCCACGATCAGCGTGCGTTCGGTCTTCATGCGGGCCCCTTCCCCGTGGCGGCGGCTGCCGTCGCACCGGAGCGGTGGTCCCCGCCCGGTGGCTTCCGAGCGTACGGCGGCGCGGTTTCCCGACCGTTTCGGCTGTGTAACCGCGTGTTAACACGGGCCGCACACGCGCGGCTCCGCCGTGTGAGCCGGGTGTCACGCGGAAGTAACAGGGTGCGCGTGCAGGCGAAACATCCGCGGCCTAGCGTCGGAGCATGACGATCACGGGGAATGCCACACTGCAGCCCGACCTGACCTCGGCCGGGCCGTCCGCCGACGTGAGCGGCTCCGGCTGGGTACGCGCCTGCCGCGTCGACGACCTGGAGCCGTCCTGGGGTGAGGCGGTCTTGCTCAGGATGCGGCAGATCGCCGTGTTCCTGCTCGGCCCGCGCGAGGTCTACGCGGTCTCGCACGAGGACCCTGCCGCCGACGGAGCACCCGTCATGGCCCGCGGGATCGTCGGTTCCCGCGGCGACCGGCCCACCGTCGCATCCCCGCTGCACAAGGAGGTGTACGACCTCGGCACCGGCGAGTGCTTCGGCGACCCGGAGCTCGCCCTGAAGACCTTCCGCACGCGCATCGTCGGCGGCTTCATCGAGATCGAACTGGGCGATGACTGACCGCACCGCCACGGCGGCGGTCCTGGCCTCGCACGGAACCGCATCCGCGGACGGGCAGCTCGCCGTCCGCCGCCTCGTCGAGCGCGTCGCCGCATCCCTCCCCTTCCCTGTGCTCGGGTGTCATGTGGACGTGGAGCAGCCCGATGTCGCTTCCACCCTCGCGTCGGCTGCCGCCCTGGCGGACCGCGCGATCGTGGTGCCGCTGCTGCTCTCCGCGGGCTTCCACGTATTCGTCGACCTCGCGGACTCTGCCGCAGCCTCGCCGATCCCCACAACCGTCTCTCCGGCCCTCGGCCCGGACATCCGCCTGGTGCAGGTGCTGGCCACCCGGCTGCTGGAGGCCGGCTACCGCCCGGGCGACGAAGTGGTGCTCGCCGCCGCCGGCTCCACCGACCGGCGTGCCGTCGCGGACTGCCATCGCACCGCCTCCCTGCTCGCCGGCCGTCTCGCCGCGCCGGTGACCGTCGGCTTCATCTCGGCCGCAACCCCGTCCCTTCCCGAAGCTGTCTCCATCGCGCGGCGCCGCACACCGGACGCCCGGGTGCTCATCGCCACCTACCTGCTCGCACCCGGCTATTTCGCCACCCTCACCAAGGGCGCGGGCGCCGACCTCGTCTCGTCACCCCTGCTCACGCCGGAGTCGACGCCGCAGGAGCTGATCGACGTGGTGGTCGACCGGGTGGAAGCGCTGGCCCTGGTCCCCCGGTAGCTCGCCGGCGTCGGAATGCTGCCTTACAGCTGGACGGGATCCGCAGCCACGTGGCCCGAAAGCATGACATCGGGAACCAGCACGATTCGCCCGAAGACTCCTCCGCCGTCCACCTCGACATGAGCCTCGCGGGCCCGCTCCAGCGGGAGGACGCTGTGGACGACCGGGGTGATCCGCCCCTCAGCCGCCGCGTCGAACAGAGCAGCCCGGACCCGGTTGCGCTCTCCGACCGGAACCGTCGCCAGGCTGAACGTCGCGAACGAGCGCGACTCCTGGAACGAGCGGAGCAGCGTCGTACCGAAGTCGGCCGGCGGGAAGCCTGCGACGGCACCGACGAGAACGTACCTGCCGTTCGGCGCGAGACGGTCGATGAACGCCGGAACCCCGGGACCACCGACGATGTCGATGACCACGTCGAACCGTGTCGGCGCGCCCGGAACGCCCTCCCCCGCGCGATCGAGGATGTGCGTCGCGCCGAGTTCTGCGAGGCGCCTGCCGCGCTCGTCCGATGACGTCGTGACCGTGACCGAGCCCGCGGCCGCCTGAACGGCGAGCTCGACGGCCGCGATGCCGATGCTGCCCGCAGCGCCACGAACCAGCACCGCTTCACCGGCCGAGAACCGCGCGTGCTGAAGCGCGAAGTGCGCCACCGTGCCCGCGCTGCCGAGCGTCACCGCGTCGGCGGCCGTCAGCCCTTCCGGCAGCGGAGTGAGGTCGTCGACCTCCGCGACCGCATGCTCGGCGTAGCCGCCACCGGCCCCGGTGAAGGCCCAGACCCGGCGACCCGTCCAGGAGGGATCGACGTCCGCTCCGACCGCGGTGACGAGCCCGGCGACCTCACTGCCGGGAATCATCCCCACGGGGAAGTTCCGCCCGAGCGTGCCGCGCCGGATCACCGCATCCACGCCGCCGACGCCGATCGCCTCGGTCTGCAGCAGGACCTGCGTGGCAGTCGGCACCGGGACGGGGGCGTCGAACACGCGCAGGCCGCTCGGGTCGCCGAATTCCTCGATCGTGATGGCTTTCATCGTGGTCTCCTCGATCTCGCGGGTATCCTCTGACGGTAACGGACGCACCCGTCCGGTTATCCGAAGTGAGAGAAAGGGGCAACGGTTTGACTCAGCTCCGGGCCGACGCCCAAGACAACCGCGACCGCATCCTCGCATCGGCCCGCGCGCTGTTCTCCGAACGAGGACTCGATGTCGGGATGCGCGAGGTCGCGCGTCGAGCCGAAATCGGGCCCGCGACCCTCTACCGCCGGTTCCCCACCAAGCAGGAGTTGATCGACGAAGCCTTCAGCGCAGAGCTCCGAACCTGCCGGCAGATCGTGGTCGACGGCGCGGGCGACCCCGAACCCTGGCGCGGATTCACATCGGTCATCCGTCGTCTCACCGCACTCAATGTCCAAAACAGAGGGTTCGTCGATGCGTTCACCTCCACGGGCGAGGTCGACGGCACCATCAGCGCCCACCGGGAGGAATTGCTCGGGATGCTTGCGCAGCTAGCGCGTCGAGCGCAGGCCGCCGGGGCCCTCCGCTCCGACTTCCGCATCGACGACCTGAGGCTCGTCCTGCTCGCGGGCCGGGGGCTGTCCGCCGCGGAAGCAGACCGGCGGAAGGCCGCCGCCGAGCGCTTCGCCGAGCTGGCGATCGACGCCTTCCGCGCCCCGATGTGCGACTCGGCTGACGCCGCCGGGGACGGCCGCGCCTAGCCCTGGTCGCCGCCTTCGGGGGGACGGATGCGCGCCAGTGCGAGAACACCGGCGAGCCCCTCCGGGGTCCCGGGCCAGTTGCGCGTGAGGGCGGGGTAACCGGCATGGCGCATGGCGAAGCGCAGCGCGATCGCCGTGATGATCGCATCGTCGGCGTAGCCGATCACGGGAAAGAAGTCCGGGATGAGGTCGATGGGAAGGATGAGATAGACCAGCAGACCGAACAGCCACCAGCGAACCGGTCGGGGAACGTCCGGATCGGTTGCCAACCGCTTGATCAGCCGCACCACGTCGGGGCCGAGGCGGGCTATTCCACGCCAGTCGACGCCGGTAGCGGTCCGTCGCTGTTGGACAAGCAGCACGATCACGAGAATCAGCAAGAATCAGCCACAACAGGACAAGCCCTGCGACCACGCCGAGCAGGATCTGCAACCACGCGGGCACGGTCACTCGCGGAAGATGTGCACGGCCTCGCGGACGGCATAGAAGACGACGACCAGTGCTGCGACCGGGTCGGCCCACCACCAGCCGAGCAGGCCGTCCAGGAGCAGTCCGGCCAGCACCGCGACCGCGAGGACGCCGTCGATGAGCGTCACCCGTCCCTCGGTGACCAGCACCCGGTTGCCCAGTCGGCGCCCCACGGTCGCTTTGCCCCAGGCGAGCGCGAACATCACGCAGGCGGTCGCTGCGGTCCACCAGATCCCGCCGGCGCCCGGCGTCGCGCGGTGACCGGTGGCGAGCGCGATCGCCGACTGCACCAGTAGGTATGCGGCGAGCAGGAGGAAGGCCCAGCCGATCAGCCGCAGCGCGAAACGCTGTCGCGCCTCGCCCCGCCCGCTCAGCTCCCAGATCACCACGGTGCTCGCACCGATCTCGATCAGACTGTCCAGCCCGAAGGCGAGCAACGCCACCGACGCGGCCTGGTAGGCGAGCACCGCAAGGAGCGCCACCCCGACGACGTTCCACGTGAGCGTGACGCCCTCCAGCGCGAATCCCAGGCCGCGGAGCCGCCGGGAGGTCTCGGATCGAAGCTGTGCCACGCTGACGAGGCTAGCAAGGGGTTCCTGCCGGGGTATCCTCGGGCGACCCGAACAAGCGACGCTCCAACGTCAGGATTGGAGCACCGCTGATGGGGTGACTGCTCGCGTCTCCGAGCGGATGCCAACCTCGCGAGGAGTAGAGCGCGACAGCTCTCCGGTTGGACGTCAGGACATGAAGGACGATGGCGCGATGTCCGGCAGCCCGGGCGCCCTGCACGACGTCCTCGAGGAGCAGCGACCCCAGGCCGGCGCCCTGCAGCTTCGGCGACACCGCGATCATGGCGAGGTAGGCGGCATCCGGAGGATCGAGCGGTGAGCCGGAACCGGGGCCGGTCACCAGGGCGAACCCCGCAACATCGTCTCCGTCGTCCGCGACGGCGAAGGCGACCTGGGCGTGCTGGAACTTGCCTCGCGCTCGTTCCGCCACGGAAGCCGGGGCCGGCCGGCGGTCTCGGGCAGACACCGAGTCGATCCACAACTGGACGCAGGCGTCGACGTCGAGGGACGTGCCGACTCTGAGGGCGGCGGCCTCACTCCGACGAGCCATGCGCCACCCTCTCCCGTGCAGCGCCGTCGGCGCAGCGTTCCCGACCACCGTGCCACACAGCGTCCATGCCCGGAAATGCCGGTATTCGCGACAAGCCATATGGAAAACGTCAATAGGCTGATCCGTGAAGTAGGGTCGGCGCGTGAGTCAAAGGACACCGGTACGCAGGTCGCCGAGCTGGGCGCACGGTCTGGGCGTCCTCGCGGTGTCGTCGGCGCTCCTTCTGACGGTTGCCGGATGCGCACCCACGACGTCGACGAGCGCGACGGTGAGCCCGCGTCCGACCAGCTCGTCCACGCCGACATCCACCCCCGTGACGACGCCGACGCCGACCGCCACTCCCGGCGAGCCCTCTACGCCAACTCCCCAGCCCCCCACCTCCCCCGCGCCCCCCGTCGGTGACCCGGCCGGCGCCAAGGCTCTCGCCGTGCAGGCGTGCCAGACCATCGCGAGCGGGTTCGCGGCCGACAGAGTCGCGCAGGCGTCACCCCTCGCCGCCCAGGCAGCGGCGAAGGACTCCCTCTGGGGTCCGCTCGCGGCAGACCTCGAATTCATCCGGCAGAACCCGATCGACCCGAACACCGGGGCTGGACCCCAGAAGACCGCCGACGACGCCGCTGCCGCCGCACACGACTGTTTCACGCTCGCCGGCGTCCAGGTCAGCCAGGACTGAGGAGTCGAATGTCGAACAGTGTCCTTCCGCCGCGGGATGAGCGTGCAGCAGCATGAGACGCCTACGCTCGTGGTTCCGGATGGGCGGGGTGCTGCTCGCCCTGAGCATCGCCGTCACCGTGTTGGTCGCACCGGCGCCCGTGCGCGCCCAGGTCTCGCTGGCTCAGCCCGCTGAGAGCTCCTGCTCGGCCACCTGCGCCAACGTGCCCGGGACCGCGCAAGAGGCGGCCCAATCCCTCATGGCCTCCTACTACAGCGGCACTCTGATCGTCGAGTCGGCGGAAGCGGCGATCATTCCGAACGAGCTCCAGCCGATCGCGAACGGCACGATCGGGTCCACCCCGCAGTGCAACATCGACGCCCGCACGTTGCAGATGCTGGTCGTCATCATCCGCAACTTCGGATCCGTGCAGATCAGCGACCTGAACCGCCGCTGCGCGAACGACGGCGTCGCAACGTGCGCCAGCAATCCGACGTCCTACCATTGCCTCCCACCCTCGGGCACCGAAGCGGTCGACATGACCTACGTCGGCGGCCAGCGCACGCGAGGTAACGACGACGCCTCCGCCACACTGCTGCGCTTCCTCGACACCTTCCTTCCGTCCGGCTCGAGGGCGGGGCAGGCCGCCAACAGCAACGGGTGCGGCAACTACTCCATGCCGTCGCTCGTCAACATCTCCCGCTTCGCCGACTACTGCACCCACATGCACGTCGACCTTGGCCCCAGTACAGCGCCCCTCCGGCTGACCACAGGCAACAACCTGATCCGCCTGAGCGGCGCGAGCACGGTTTACCTCACCAGTGGCAACCTGCGATTCGCGTTCCCTTCGGCGGACATGCTCGCCCAGTACAGCGTCCTCGGCACGATTCAGGATGTGTCCCAGAGCACCTTCAACAACTACATCGCCAGCGTGCCGGTCCAACGGGCGATCCGCACGCCGGACGGGTCCACGTACCTGATCGACAGCAACAAGCGCTATCGATTCCGCGACTGCACCCAGGTGATGAACTTCGCCCAGTCCTGTGATCAGATCCCGACGATCTCCACCGGGCAGCTCTCCCAGATCCCGGACGGCGGCTACCTGAACGATCTCGTGAAGCTGCCCGACAGCAGCATCTGGCTGCTGCAGGGCGCCCAGCGCCGGGAGACCCCAGACCCTTCGGTGCTCGCGCCGTACGGATTCTCCACGGCGACGACCAGCCTCTCCAACTTCTCCATCGGGTCGGTCCAGATCGGTTCACCGGTCGTCGGCCTGGGAGCGTTCAGCGATGGCCAGGTCAACGTCACGGCCTCGACCGGCGGCGGAATGTATTCCCTCACCGCCGCCGCCGCGGCCGGCACCCTTGCGGCCCGTGCCGTACCCCTCGAGATCTACTCGTACCAACGCCTCTACCCCACCGGCACCCTGCCCATCCGGCTCGCCTCGAGCGGTCGCTCCTTCATCGCCGTCGACGGCGGTTGGCTCGAGGTGAGCGCCGCCAACTTCGGGGGTTCCAGCTACTTCACGCAGGCGCCAGACAACTCCTGGACCGGCGTGCCGCTGGTGGCGAGCGCGATGACACCGCTGTTCGCGCGGGAGCGTTCCAGCAACGTGATCTACCTGGTGAGCGGCGGAACCAAGCAGACGGTCGCGGACCAGGCCACGGTCAACTGGATCTCGCAGTACTACGGCGTCCCTGGGACGATCTGGACTGCGGCCGACGGCTCCCTGCGCGGCCTCGTCCCGGCTGAGGGCCCGCTGGTGAACGAAGCGGGCACGCAGAACAACTACCTCGTGGATGCGGGCAAGAAGTACAAGGTGCGCGATTGCGCCCAGCTCGCGGCGTGGGGCAAGGCCTGCGGGACGATCGTTTCACTCTCGACGTCCGCCCTGAACGAGTACCCGACAGCAGGGACCCTGACCGACCTGGTGAAGCTCGCGGACGGCACCATCTGGCTGGTGCAGGGCGGTCAGCGGAGGGAGACCCCGGACCCGTCGGTGCTCACGCCGTACTACATCCCGACCACCACCACCACGCTGTCATCGGCAACCGTCGGTGTGCTCCCCGTCGGGGTGCCGGCCCTGCGCGCGGGGGTCTACAGCGATGGCGGCACGAACGTCGCGAACGTCACACTGGGCGGCAACTTCTCGATGGCCGCTCTGACCGGACCGCTGGTGACGAACGCGACCAAGCTCCAGCCGCAGTCGTACCAGACGCTTGGCGCGACGAACCAGCTTCCTCCGGCGATGGTGAGCGACGGTCGGTACTTCGTCGCGGTCGACACCGGCTGGCTGGAGGTCGCACCCGCGACGTTGGGCGGCGCCGGCGCCTTCACGGCCGAGCCATCCTCCGCCTGGACGGGGATGCCCGTCTCGCCGAAGGTCACAGCGCCCTTCTTCATGCGGCCCGCGAACTCGACGAGCATCTACTTGATCTCCGGCGGATACAAGCAACCGGTCGCCGACCAGGCGTCCGTCAACTGGCTGGCCTGGTACTACGGCCTGAACCCGAAGGTCTGGGTCGCGGCGGGAGACGTGTTCACACCGCTGAAGTGAGTGGGCTCTCTCGGTTCACGGCACGCGCCCGAAGGGGCCGCCGCCGGCCTCCGGTCGCTCGATCAGAGCGGTTCGAACCTGCGGTCGGCGGTCCTCCCACGAGAGGACGTAGGTGGTGAGGTCGGCCCTCTGCGCGGCGAGCCGGAAGCCGAGACGGAGCGCGAGCTTCGCCGACGCCTCGTTCCATCCACTGACCACCGCCGTCACGAGGGTGGCCCCCACCCGCTCGAAGGCGATCTCGAGCATGGCATCCGCCGCCTCGGTCGCGAAGCCGCGGCCGCGGTGCGTCGACCGCAGGAGCCAGCCGATCTCGACGGTTCGCGTCGCCGGGGCGATGGTGCGCAGATGGAGTGAGACGTCACCGATCACGTGACCCTCATGCTCGGCGGCAAGCACGAGCAGGTCACCCGGGTGACTCAGCGCGGTGTGGTGCGTTCGCGCGCGGAGATGCTCCACTGCTTCGGCGGCCGTCCGCGCCGGCCAGCCGAGCCCCTCCCGAACGGCCTCGTCACCCTCGATTTCGAGCCAGTCGGCCGTGTCGGCCATCCGGTAGCCACGGAGGAGCAGCCGGGGCGTTCTGCTCTCCCCTGCGACGACGGGCGGTGCCAGCCCCGGTGTTCCCAGGTGCCGCACCTGCCGCACAAGCGAGCCCACAGGTCCTCTTTCCTCGGCCGCGCGACCGACCACCCGGGAGGGTCTACTTCAGTGCCTGCCTGATGGTCTTCGCATCCGATGCGGCCTTCTGTGCGGCAGTCCGGGCGGACTCTAGTGACGACTTCACCGAGGACAGCGCGGTGTGGTCCGAGCCGGACGCAGCAGGCTTGGCCGCGAGAGCTGCCGCAGCCGCACCACTCGCATCGTGGGATGCGGCGGAGATCTCCGAACTCATGTCGCTCAGGTCGGCTTGCAGCGCGGACGTCGACGTGGACTTGTCCGCTCCCGAGAGCAGACCCGAGAGCGTCGACTGCTCCTTCGTCAGCCTGGGCAGCACCGTGCCGGTCAACCGGTCGGCGTCCGACACGAGACGGGCCTGCGGAATGGCGATCGAGTACGACCGGTACTTCTCGCGGGCCTGCTTGATGTCGTCCTTCGCCTGGGTCACCGTCTTGTCGCCGGCGATGGTCGAGGCCGACGACTTCAGGGTGGCGAGGTCGGCGTTGAGCGTCCCGAGGATGGTGGAGCGGTCACTCGAGGTGAGGTGCTTGTCGGCCGTGACCTTGCTGATGGCGGCCATGACCTTGGACTCCCGGTCGGAGGCCGCCTTCGCCACCGCGGCCTGGAGCTGCGCCAGCGTCTTGGGGGTATGGGACGACGAGGACGAGGTCGGCGCTGGAGTGGGCGTGGTGTCGGCGAACGCCGGCGCGCCCACCAGCGTCAGGCACGCGATCCCCGCCGTTGCAGCGGCGAAGAGGCCAACAGATCGTGTGGACATGGTTCTCCCGTTCCGTGGTGTTGCATCAGACTCCCCCGGCAGTCCTCAGCCTCCGCCCCGAATGTTCGAGGCGTGTAAGGAGCGGGTTCGCGATGCGTCATGCCTCGGAACGGGTGGAGTTCAGCTCCTTCGCCGGTCGCGGCGCCGTCTCGTGAATCGACGGTGCGCCCACATCAGGCCCACGACCATCGCGATGACGACGATGAGCTCGACGACCATCAGCAGATTCCACAGCGTGACAGGTCCCATGATTCCTCCCTCGAGCCGAGCGGGGCGAAGGACCCCCACAGCGGGATGTCCGGCAGGAGCGGTCCGGTTCCCGCCGGTTTGCACGACTGCCCTCGGTCGGCGCGCGTGCCGAGCGCGTCGTCGCCTCGTGTTAGCCTCTCTCCGTTGCGGAGGGGGTGACAGGGTGGTCGATGAGCGCTCTGACGCCGCACTCTGGCTGGAGGCTACAACCGGTACCGAGCGTTCGTTCGCCGTCCTGTTCGACCGATACCGCACTCGCGTCTTCCGAAAGGCCTACGCCCAGTTGAAGAGCGTCCACGACGCCGAAGACGTGGTGGCCATGGTGTTCCTCGAGGCGTGGAGAAGCCGATCCAAAGTGCGCATCGTCGACGGGTCGGTGCTCCCGTGGCTGCTCAGCGTCACCAGCTTCGTCCTGCTGAATCAGACGCGGAGCTCCCGGCGATGGCGTCGACTGATCGCAGCACTGCCCGCGGCGGAGGAGCAAGCAGATCACGCCGATCACGTGCTCGAGCGCGCAGGGCAGAGTGAGAAGCTGAGCGCAATCTACGCGGCCATGACGACGCTGACCAGTCAGGAGCGTTCGATCATCGACCTCTGCGTGATCGAGGAGCTGCCGCTTGCAACCGTCGCCGCCGTGCTGGACATACCCATGGGAACGGTGAAGTCGAAGCTGTACCGCGCGCGCGAGAAGGTCCGCCGGCGCATCCCCAGCCACCTGTTGCCTGAGGCGCACGGCGAGTTCACCGCCCGACTGGACGGAGCGCCACAGTGACCTCCCTCTACGACAACGACGACATGCCCGACATGACCGCGGTGCGCACCGACGCGATCCGCGACACGCTGCTGGATCAGGTGCGCACCGAGACCGCACGCCGGCACCGCACCCTCCGCCGCCGCTTCGCGGTCTGGGGCGGCATCGGTGTGCTCGTGATCGGAGGGGTCGCCACTGCCGCCACCGCCATCGTGCAGGCCCAGCGGGTGACCAACTCCGACATCGTCTACTGCTTCGCCTCGTCCCAGCGGGGGTCGGACGGCCAGTTCACGTACGCAGCGGCCACCCTGCACGATGCAGCGATCAACGCGGGTGCCGTCAGCGATCCGGTCAGCGTCTGCCGGGACATGTGGCGCCGCGGTGCCCTGGATAAGGGCACCGACCAGCTCTCCGCGTCGCCCGCTCCGCACGCGGTCCCCTCGCAGCTCCAGGTGTGCGTGATGGACGACGGCTCTCCCGCTGTGGTTCCGGGGCGGCCCAGCATCTGCCAGGCGATCGGGCTCGCCCCGAAACGGTAGTCCTCAGCTCGCCGGCTCCGGAGCGGCCGCCGTGGTGGTGACAGACAGGGCGGCTGCGAACACGACAGCAAAGGTCAGCGCAAGGGTGCGCTTCATGTGGACTCCTCACGACAGGACCGGCGCCCGTCGCGAGCACCCGCCGAATCACGGCTCCGGCGATCACCGGAACTCACAGGGCGATGTCCACCAGAGGGTCATCGGTTCCTCCGTGATTCGCGTCACGGTGTGAGGGTTTGAGCGTGACGGTTCTACGCAACGATGACGATCGGCGTGCCGAGCGTCAGGTTGTCCACAGCGGCAATGGCGTCTGCCCCGAGCCGGACGCAACCGTGCGAAACCGCACCCGTGGACACGTCCTCGTAGTGAATGCCGATCAGTCCGCCGTCTGACCCGCCGTACGGCTCATCAGCGGCTGACGAGTGCAGGGAGGTGAGCTGGATGCGGTAGCGACTCTGTCCTTGAGCCGGGTCCAGGTATCGAGCCTCTAGATACCCGGTTACCCCGATGGGCGTCGGCGTCCCCGCTGCGCCGACCCCGACGGAGAACGTCCGCTGTGGTCGACCCGCTGCGTCCGTGATCGTCAGCGATTGAGCAGAAACCGATATGACCACGCGGTTCTTGACGGTAGAGAGCGGGATCAGAGCGGTCGTCGGGAGCCAGGCTGCGCTCTGTGCCGGTGCCGTTTGCCCTGCATGGACCTGCGAGGGCAGGTTTTCCCTGCTCGGCACGAGAACAAGCGACCACTCTCCCTCCACCTTGATCCGCACCACGACTGTGGTCTCATTCAAAAAGTCCTCGGCCTCGAGCCGCGCGATCGGAACCGCCCGGTCTGTTCCGAAAAGTGGGGTGTCGCTTGCTAGCCGAAACACCGAGGCCCACGTCGCGGTCGGCGGCGCGGCCACGAGACCGGGAATCACCGCCCGGTAGTCCGCCGCTGGAAGCGCCGCCACCTGTGCGGAGGTCAACTCAGGTGGCATGGGAATCGGCGCGGCGGGAGGCGCCGACGATGTGTGCTTGCCGAAAGGCACGTGCGATGGTGCTGCTGCGACAGGAGACGAGGGAGCCGTCGAACCCGCTGTCACCGGAAGGACGAGCGCGAGAGTGCCGGCTCCAGCGACAAGAACGAGCGATGCCACAACAGCGAGAATGGCGCGCGGTTTCACCAATGGGATTATTAGCCGCTGACGACCGGAAGCGCGCGCGGTGTCGCGGGTTTGGAGGCCTCGGGGTCAGCGGACGCGGCCGGCGCCGGTGAACCTCCGATCGTCGCCCCTGTAATGGCGACAGTGGCACGCCAATGCACCGTTGCGCCCGCGGCATCCAGGACGACGGACCCCGCTGCGGCACTGTTGGGGCGCACATATTGCCAAAATATGGAGCCGTACTTATCCGCCACGATCGAGGCAGGCGCCGGAAGGTTCTCTCCGTTGTAGACCGCTGAGAACGTGACCGCCTCGCCCGGTGTGAATCCGCTGGCTTCGACTAAGAGCCCCAAAGCCGGATCCATGAATTGAGCTGTCGTCAGGCTCGGTGCGTTTGTCTCGATGCCTGGCGGATTGCGCACATCGAAAGCAACAGCGTTGGACGTGTCCAAGGCATCGCTCGTTGCAGACAGGGTAAGGGTGGAGTCGGCCCAGCTCCCGGGCGCTTGCGTTGGGATCCAGCCGACCACGGAGACGGTGCCTGATGCGTCCGCTTGAGTGGTCGTGTCAGCAAGATGAACTTTCGTCGCGGTGCTGTCGTCGACCCAGTCGAGCGAGAGGGTCACCGTCGAGTTAGGGGTGAAGCCACCGCCAGTCACATCGATTCCGCTCGACCACGTGTCCGAATAGACCACCGGATCCGTCACACCGATCGAGGCGGTAGCCGCTTGTGCCGGACTCGACACGAGAATGCTGCCAGTGACCAACGCTGCGACCGTCGTGATGAGTGCCCACCGAGAGCGCACAGATCGGCTCATGTCTTCCCCCCGAGTACGAAGCCCGAACAGGGCAAACCAACACTATGGCACCGGGGTACGCGCCAGTGCTGAAGAAACGTACAGATCGGCGCGAGCACTCTCTCACGCCATCAGACCGCTACCCCCACGATGAAGGCGGCGATGAGACCGACCATCACCGCGAACTCTGACGCGGCCCATGGCACAAGCACTCGCCTTCGCGTGGCCCTCATGATCCAGAGAATGAGCCCGGCGATGGCGAGCACGAACCCCAGGCACCAGGTGATGGCGGCGACGAGTATCACCCGATTCGCCAGGGCGTCAGCCGCGCGCACGTCGATGCCGTGAGCCGTCAGCGCGGCGAAACCGGCGACGACAGTGAGCAGAAGGAAGACACACCCCGATGCCACAAAGGAGGTCCCACCCAGGAGCCGATCATAGCGCCAGAACCGCTCCCCTCCATCGGGCGCCGCACCTCGCTGGTCGGCCAGAGCGCTCCAGCGGCGCACAATGGCGACGTTGGCGATCGCCACGGCGACGGCGACGGACACGGCTGCGAGGACAGCGATGGGTGCGGGAAGGGACGGGAACAGCAGGACGATGAGAAGCAGCGCGAGCCCGAGAGGTCCCAGATAGATGACGGCAACGGAGACGACCAGCGGGCTCCAGGCAGCGCCGGCCAACACAAGCAGTGCCGCGAGTGCGACCAGGAAGCCGGCGCCGGCGACATACGCCGCGCGGAAGCCCCACCGGTCAAGCGCTTCGCGGAATGTCATCCAGCGATACTCCCGAACCAAGCGATCCCGGGCAAGCCCTCAAAGGTGGGTCGTCGTAAAGCGCAAATCGCGAAGCGTGTGCCGTTCAGGGGCCGGCAGGACCTCGAGGTTCGTCCCAGTGTCCGCCCTGCTCCGGTTCGCCGGTTGCGGTGAGGATGGCCTCCTCGACCAGGCGGGAACTCGGCCGACGGCGGTCGATGGCGAAGAGGTAGACGGCATCCAGCACGCCCAGCGTGTTCGTCAGCAGCAGGGCGACGAACCACGGCTTGCTGTTATTCCTGGCCGCGCGCCAGAGCGACGCGCCTTTCCAGGCGAGGCTCCAGGCGATCACCGCGACGAGGAGGGCGCGTCGAGCCGGCGGGATGTCGGGCATCCGCATTCCGAATGGCCCTGTGTTGTTTCTCATGAGCACCATTGCACCGCCGTCCCCAGCGAGGTGGCAAGGGGTCAGCGCAGGGTGGGACTCTCCTCGATCTGTGGATCGGAGGCAGCCCGCACCGTTCGGGCCGCCGAGTAGTTAAACTGCATTGCACTACCGGATGCCAACGGAGCCACCGTGTCGAACAACCCCCAGCCCCCCGAGATCTCGCCCGCGCAAGCCTTCACCGATGCTTCTGCTTCGGTTGCGGACTACGCCCTCGGGGAGCAGCACCCTGCGGAAGCACTGCAGCAGCCCGAGCCGCCTCGCGTCAAGGCCGGCTTCATCGCGGCCTACATGTTCGCGTACTTCGGCCTGAACCTCGTCATGCTGATGCCGGCCCTGTTCAGCCTCGCGTACAAGGTCCAGCTCGTCGACCCGCACGACAAGGACACCAGCCTCGGTCTGGTCATCGGCCTCGGCAGCATCCTCGGTCTTGTCTTCGGGCCCATCGCCGGCGCACTGAGCGACGGCACGCGACTGCGCTGGGGCCGGCGCCGGCCCTGGATCATCGGCGGACTGGTCCTGTCCGCTGTCGGCGGCGCCATCGTGGCCATCGCGCCGAACATCCCGACGATGATCGTCGGCTGGGCGGTCTGCCAGTTCGCCGTCGCCACCATCGGCGCGGGATTCAACCCCATCCTGGCCGAGCAGGTCCCGTCGGCACAGCGCGGCAAGGTCGGTGCACTTGGAGGGGTGGCGGCCTCCATCGCCGGAATCGGCGCCAGTCTCTTCGGTAGCTTCCTGACCGGCAACCTGGTTCTGCTGTTCCTTCTGCCGCCGCTGGTCTTCGCCCTCGGCGCTCTCATCATCGTGCTGGTCATCAAGGACCGTCCCGCATCCGGCGAGGACCGGCAGCCGGTATCCACGGTGTTCACGAGCTTCTACTTCAGTCCTCGCAGGTACCCCGACTTCGCCCTCGTCTTCCTGGGGAAGTTCCTACTCCAGTTCGGATTCACCTTCTTCAGCACGTACCAGCTGTACTTCCTGCTCGAACGACTCGGCTTCACCGCCGAGCAGGCCGGTCAGAGCCTGGCGGCCGCCGGCGGTGTCAGCCTGCTCGCGATGATGGGCTTCGCGGTTCTGGGCGGATTCCTGTCTGACAGGTTTCGCCGTCGCAAGCCCTTCATCTATCTCGCCGCCGCGCTCATCGCGTCCGGCCTGGTCGTCACCGCTGCTGCGCCGGACTTCACCCTCTTCGTCGTCGGCGGGACCCTTCTCGCTGCCGGGACAGGCGCCTTCACTTCGGTGGACCTCGCCCTGGCGACGGACGTGCTCCCGGAGAAGGACAGGGCGGGCAAGTACATGGGGATCTACTACCTGTCCTCCGGCATCCCGGCGGTGATCGGGCCGATCATCGCACCCCTGATCCTCGCAATCGGCGGCGGAAGCAATTACCCCGCTCTCTTCGTCGCCGGTGCGATCCTCGCCGCGGGGACGGCGGTCACGACCTGGCGTATCCGGGGCGTCCGCTGACCTCCGCTCAGTTCACCAATTGGGCGGTCAGCAACGACGGGCTCACAGCCGAAAGCTCGTCCTCGGTCACCTGCGCGGTCGTCACCCGGCTGAACAGGTCACGAGCAGCGCCCGTGAGGTGATGTTGTCCGGTCAGAGTGACCTCGTCGCTGAGCCGAATGGACGCGGAGGAGGCGCCCACGAACAGTTCGATGACGCCGGGTTCGACCACCCAGCCCTCTCGCCGGTCCCACAGCGCGAGCATGCTCGCGGGGATCGCGACGCTGACTCGTGCGCCTGCGCCTGCGGCGAGGCTGATGCGCTGGAAGGCGAGCAGGGTGCGGCCGCGTCGAGCGGTCCGGGCGACCACGTCGTGTCCGTAGATCTGCACGACCTCGTCTCCATCGCGATCGCCGACGTTGACGACAGTGAACGCAAGGCGAATCGTTCCGTCGGTCGTCGCCTCGGTGTCGACAACGAGGTCGCGGTATTCGAAACGGGTGTAGCTCAGGCCATGTCCGAACGGGAAGACGAAGCCGCCGTCGCCATTCACATACGCCCGCCCCTGTACCGCTCGCCCGTATGGTGACGGCGCTGACCCGGCCGACTTCAACATGCTCATGGGGAGCCGGCCCGCTGGGTTCACATCGCCGAACAGCACGCCGGCGACGGCGTTGCCGGCTTCCTCGCCGCCGAAGAACGAGCTGACGATCGCTGGGGCCTGCTCACTCAGCCAGCCGAGTACGAACGGGCGCCCGTGACTCAGCACGACGACGGTGGGCGTACCGGTGGCGAGGACGGCCTCGATCAGTTCGCGCTGCACTCCAGGTAGTTCGCAATCGGTGCTGTCGAGCCCTTCTCCGACGGTGCCGAAGCCGTTGATACCGGCCTGGTCTCCAACGACGACGATGGCGACGTCCGCACTCGCGGCCGCGGCGGCCGCGGCGTCGATGTTCCGGGTGTCCTCGCCGGCGATGGTGCATCCCTGGGCGTAGGCGACCTCAGTATCGGGGCTGACGCGCTGTCGGATTCCGTCGAGGAATGTGACGATCGGCACCGAACTGACCATCAGGCGCGCGTCGTCGGGGCCCATGCGGCCGACGATTTCGGCGAGCTCATCGGCGGTCGCCTGCGGGTTGGCCGCGTGTGCGAACTGGCGGGTGACACTGTCCAGCACTTGGTAGCTGTAGTTGCCGAGCTGCCCCATCAGGCGATCGGCGTTCGGCCCGATGACGGCGACGCGACCCACTCCGGGGTCGAGCGGAAGGAGGGGCTTCTCCCCGATCGTGTCGTTCTTGAGCAAGATCGTCGACCGCTCGGCGATGCGACGAGCGAGAGCACGCTCCGTGTCGCCATCGAACGTCTCTGGGACCGAAGCGACGTCTACGTAAGGATTCTCGAACAGGCCGATCGCGAACTTGGCCCTCAGGACGGTGGAGACGGCATTGTCGAGATCGGTTTCGGCCAGCACACCGTCGGTGACGGCGTCGACGATCTCTGCGGTGGACACCCGGTTGTCGAGGTCTTGGTTGAGCCCTGCCCGAAGCGCCAGAGCGAGCGCGTGACGCTGATCGGCGGCTACTCCGTGCTTCGTCGCCAACTGGGCGATCGCGTTGAGGTCCGACATGACGATGCCGTCGAAGCCGAGCTCGCCACGGAGCAGGTCCTGCAAGAGCTCCGCGGACCCGGTCACAGGGAGGCCGTCGACGGTGTTGTAGGACGGCATTATGCCGCGCGCGCCGCCGGTGCGGATCGCCATCTCGAACGGCACCGAGTGAACCTCGCGAAGTTCGCGCTCGCCCAGCTGCGCTGCTTCGGTGTTACGGCCGCCCTCGCTAGCGCTGTATCCGATGAAGTGTTTCAGCGTGGCGATGACCGGCTTGTCGGGGTCGGCATCCTGTAGGCCGCGGACGAACGCCGTGGCCATCTCGCCGACGAGGTAAGGGTCTTCGCCGTACGTTTCCTCTACGCGACCCCAGCGGGGATCCCGAGCAGTGTCGCCCAGCGGTGACAGGGCCTGACGGACGCCGAGGGAGGTCATCTGCCGACCGATCGTCGACGCCATCTCCTCGATCAGCTCAGGCTGCCAGGTGGCCGCCTGTGCGATCGCGTCGGGAAAGACCACGGCATCCCGGACCTTGAAGCCGAGCAGAGCCTCCTCACCCAAGAGAATGGGGATGCCTAGCCGGGTTTCTTCGACGTGCTTGCGCTGCAGCTCGTTGGCGGCTTTCGCAGCCTCGCGCGGCCGGGCGTCCAGGGAGGACAGCGCAGCGACGGCGGTTCCCCAACCGGTCTCCGGCGGGTTGTGAACGTCGACGACCGCACCGAACGGTGAGGCGAGTTGCGCCGCCTTTTCAACGGTCGTCATCCGGCTGAGAAGATCGCTGACGCGATCCTCGACCGGGAGAGCCGGGTTGCGGTACGGGAGGGCGTGGTCAGTGCTCAATTGCGCTGTCCTAACTGTGTTTCGGTGAAGCGAGTGTGGGAAATGCGATCGCTCGCGTCAGCCTTTGATGCCGGAGCCGAGGGCGGAGCGGATGAAGTAGCGCTGAGCAAAGAGGAAGATCAGGAGCACCGGCACCACATAGAGCGCGGCCGCGGCAGCCTGAACGGTCGGGACGACATTGTCATGCGGATCCCGATACCAGGCAGTAATGGCGACGGCGAGGGTCGTGTGGTCGAGGTCGAGGAAGAGCGCCGGGGCGATGTAGTCGCCCCAGGACGCCACGAACGACAGCAGGAATGACGTGATGAGCACTGGTCGGGACAGCGGCAGAAAGATTTGAAAGAAGATCCTGGCCCAGCCGGCGCCGTCGATGATCGCCGCATCCTCGAGCTCACGCGGCATCGCCGCGAAGAACTGCCGAAAGAGGAACACCAGATAGGCAGAAGAAGCGAGTCCCCACAGTACCCATGGCCAGTACGTGTTCAGCAGCCCGATCTGGGAGAACATCACGTAGGTGGGCAGCAGGGTCAGGATCTGCGGGATCATCATCGTGGAGAGCAGGATGATGAACAGCACTCCCTTGCCGGGGGCCCTGAGGCGGGCGAATCCGAAGCCGACCGCAGCACTCGAGAGCGTGACGAGCACGGAGTACGTCAACGAGACGGTGAGCGAGTTGCCCGTGTACCCGAGGAAGTTCATGTCGGTCAGCGCATGGACGAAGTTGTCCCACTGCGGCTGGGCCGGGAGGATCTGCACCGGCAGCGCTGTCCACTCGCCGGGCGACTTGAGCGCGGCCAGCAGCAACCAGACGAACGGGCCGACGAAGAACACCGAAAGGACGAGGACCAGGATGTAGAGGCCGACCTGCGGCTTCTTCCTCCGCTTGCGCACCCTTCGTGGCGGCGTGGCTGCCAGGGGCGCCTGCTTTTCAGGTCGCTGGGCGGTGGCGGTCATCGGGTAGCTCCCTCACGTTCGGCGTCGGCGTCGACTTCGTAGTAGATCCAGGACCGGCTCGCCCTCATCAGCACCACGGTGAGCGCCAGGATGACGACGAAGAAGACCCACAGCATCGCCGAGCCGTACCCGAACCGGTTGTCGACGAAGAACTCCTGGTACACCTGGACCATGTAGAACCGGTTGCTGTTGGGTACGGTGCCGGCGGCAGCGATGCCGCTGGCGCTCGTCAGCAGGAGGGGCTGGACGAGGATCTGCAGGGAGCCGATCACCCCCGTGATGACCGCGAAGAAGATCACCGGCGAGATCATCGGCACGGTGACGTGCCGGAAGACGGTCCACCGGCTGGCGCCGTCCACCCGGGCAGCTTCTTCCAACTCGATGGGGACACCCTGGAGCGCTGCGAGCATGATGATCATGCCGCCGCCGACGCCCCAGAGCATCAGGACGATCAGGGCGTAGAACGCGGTCGGATCGACCAGCCAGGATACCGGCGGGATGCCGACGACCCCGAGGATCGCATTGACGATTCCTGCGTCCTTGTTGAAGACCAGCTTCCACATGATCGCCATCGCGACGACCGGTACGACCGATGGCAGGAAGAACACGGTTCGCCAGAGGCCGACGGCGCGCAGCCTCCGGTTGATCACGACCGCGAGGCCGAGAGAGCCGGCGACGCTGAGCGGCACGATGATGATGGTGAACAACACCGTCCTCAAAAGTGCCGCCCAAGCGTCGCCGTCACTGAACAGTTCGACGTAGTTCCGAAATCCGACCCACCTCCACAGCGGTGAACTGCCGTCGAAGTTGGTCAGGCTCACAAGGAACCCGTACACCATGGGTGCAGCGGTCAGAAGAACAAAACCGACAGCCCACGGGCCGACGAAGGCGTAGAACGCTCTTTTCGGGTATCGGGTCCACTTGCGAGTCATTGGAGCTAGCCGATCTGTTCCTTGCCCTGCTTGAGGGCCTTGTTGATGTCGTTCGTGATCGCGGTGGCCGCCTGGTCGACGGTCAGCTGCTTCTTGATCGCCTGCTGGAGGTACTTGTCGATCGTGGTGTTCAGCAGGTCGGTGGTCACGTACGGCGAGTCGGGCAGCGGCTCAGCGTGTGCGAGCTCGTCCTGGGCGACCTGGTAGGCCTGCTTCTGGTAGGGCAGGGTCTGCGGCATCTTGGACATGAGCGACTTCAGCGCGGGGATGCCCCAGCCGCTGGAGGCACGGTCCTGCGCCGGCTTGCCGGCCATGTAGTACTCGATGAGCTTCCAGGCCGCGTCCTTGTTCTTGGCCTTGGCCGGAATCCACCAGCCCTGTCCCGAGTAGGTCGTCGCCACGGGCTTGTCACCCATCACCGGAGCCGGAGCCATCGCCACCGTCTTCATGGCCTTCGGATCGGCGAAGTTTCCGCCGAACCAGTAGCCGTCCTGCGTGATCGCCATCCGGTTCGCCGCGAACGTCGAGTAGTCGGAGCCGTCCGCCAGCGGGTTGAGGGAGGTCGGTCCGACGTTCGCCTGACCGAAGTCGACGTACCACTGCAGCGCACGCTTCGCCTCGGCCGAGTCGAAGTCGACCTTGGTGAGGTCGCTGTTGAAGAGGTGTCCGCCCTGCTGAAGCACCATGGCCGAAATCGGCGCGTACAGGCTCCACGCCCACTCGAGCCCGAGGCCGTACTGCTTGCCGTCGGACGAGGTCAGCTTCTTGGAGATGTCGAGAAGCTGATCGTAGGTCGTCGCCTTGGTGGCGCTGAGGTACGGGACCTGCGCCTGGTCGAACAGTGCCGTGTTGTACCAGAGCGTGTTGTCCTGGCTCCAGTCCTTCACGATGCCGTAGATGTCGCCCTTACCGCTCTGCTTGCCGTTCCAGCGGAAGCCATTGTTGACCGGCTGCAGGTCGCTCTCCTTGAGCACCTTGCTCTTGGCCAGGTACGGCGTCAGATCCGTTGCGAGGCCGCGCGCGTTGATGTTGGCGCTGCCGATGGCCGCGCCGACGGCGATGTCCGGCGGGTTTCCGGCGGCCAGCATGGTGTTCAGGCGGGTCGCGTCGGTGGCGATCACCTTGACCGTGATGCCCGGGTTCTGCTTCTGGAATTCGGCGAGCTGGTCCTTGGACAGGTCCTGTGCGCCGGTCATCACCGTGAGCGTCGTATTGCCCGACGTGCTTCCGGAAGTGCCGGCCGTGCATCCCGCCACCAGCGGTAGCGTCACGGCAACGGCCACGGTCGCTAGGATGCCGCGCCGGATGCCCCTTCTCGTGTTCATGTGTGCCTCTCATCGTTGAGTGTGATCGCAGAGCGTTTCTTTCTCTGCCGACAGTCACGAGACGCTACCTGCGGCCGGGATCAGCGCCTAAGATTGTGCGCAAAAACACCTGCGAAGATGCTTGACAAGCTACTGAGGTGTTTTCATTAGTTCTTGGTGCGTGCATGGAGGTGCATGAGGCAATGGCGCGAGACCCCGAGGGAAAGACCCGCGCCCGGATCGTCGATGTTGCGCAGGTCTCCGGCTACTCGCCGTCCGTGGTCTCGCGAGTGCTGGCAGGCAAGGGCGACGTCACAATCCAGACGCGGACGCAGATCCTCGCTGCTGCACACGAGCTCGGATATGAGCGCCACGGCGAGTTCAGAGGGCGCCCCTCCGTCCCGCCCAAACTCATCGACTTGACCTTCCTGTACTTCGACAACCCGTGGACCGCCCAAGTCATCGCCGGCGCCTGGAAGGCGGCCTCGGCGCTGGGGTTCGACATCCTCCTGACCACTGAGCGGGATGACGAGAACGCCGACTGGGTCCGGCGCACGCAGTCGCGCGGAGTCGCCGGCGCCATCATCTGCCAGATCCGACCGACATCCGAAGAGCTCCGCTTGCTAGCCCGCTCGCGGATTCCGATCGTCTTGCTGGACCCACGGTCGGACACCAGCGAAGCGGTCCCGACCGTCGGGACGGACGACCGCCAGGGCGGGTTCGACGCGGGCGAGCATCTGGCTGGGACGAGCGCGACGCGTTTTTATGGTCTCGTGGGCACGCCGCAGTACCGCTTCGGACGTGCGCGAATGGACGGCTTCGTCGAAGCCATTAATACCTTCAGACCAGAAGCACCCGTCGAGATCCTTCAGATCCCCTGGTCGCACTGGCACGCGACGCAAGCCGTCCTGCCCCTCTTGAAAGCGACCACCGAGCCCATCGGGATCTTCGCCTCGAACGACGCGATGGCTACTGGCGTCTACTACGCGGCCGCGCAAGCGGGGAAGGCGATTCCCGCCGACGTACATGTCGTCGGTTTCGACGACGAGCCCACCTCGCGCCTCCTGTCTCCACCCCTCACGACGCTCAAATATCCGCTCCGTGAGGCAGCGGCGACTGCGGTCAATCTGATCGCCGACTCCGCGCGGGGCGTGCCCGTGCCTGCCGAACGCATCGAAGTGCCGTCTCAGCTCATCGTGCGCGGCTCCACGCACATCGAAGCATCCGCATAGCTGGCGGCACTGCCCCTCTCGCTCCTCCGGTTCGGCGGTTTTTTGCGCACTTATCGGCGTGAGTGGGTGTCGTCATGTCATCTTGATCTCGCCCTCGGCCCCCGCCGCGGGCATCCCACCCGTGCATCATGCATCAACGACGAAAGTGAGACACGAACCGATGAAAGCGCTTCGCGCCATCTCGGCGCTCGCAACAGTAGCCATCGGGCTGACGTTGCCACTCGTTGCAACCCAGCCGGCGGCCGCCGACTCCACCACGACCCTGCGGCAGGAGGCCGCTCAGCAAGGCATCATCATCGGCTCCGGTGCCATCAACCCGGACTACCTCGACGAGCCCAAGTTCGCACAGGTGCTGGGCGACCAGTTCAACAGCCTGTCGCCGGAGAACGAACTCAAGTGGCAGTTCAACGAACCACAGCAGGGAGTCTTCGACTTCTCCCGGCTGGACAAGCTCGTGGACTTCGCACAACAGCACAACATGAAGATGAAGGGCCACGGCCTGATCTCCGGCTGCTGCAACCCGCCGTGGCTGGAACAGATCACCGACCCGGGGCAGCTCAAGGCTGCGATGACCACCCACTTCAATGCCCTCCTTCAGCGCTACGCGGGCAAGGTGGACCGGTGGGACGTGGTCACCGAACCGTTCTCCATCGAGGGAGGCACGGGTCTGGAGCACAACTTCTTCTACAACGTCCTCGGCCCGGACTACGTCGCTGACGCCTTCCGCATCGCTCATGCGGCCAACCCGCACGCCAAGCTGTTCATCAACGAGTCGCTCGTGGAGTCGTACCCGGACAAGGCGCAGGAGCTCTACAACCTCGTCTCCGGTCTCGTCGCCCGGCATGTTCCCATCAGCGGCGTGGGTCTCGAGATGCATGAGACCTTCGTCGGCCCGGACCCGGGCGTGATCACGAACCTGGTCAAGTCGTACAAAGCGCTCGGTCTGGACGTTGCCATCACCGAACTGGATGTGCACACCTACGATCCCGTCAGCCAGGCGCAGATCTACGGTGACATCGTCTCTGAAGCGCTCAAGGCCGGCGTGAAGGACATCAACACGTGGGGCTTCACCGACGAGCACGCCTACACCTGGCTGCCCGGTGCAAAACCGTTGATGTTCGATGACGACATCGACCCCAAGCCCGCGTACTTCGCTGTCCACGACGCTCTGCACAACTTCGTCTCCGACAGCACAGGCCCACAGCTGTCCGGCCTGCCCGCGGATGTCGTAAACGCGGCCGACGGTCTTGATCTCGCGATCAGCGCGGACGACCCCGAAAGCGGTGTGGCCAGTCTCACCGTCACGTTCAACGGCAAGACGGTGCCCGCGACGGGAAGCGTGTCGCTCGCCGGCGCCTCCGGCGAGCGCACCCTGACCGTGAAGGCCGTCAACAATGTCGGCGTGGCGACCCAGACGTCGAAGACGATCCTCGTGGTCCCGGCGGACCATGCGACTGCGCCGCCGAGCCAGGGCACCCTCACGAACTCCAGCGGGTGGAACAAGGGGCTCCGACACGGCCACTACTCGGTCGCCATGAACCTGCGGAACGGGACCCCTGGAAGCGTCTACCGCCTCTACGAGAACAACGCCCTGGTCTCCACCAAGGTGCTCGACGCCGACGCGGCAGTCCCGCAGCACGTCGTGACCGTCTTCAACGGCAAGCCCAACGGCACGTACACCTACCGCCAGCGGACGCTGGTGCCCGGCGACGCCCTGCTCGGCGGCCCACGAACCCGAGTGACGACTGGGACGATCGGAGCAAGCAAGCCCCTCTCAGACGTACCACGAGGGGGTATCCGTGACCGCCGAGACGACCGCCACGCGCCTGACTGCGCGCGGCGCATAGACGCGCGAGCGGATCGTGACGGCTGCGGCTGACCTGATGTACGTCCGCGGCGTCGGCGCGACGACCCTCGATGACGTCCTCGCGGCCAGTGGAGTCAGCAAGTCGCAGCTGTACCGCCACTTCGCCAACAAGGATGAGGTCGTCCGCGCGGTCATCGAGCTCATGGGCGAGCGGGTCATCGAGCGCGAGCAGAATGCGCTCGGCCGCGTCTCGTCGATGGCTGGACTGAGACGCTGGCGGGATGCGCTGGTGCAGAACAATGCGCTGCGCCACGGCGCCTACGGCTGCGCCCTCGGCTCCTTCGCCTCCGAGGTCGCCGACAACGATGAGGTCGCGCGCGGACCCTTCTGGCGCTGTTCGCCGAGTGGAAGGACGGGGCCGCGACCAGCCTGACCGTCCGTCAGTGGCTGTCGAACTTCGAATGCCAGAAGTGAGCTTCAATCACTAAACTGGCTCCGGGCTGTCCGCTGGCGATGCGTCCGAGGAACAACGGAGACCGAGATGTCACACACATCGAGAACGGTTGGCGTACGTCGACTGGTCCCGCTCATCCTGCTGGCATTGGCTGCGGCCGCCTTCTTCGGCGCGGTGCGACTGTTCCCGAGCACTACTCTGCCCGCTGCGCCCGCGCCGATCATTCTCGGTGTCACCACCCCATTCCCTCTGGAGGATCTGAGGCTCTCCGTGACTCCTCTCAGGGAAGCCCACCACAGCCGGATCGACATCGACGGCGACACAGCGGGTCTCGATTCGGCAGCTGTCCAAGAGATCCATACCAAGGGCGCTCAGGTAGACGTCCAGGTTGAGTTACCGAACGGCTCGAGGCCGACCAGCTGCCCGCGGCTCCAGTGCTTGCAACTCGGCACCAAGACCAGCCCGCTGTACAGCATGACGTATTCGGCGAAGCTGGCCACGGACTTTCGAAATGAGTTCGCCACGTTCCACGTGAGAGTCGACGTCCAAGACGTGGGTCTCGGGGTCTTCAGCGATGGCACTACCGCGATCGTCGACCTCCCGGAGCTCCAATACCAAGTGACGGCAAGCCACATCACAGCGCAGCCGCCGATGAACTTTCAATCTCAATTCATCCTGGCGCATTCGACGAACTACGACTGGGGATCGCATCAGCCGGACACCATTGGCAGCGCCCTCGATCTTCCCGCTTGGAGTCAGCCACTTCCGATCCTCGGACCGCAGGGGCAGGCCACCCTGAATGCTGACGAAGTAGTGGGCACCAACCGCGCCCGGGTGAATCAGGAAAATGAAGGGCTCTTCATCGCCGGTCTGCTTGCAGCATTCGGGGCGGCCCTCACAATCGCGGCTTTCCAAGAATGGCTGCATGGTCGGGATCCTGAACGAACTGCCGAGGCGATCCGCAAGTCCGCGACGTGAATGCGGCGCGAAAGCGCCAGCCTTCCGCCGTCGTGGTCCGCTGACTTACCGGGTCGGTGCCCAGGGACCGCTCGCGATGCCGGGCGCCTGATTCCGGCTGTTCCAGCGGGCGGTGTACTTCTGCCCGTTGTACAGGACGACGTCGCCGGCATTGAAGATGCGGGTCGGCGTCCAGATGGCGGTCCCGTCGGGTGCTGTCGCGATCTCCTGCCACGGGCCGGTCGCGGATCCGGGCGTATCATTTCGGCTCGACCAGGCGGCCTGGAAGACCTTGCCCTGGTAGACGGCCTGATCGCCGGCTTGGAAGATCCGGGAGGCGGTCCACACGGGTTTTCCGGCTTCGGTCATTGCGAGCTGTTGCCATGCCCCGTAGACGTTGCTGCCGGGCACCTCGGCTTTCGTCGCCCATGCTGCGGTGTACACCAGGCCGTTGTAGCTGACCGTCGCACCCGCGGCATACGCGGTCGCCTTGTTCCAGGTGGCCGGGAGCAGGACGGTGACGGTGACCGAGGTGCTCGCCGGGGCCAGGTTGCTGTTGCCGAGGTAGGTGGCGGTCAACGCGTGGGTTCCGGCGGACAGACCGACGGGGAGGGTGAATGTCGCCTGCCCGTTGGTCACGGCCGCGGTTCCTCGATCGGTGCTCCCTTCGGTGAGCTGGACCTGGCCACTGACGGCTGCCACCGCGGACGTCACCCGGACCGCCAGTGTGGCCGCGGTCCCCCACGGTGCGGAGACCGCCGGTGCCGAGAGGGTCGCCGTGCCGGGCGCGACGGAGAACGTCTGGGTGACCGAGCTGGCGGCGGCGTAGTCGCGGTCGCCGGTCTGCGCCGCGGTCACCGAGCAGGTGCCGGCGCCGGTCAGGTGTACGAGGCTGCCGCTGACAGTGCAAGCGCCGCTTGCGGTCAACGACACCGGCAGGCCGGAGGACGCAATGGCGCTCACGGGGAAGTCCGCATCGCCGAGGGTGCGATCGGGGATGGCAGCGAAGGCGATGCTCTGGCTGCCGCCCCACATCGCATCCTGCAACGGGGTGACCGTCGCGCTGTCGAGCTGGGCGGTTCCACCTGCCGCATAGAGGGCGATTCCGCTGCTCGAGTCGCTGGGGAAGACCTGGTCGGTGATCGCGCGGATGCCGCCTTGCGCGAACACTTCGACTGAGGACTTGTCCAGATAGATCTGCAGATGAATTCGTCCGTTCACGAGCGAGACGGGAGCGGCATCCACCGACGGGAACGCAGGATTGAACCCGACGTTGCCGGACGACCGCCGGTCGACGGCAAGCTTTCCTGTCGTCGTGTCGTAGACGACGGGGGTTCCCTCGGAGCCGTCGCTCGAACGTCGCACAACGAGTCCGAACTGCGTAGCCGTGCCCTGCGAAATCGTGGCGTCGATCCTCGCCACGTCGGCATTCGCTGCCGACGGGAGCGGCGTCGTGCCTTCTGGCACTCCGGAAGGTGCAGCCGTGTACACCTGGCTGCTCAGACCGAGCGCGTCGAGCTGTTGAACGGGGGTCAGGACGAGCCTCGGCTGGCCGCCGACGGTCTTCAGCTGGACGTCTCGCGGGAGGGACATGGCGCTTCGCCATGGTGTCGTCGGGATGTCGTTGCCGTAGTCCCAGTTGTTCATCCAGCCGATCATCACCCGCTCGCCGGACGCAACGCTGTTGAAGCTGTTCGCCGCGTAGAAATCGCGGCCCCAGTCGACCCAGTTGTAGCTTTGCAAACGGGGCAGTTTCGCACTGTCAGAGAACATGAACTGGTCCGCGTTCACGTGCCCCCAACCTGTGGTGTTGTCGTCCACGAGTTCGATCGTGGCCTGCTGCCCGATCAGGTCGCTCACGTTCCAGGACGCCCAGTCGAGGTTCTCGGCGTTGGATCCCGTCGCGGTACGAACGACCTGGCCGTTGACGATGAGGTCGACGGCGGTCTCCGTGCTGCCGTGCGGCTGTGCCGGGGTATCAGCCAGAACGACGTTGTCCACGGCGATCGACCCCCAGCCTCCTGTCGCCTGGTCGTTCACGCGAAGCTGGGCTTGCTGTCCCTGGTAGGCGCTGAGGTCCCAGCTCTGCCAGTTGAGGTCGCCGTCGTTCTTGCCTGCCGCCGACTCGACGACCGTTCCGCCGACGAGCAGCTCCACGCCGAGAGTCTGTCCCGTGTCGGGGGTCCGGTTGCCTCCGCTGAGCAGCATGCTCAGGTAGCGCTTGTCGATGGTGAACGACGGCGATGTCATCGTCCCCTGGTTCGCGTCGCCGTTAGGGCCGCCGAGGAAAGAGTTCAGCTCCTTCTGGCCGAGGTATCCCGTGCCGCCTCCCGTGCTGGGGTTGAGCGAAGGGGTGAAGTCTCCTGTGAGCGTCCACCCGTGGTCCGTGATCGATTGGCCGTCCGGGTATTCGAACCCGTTGAAGAGCAGTTCGCTCCCGGCTGGGGCATCGTTCCCGGGTTGCACGCCGTCGACATGCGGGTGGTTGCCGCCGCCGACGAGGAAGTTGATGTAGTCGTTGCCGATGGTGAACGTGGGCGAGGACAAGGTTCCGGTCGTTGCGTCCTGGCCGTGGAAGCTGTTGGCGAACCCACTCCCGTTGAACCCTGTCACCGCTTGCTGGCCGTCAACGGCGCCTGAGGCCGGACCCGAGCCGAAAGCGGTACCGGTCGATGTCCAACCGTCGAAGTTGGATCCGTTGAAACCTGCGAACGTCGAACCGTCGGGCAACGCGGAGTCGTCAACCGTGTCGTGCGAGGTGAAGGTGGTGCCGTCGAAATCGCCCACGAAGTATTGCTCGCCGGAGCCCCCGGCCACAGCGCCGGGGTTGATTCCCACGGTGAGGACCCATTCGGCCTTGCCGGGGTCCCCGTCGAGGTTGAGCGGGAAGAGGTCTGGAGTCTCCCACACGCCCCCGGTCGCGTTCGCGGGACCGAAATCACTGAGATGGGTCCACGACCTGAGGTCAGCGCTCTTGTAGAGCACCACTTGGTGCTGCGTCGCCTCGACCGCGGTCATCACCCAATACGACCCCGATGGTCCGGAGTACCAGAAGACCTTCGGATCGCGGAAGTTGCCGGAGTTCCGGTTCAGAACGGGATTCCCGGAGTATTTCGTCCAGGTCTGACCCTGATCAAGGCTGTACGCCAGGGACTGCGCCTGAAGGCCGTTGTCGGGTCCGGACTTGTATGCGCTGGTGAAGATGGCAACGAGCGGCGGGTTGCCGGGCGTGCCGAAACCGGAGGTGTTGTCGGTATCCGCCACCACACTGCCCGAGAAGATGTCCTCGACGGAGTCATTGGGGATCGCAAGCGGTTGCTCGGTCCAGTGCACGAGGTCGGTGCTCGTGGCATGTCCCCAGCTCATGTTCCCCCACGTGTTTCCAGACGGGTTGAACTGGTAGAAGAGGTGGTAGACGCCCTTGTAGTACACCATCCCATTCGGATCGTTCATCCAGTTCGTGGCGGGGGTGTAGTGGACCTGCGGCCGGTACAGCTGGCTCGCCTCGGGAGCTGGGCCAGCGTCCGAACTCGCGGCCGCGGCGGGGGCCATTTGGTTGGCGATGAGCGCCGTAGCGATGATGCCGGACGCGAGCCAGGTCGGCCAGTGGCCCCTTTGCCTTTTCACGATAGGACGCCCTTCGGGTATGACAACGTTGTCGTAGGCGAGAAGCTACCACGGTTCATACGCTGTCCGCAATGAATTCTCGGTCGCGCTAGGAGCCCACGTCTCTCGACACCGTTGTCAAGCTCGGCGGGGACTCATCCACCGGCACGACTAGTACAGGCCGGTGTCGTCCCGTGCGGTGAGTCGCAACCAGCGGTACCCGTAACCGTCGAGCGACACGGTGAGCGTGTTGCCCTCGAGGGGTACGTGTGCGTCGGTGAACACGTCGGTGAGTCTGCGGTCCTCGTGGGCGACGGGCAGTGGGAGCTGCACCTCCCGCGGTTCGGACGCAAAATTGTGCACTGCGATGATCACTCGGTCACCCATCGTGAGGGTGTGCGCCAAGACCGCCTTGTCGGGCTGCTCCAGAACGTCGAACGCGCCCCAACCGAACTCGCTTCCGTTGCGGTAGTGGCGAATGAGGGTGCGCACAAAAGCGAGCAGCGAGTCCGGATCCCGTCGCTGTTGGGCGACGTTGACGTGCTCAGGCCCGAATCCGCCCGGCGTAACGGCGTTGCGAAGCTTCGCGGTCGGTGCGGTCGAGAAGCCGCCATTCCGGTCGGCGTTCCATTGCATCGGGGTGCGAACGGACATCCGGCCGCCGACGTCGAGATTTTCGCCCATCCCGATTTCTTCTCCGTAGAAGAGCACGGGTGTCCCCGGGAGGGAGAACATCAGGCTGTAAACCATGCGGATTCTGCGTGGATCGCCCTGGAGCATGGGGGGAAGTCTGCGCACCAGGCCGCGGTCGTAGACCTGCATCCGTTTTTCTGGACCGAAGGCGGCGAACACTTCGGCGCGTTCCTTCTCGGTGAGCTTGTCGAGGGTGAGTTCGTCGTGATTGCGCACGAAGTTCGCCCATTGGATGTCCGGCGAGCCCTTGGGGCGGCTCAGGAGCGCTTTCTCCAGGGGGCGTGCGTCGCCGCGGGCCAGCGACAGGTACAGCTTCTGCATGCTGATGAAGTCGAACTGCATCGTGAGTTCGTTGCCTTCGCTGCCGCCGAAGAAGGTGTTCTGCTGCTTTCGGTCGAGGTTCACTTCGCCCAGGAGGATCGCCTGCCCCGATCTCCGGTCGAGGAACGATCGCAGGTGGCGAAGGTAAGCGTGCGGGTCCGGCAGGAGCTTCTTGCCGTCGACGATGCCGGTCGTGTCCAGGAGGAACGGCACGGCATCCACCCGGAATCCGGACACCCCCAACTGCACCCAGAACCCGACGACCTTGGCGATCTCATCGCGCACCCGCTCGTTCGTGATGTTGAGGTCTGGCTGCTGGCGGTAGAACACGTGCTGGTAGTACTGACCGGCCTTCTCGTCGTATTGCCAGTCACTGGTCTCCTGATCGGGGAAGACCGGTTCGGGCTGACGTTCGGGCGGTTCATCGCGCCACACGTAGAAGTCCCGGAACGGCGAGTTGCGGCTCGCGCGCGCGGCCTTGAACCAGGGATGCTTGTCGGAGGTGTGATTGACGACGAGGTCCACGATGACGCGCATCCCGCGATCCTCGGCGATCCGGATCACTTCCACAAAATCCCCGAGATCCCCGAGCCGCCGATCCACACCCAGAAAGTCCGAGATGTCGTAGCCGTCGTCCCGGTCGGGCGACGGGTAGAACGGCATCAGCCACAGGCACGTGACGCCAAGCTCCGCCAGGTAGTCGAGCCGGCTCGCGAGACCGCCGAGATCTCCGATCCCGTCGCCGTCGCCATCCATGAAAACCTCGACATCGAGGCAGTAGATGACGGCGCTCTTCCACCACAAGTCGCTGGTATCGCTGACCTTCATCGCTTCTCCACCGCCGCATCTCCCGTCGGTCCGGACGCCCCGCTCCGTGTTCACGCTATCGGCAGGTGTTGTCGGTGGTCTATCTTGGTAGGCCAACTCACGCGGTAGCCTTCATCGACGACTGGGGGATCGGATGTCGGTATCGGAGCGCGGCGTCACCGTCGCGAAGGCGGTGACCCGCTACCGGCGAAACACCATCGCGGCGAACATTCTCGTTGCGATCGCCGCCCTCATGCTGGCGCTCATGGCGGCGGCCGACGCCTACCTCCTCACTCAGTGGAACTTCGTGGCGCGGATGTTCATGCTCGGTGGGCTCCTCGTGGTCGGCTGCATCCCACTCGTCCTGGTGATCATCGCCGTCTCGCTGCGGCCGTACTGGGTGACCTTCATCGCCCTCGGCGTCGTCGGGTCGGCGATCCTCGCGACGCTGCTGATCGTCTGGTTTGTGCCCGACTCGCCCTACCCGTACCCGGAAGTCTCGTGGTGGCGGCGGGGATCTTCCTGACGGGCGCTGGCTCCAACATCCCCAATCAGCGCAATCCGTCGATGCGTCCGCATCGGTCGTAGCCATGCCCACCTGATCGGGTCCATGATGCCTGGGTGACGAGCCGAAATGAACCGTTCGGTCGCGGGTCATGAATCCCGCGGCTCGCCGCGTGCAGCGCGTCTACCTCACCTTGATGCTCGGCAACACGCTTGCCGCGTCGTTCATCTGGGGCATCAACACGCTCTTCCTGCTCGACGCAGGGCTCTCGAACTTCGAGGCATTCGCCGCGAACGCGTTCTTCACCGCCGGCATGGTGATCTTCGAGATCCCGACGGGCGTCGTCGCCGACACGGTCGGACGGAAGGCGTCGTACCTGCTGGGAACGATCACCCTGTCGGTGACCACCGGCCTGTACTGGATGCTGTGGCTCTGGCACGCCCCGTTCGTCTGGTGGGCGATCGTGTCGGCACTGCTCGGCCTGGGCTTCACGTTCTTCTCCGGCGCGGTGGACGCCTGGCTCGTCGACGCGCTGGCATTCGCAAAGTATTCCGGGAGTCTGGAGGCCGTGTTCGGGCGCGGCCTGGTCGTCACGGGGATCTCGATGTTCGCCGGATCGGTTCTCGGCGGGATCATCGCTCAGGCGACCAATCTGGGCGTGCCGTTCCTGCTGAGAGCCGGGGTGCTGATCGTCATGCTGGTGTTCGCCGCCATCGTGATGAAAGACCTCGGCTTCACGCCCGACCACTCGATGGGGCCGGTCGCGGCGACCAGGAACGTGCTGAAGCAATCGATCGATCACGGGCTGCGCAAACGGTCGGTGCGCTGGGTGATCCTGTCGGCGCCGTTCGCCTCCGGCGTCGGCATCTACGCCTTCTACGCCCTGCAGCCATATCTGCTGGAGCTCTACGGAGACAAGACCGCGTACTCGATCGCCGGGCTCGCCGCAGCCATCCTGTCGTTGGCGCAGGTCGCGGGCGGTGTGCTCGCCCCGCGCATCCGGAGGCTGTTCGCGAAGCGCACCACGACAGTGATCGGGGCATCACTGGCGAGCATCCTGATTCTCGTGGCGCTGGGGGTGACCAGCCTCTTCTGGCTCGCGGTCGCCTTCCTGGTGATCTGGGGTTTCGTGTTCGCGGTGGCCGGGCCGGTTCGTCAGGCCTACCTGAACGACATGATCCCGTCGAAGCAGCGTGCGACCGTCCTGTCATTCGATTCGCTGTTCGGCAGCCTCGGCGGGGTCTTCATCCAGCCTGCGCTCGGGCGCGCGGCCGACCTCTGGGGTTACGGCACGTCGCTCGTCATCGGCGGAGCAGTCGAGCTGATCGGCATCCCATTCCTGTTCGCCAGCCGGCGCCAGAAGGACCCGGCTGATACCAGTACGGTGCAGTCGGACGCGGCGCCGGTCAAGCCGGGGGCTGGAGCGGCAGCCGACCCGGATGCGGCTGGGCCGCGGCCATTGTGAAGCTCCGTTCTCGGACTGATCGGGCCGCCGCGGAGCCTGAGTCCTGACAGCCCGCGACGCTCGCGCGCGATGATCAGATCCCGCGCGGCGCACGGGGTGGCTGGGGACCCACCCCCACCGCGCGCGAGTTTCATTTTGACCCGAGGGAACCTGAAAGATCAGCCGCCTTAAGTCTTGCCAAGCTAGCCATCGCGAGGGACACTGTTCGGACTCGGCGCTTCCAGCGCACTGGCGTCCGGGGCGTGTCGACAACCTCGGGAGGCAAACATCGTGGCCATCCATGCAGCAGTAGAGCACGAACCACACGCCGACGAATTGGCGCCTGTCCCGTATCTGCGAAGTGGGCAGATGATCTCGCTCGTCCGCTGGAACCGCGTCGCCGGCGACTGGACGTACACGACCCTCGTGGTCGAGTACGCCGGCCGCGACGAGAACACCTGGCAGGTCATCGCGCAGGGCCAGCCGATGATCCTCGACCGGGCCGAGTGGGCGATCTTCAACTGACATCTTGGGTGCTGCTGATAGAGGAACATCACGATCGTTTTTGAAGTCGAGGGGCATCTATGGTCGGCCGACCTTCACGGGCGCGTGTTCCCGTGTGGGCGCAGCGCCTTCCGTCGGCGCTGCGACCCCGGAAGACGTGCGTGCATCGACTGACGGGGTCAGCTGAATTCCCTCGCTTCAAACGGCAGGCAACGCCGCCGGTTGGGTGCTCAGGATGTCGTCGGCGTTGTCCGTGATCCACGACATCAGCGGTAGCAGGTGGCCGGTGACGTCCCGGCCCCGCTCGGTGAGGCTGTAGTCGACGCGGGGCGGGATGGTGGGCTGGGCCGTGCGCAGGACGAAGCCGTCTTTCTCGAGCGTGCGGAGGGTCTGCGCGAGCATCTTCTCGCTGATGCCCTGAACGGTCCGGCGTAGTTCGCCCCAGCGCAGGTCGCTCTGCGACAGCGCGACGAGGATCAACACACCCCAGGTGCTCGTCACGTGGTTGAGCACGATCCGGCTGGGACACGCCGACGGCAGCACCCCATCGGTGAAGCCGTACCCGTTCAGCGACTGAAAACCGGTGTCCATGTAAGTAACTTACCAGAAAGTGGGTACCTTCCGTCGGGAAGTTTCACGTGGAATGGCGAGTTGCCGCCAGTGACAACCGAAAGGAACCCACCATGACCATCGTCATCACCGGAGCCACCGGCCACCTCGGCAAGCTCGTCATCGACTCGCTTCTGCAGCGCGGCGTCCCCGCCTCCGACATCCGCGCCCTGGGGCGAAACGCCGACCGTCTCGCCGCACTCCGCGCGCTGGGTGTCGAGACCCGGGTCATCGACTTCGAGCGACCGGAGACCCTCGACGACGCCTTCCGCGGCGCCGACGTCCTGCTGCTGGTCTCCAGCTCCGAGGTCGGCCAGCGCGTGCCGCAGCACCGCAACGCGATTGAGGCGGCCACCCGCGTGGGCGTCGGCCGACTGGTCTACACGAGCGCGGCGAAGGCGACAGAAAGCACGCTCGTGCTCGCTCCGGAGCACGCCGAGACCGAGCGGCTTCTCGCCGACTCCGGTCTGACGGTCACCGTGCTGCGGAACAACTGGTACAACGAGAACTACCTCGGCACGCTCGAGACGGCGGCGGCGACCGGTGAGATCGTGGGAAGCGCTGGCGACGGTCGCGTCGCGAGCGCCGCACGGGCCGACTACGCCGAAGCCACCGCCACCGTGCTCGTCACCCCGGGCCACGAGGGCGCCGTCTACGAGCTGAGCGGTGACACCGCGTGGACGTTCCCCGAGCTGGCCGAGGTCGCCAGCGACCTGCTGAGCCGCGACGTCGTCTACCGCTCTGTGACCCCGGAGGAACACGGCAGCATCCTGACCGGCGCGGGCCTCGACGAGGGCACCGTTGGCTTCGTCGTGACGCTCGACGGCAACATCCGTGACGGCGAGCTGGCCGACGCCACCTCGACGCTGCGCGAGCTCATCGGTCGGCCGACGACGACCCTGGCGGAGACCCTCGAGCAGGCACGCGAAGCGGCGGCCTGAGCGCCCACCACCCCGCCGGCGCCGCTGCGCCTGTCCGTGCCGGCGGGGCGGTGGAGGTCGCTGTGAGAGCGGTAGGGATTCGGCGGCGGCAGCCCACGAAGGCCCCGGCGTCCGCAGCTTCATTCACTACCTCGCATCCCAGGCTGGGCTGCAGCCTGCCCCCCTGACAACGCTCTCTTGCGGATCGCATAGAACATCTTCCGCGCGATCCCGTGCTCCAGGCAGGACCGCGATCGCCCCCTTCGGAGGTCTCGCCCCACGGCCCCTGAAGCCCGGCGCGCGCCGACAGTCGGCAAGAGACCGGCGTGTTCACTGCTTTCGTAGCTGATGGTGGTTCGCGGTGCGGCAGGACATTGTTGGCGACCGAGCTGATTGGTGGTCGCGACGTACTGAAACTGGGTGGCCTCCGACTATGGCCGGGAGAGGGCGCCCTTGATGGGTTCACCGTTGCGCAGCCATTGGTAGGCCAGCGCCGTCGGCTGGGGGGACCAGCTGCCATCGTGCGCCGTCAGGGTCTGGCCGACACGGGGAATGCCGGTGGTTGAGGGGGCCACGCGCGATGTGAGGCTGCTGACGCCGCCGATGAAGCGGTAACTGCCGGGCTTGACCGAGTACACGGCGTAGGTGTTGTCACCGGACGTTTCGTCGCGGACGAAGGTGGCCCCGGTGGGGGCGCTGACGCCCTTGCCGAGGGTCGGCACCCAGACTTCGGCGGAGGTGTTGGCCGGGACCGCGACATCCAGCTTGAGCGACCCATCCGCGCTTTTCGTCCACTCGCTGGTGATTGCGCCGTGAGGGGTCTGGCGGTTGCCGGCGACGTGGGTAAGTGTTCCGACGGGCTGGGGCTTGATGACGATTTTGTCGAAGCCCGTGGAGTCCGTCGCTTGCTGGATACCGGCCAGGCCGGCGCTGAACCATTCGTCGACCTGCAGCAGGATCATGTGATTCTGCGAGCCGGCCATGTCCCAGGATTCGGGGATCGTCGTTCGGCCCGCCGAGACGAAGTTGGCGTAGCTCGGCGCTGACGGCTCCTGCAGCACGTCCCAGAGCACCTTGCTCCGACCGTTCTCCATGAGCACCTCATAGGTCGGCTGGAGCCCGACCTCGCCGCCGGACATGTGCGGGCCGGTGCCGTTCGCACCGGGGTGGTAGGCGTAGATGCGTGCCTCCAGGTCGTCGAGCACCGACTGCTTCGCGGCAGCCGGGACGATCCCCATCACCAATGGCAGGGCGTCGAGGGTCTGGGATCCCGTGGTGCCGCCCGATCCGGCGTTGGTGTACGACCCGGTTCTCGGGTTGAAGAAGGCGGCATTGAAGGAGTCCGCCAATTGGGAGGCCAGGTTGCGGTAGGCGGAAGCATCGTCGTCGTGGCCGAGTTCGGTGGCCATCTGCGCCATGTCTGAGGCGATCATGTAGAGGCCGTACGTGCCCGTGGCATCCTTCGGCGTTGTCGTGTCGCCGGCGATCCAGTCGCCTAGCCCGCTGACCAGTAGGCCGTTGGAGATTTGCGCTTGCACGTAGGCGACGTAGTCCTGCATCGGCTTGTAGTACTGGCGCATTGTCTGGGTGTCGCCGTAGCTCTTCCAGAGCTCGTACGGTGTCAGGACGAACGCGCCGCCCCAGTTGACGTCATCACGGTAGCCGCCGCCGAAGTTCGGGAACTCGGGCGCCGTTCCCGGGATGAGCCCGCTGGGCTGCTGCGACTCGAGCATGTTCTGCTCGGTTCCGCGCAGCAAGGCGGAGACGTCGAAATCCGAACGGATCGCGCCCATCGACTGAATCATGTCGGCGAGCCAGCCGAGCTTCTCGCGGGTGGGGCAGTCGGTGAAGATGGACTGCATGTTGGAGCGGATCGAGTACTCCGCCATCGAGTGGATCTGATTGATCAGCGCGTCGCTGGTGGTCACATCGCCGCCCGAGGGCACGTCAGCGTTCGTTTGGAGGCCCACGAGAGTGTTCTTATCCGGAGTGAAGTCGGCCGGCAGCCCGGTCACCTGCACGTACTGGAACCCGTGATACATGAATTGCGGGGCGAACGTCTCACCGGCCGCGTCGCCAGACGTCGTGTACGTGTCGAGGATGCCCGTCGCGGAACCCGCGGACGCGGTGCTCACCGAGCCATCTCCGCTCGCTGTCTCACCGGGTGTCAGGCGGATGACCGTGCCTGCGGGAACAGCGCCCCCCGGGAGGTGCAACTGGGGCATGCCCGCGAAGTTCTGTCCGAGGTCGAAGGACCACGAGCCATCGCCGACGTGCTTGATCGTCACTGGTGTGAACGTCTTCTGCACCCGTACCGGAGGCGCTGAACGCCAGACGAGTTTCGTGTCCAGCGACGGCGGCGAAGTGATCGAGGCGTTCTCCCAGCCCGTGGTGTCCGAGAGATCAGCGCCAGGGCTGTTCCAGCCGGGCTGGGCCGCGCGCGCGTCATAGTCGGTCCCGGCGTACCAGTTGTCGGTGATTGTCGGGCCGTGCTTCACGCGCCACGTCGGGTCCGTGCTGATCGTGGCGCTGCTGCCGTCGCTATAGGTCAGCTCCAGGCGCGCGATCATGCGGGGCGACACAGTCATTTCGCCGACCGTGGGCGAGCCCGAGCCGAGCACGACAGCGCCGGAGGAATGGTTCTGCTGGAATGCGGACGACACGGTCAGCGAGGCAGTGCCGACCTCCGTCACCCTTCGTGACTCCAGTCGTGTCCCGCCGTCACCCGTGTCGACATTCACCGTGTCTCCCACCGAGTAACCGCCGACGCTGGAGAGCTTGACCGTCGTGTCGCCGACCGCCACCGACGCTGTGAGGGCGCCGGTGGGAATCGGGGTCGAGTTGAATTTCGTGTAAACGTCGGTGCGCCCGGACTCCCCGTTGGTCTGCGGATAGACATCGGTCTGCCCGTTGCCGAGTGCTACGCCGACAGTGTTGTCGCCCCTCTGAAGGAGCTTGGTGACGTCGTAGGCTCCGTATTCGGCCGAACGCAGCGGGTTGGTGACGCCTGGGTTCAGAACGGTGTCAGTCACCGGTTTGCCGTTCACCGTCGCGTCGTATGCTCCGAAGCCCGCGACGTAAAGCCGCGCGTTGGCGACGCGTTTTGCCGCGGTGAAGGGCTTCGCGAAGATCGGCAGGGGGTTGCTCCGGTCTGGGCCTTGCGGGGTCGGTTCGGCCGTAACCGTCTTGACCATGTCCGCAGAAGTCAGAGAGGACGAGGCCGCCGAAGCGCGAATCGTGAAGTCGACGGGGAATTCCGGGATCTGGCCGTCCGGCGTACGCGCGTCGGTACGCGGAAAGAGCACAATGCGGTCGAAGCTCTGGACCGTCCCGAGGTCGATCTGCACCCACTTGGACGGGCTGACATCCTGGGTTGTCGACTGCCGACTCATATAGCCGGGGCTGATGATCTTGCCATCGGTCAGCAGCTTTGTGCCGCAGCCCGGGCATGCGAACTGGTCGTAGGCGGACACACTGTGCCCCAGGGCGATGTTTGTCCCGTCCGGGGACAATACCTGCATCTCTGAAAGCGCGAGCCGCGAGACAGCGCCATAGGAGGCTTCGACGAGCGGCAACCCGAGTTTGGTCACGTCGAGACGAACGTAACGCGCACTTTGCGGGCCGACATCGACGGTCACCCCGCGGTTCAGTGGGGGCGGCGGAAGCTGGATCCACTTCGCATTCCCCCAGTCGGAGGGCGTCAGCAGACCCATCTCGAAGGTGGCCGGCAAACTCCACCCGGAGCTCTTGCCGCTGCCGTCCCAAACTCGCACTCGCCACGACACGTCCATGCGCGAGGTGAGCGACGAGCCCGCGTACGTAGCCCGCTGAGTGGACGCGGAGATCCGACCGGAGTCCCAAATCACCCGGCCCGGACCATCGGTGGCGCGCACCTCATATGCGGCCTGGCTCGCTGAAGCACCGGTACCGGTCAGCTTCCAGCTGAACGTCGGAGTCGGGTCATCGACTCCCAGCGGCTCATCGCTGCGATTGTCGATCCGCAAGCCGTTGATGCTGACCCCGGAAGGCGCACGGTCCGTTAGCGGGGTCGATTCTGCAGCGTCGGCGCCGGCGTTTCCGCCGAGGACGAGGCCGGCAATCATCATGGCTGCGACAACGGAAGGTAACCACTTGCGCGGTGTCGGTCCTCTTGTTCCAGCGAACCGGGGGGCATTTAGCGCAGTCACGAACGGCTTCTCCTCGTTGAGAATCAATATGAATCGTTTCACGGCTAGTATGCCATCCATACGAGGGAAATAGCAACCACTTTTCTCGCGATTTAGGAAAATGCAGGAAATCTTTGACAACTATTTCCTATCTTTGCCATAGTGTGCTCGACCGCGCCGATCACTCCGAGGATGGAGCAACCGAGAGCCGGGCAAAGACGGGAGCCAGCAATGAGGCGGAATACAGACGACCGGGTACAGCACAGGCGGCGGACGAGGGGCGGAGGGAGCTCACCGAACCGGCGCGCGAGGGCCGCAGGGGGAATCCTGGCCGTAACGGCGCTCGCGGCCGCGACCGCAGTCATCGGCGCGGGGACGGCGACAGCCGCGCCTGCGCAGGGTCCTGTCACGGCTGGTGTCGTGGGCGGCGGAGGCAGCCACGTCACGAAGGATGCCACGGCGAAGACGGTGACCCTGCGCGACGGCACGATGAGCATGGTGCTCTCGTACGCGGGAGGTGCACGCGTCACCTCGCTCAAGGACGAGGACACCGAGCTGCTGAACGCCGGCATCTACAGCACCGCACAGCTCGATGTCGACGGATCCACCCTCGACAGCCGGACGGCGACCGGCGACGGCACCGTGGCCACCACGGGCAACAAGGCAACCGTGTCCTTCTCGATGACCAACAGCGACGTGGACATCGAGGAGAAGTGGACCTTCGCCCTCGGCCCCGACGGAATCGACGTGTCCTCGACCCGCAGCTACCACTGGCTCGAGACCGGGAACACGAGCATCCGTCACAACGGCCAACTGGAGACGGGCTGGGCACGGGTGTGGGACGACATCCGCCGCCCCGAGGACGGCGGCGACCTGCCGATCGGCAACGCTTACACCGGAACGAACAACTTCTTCCTGTCGAAGCCCAACGACCGCTACGGCGTCGAGGAGGGACAGTTCGTCTTCCTCTCCAACGACCGCAAGCAAGGGCTGGCGGTGAGCACCAGCAGTCCGCGTTCGATCGCCAGCGAGTTCTCCTACACCGGTGACGGCAACACCTATCAGGAGACCCAGCTGCAGTCCAGCGGAACGTGGGCCTACACCGCCGGATCGTCGGCCTCCGGGCTCATCTACGGCGGCCACTCGTCGAACCTGACGAACGCCGTCATCTACTCGCCGGTCACGACGGCACAGGACCAGCAGGATACCGCGTCCTTCCGGTTCGCTCCGGCCGACTACGACGCTTACGCGGGTCTCGGCGGCCAGGTGAACGGCGTGAAGGACACGACCGCGTTGAGTTCGCTGATCAACGAGTTCGGTCGTTCCGGCATCATCGACAAGGGCTACGGGATGTCCACCGTCGGCCTGCGTTACCCCGGTGTCGGACCGTACGACATGGTCTACGCCGACCGCACGGTCCTCGGCCTCTACGACCCGGCGACCACCGCCTCCCAGCAGAACCTGCTGACCTGGTTCAAGGATGTCGCCCAAGGCTCCGACGGCCACATGAAGGGCCGCGCATTCCACCGCGACCAGACCTGGACCGCCAATCAGCTTTTCGATGCCGACCCGTCTTACGCCCTGGCGGTGTCGGACATGTACCAGTACGGCGGTGACACCTCCTGGCTCGCAGGTATGCGCGGCTCGGTGGAGTCAGCGCTCGGCTACATGCTGACCAACCAGTACGCCAACGCCGACGGCATGTTCCACAACGACACCCTCGACTGCACCAAGCAGCACGGCTTGCGCGAGTGGAACGACGCCTACTACGTCAAGTACGAGAGCGGCTACGTCAACGAGCTGATGTACGGCGCTCTGGACAAATGGGCCGCACTGGAGCGCGACGTCTTCCACGACACCGCCAAGGCGGACTCGTACGCGCAGACCGCTGCCGCTCTGAAGGCGACGTTCAACAAGAACACCGCCGACGGCGGCCTCTGGGACCCGGCCACCGGGATGTTCGCCTACTGGCGCTGCCCCGACGGCACCGCCCAGGGAGCGACGTACCACACGCAGCTCAACCTGCAGGCGATCACCTACGGCCTGGTGGACCTCCCACGCGCAAAGACAATCCTCGCCGGCATCGACACCCTCGTGGCCAAGAACCACCTCGGAATGATCCCGCAGAACTTCATCCCGATGAAGGCGAACGTCGAGGATTGGACAGGGGATCACTTCCAGACCGGCCTCGAGGACGGCGTGATCTACCCTCTAATGACCGAGGAGTACATGCGCGCGGCCGCCCTGGTGGGCGAGCGCTCGCAGTCGCTCGACTACCTGAACAACACCCTCGCCCGGTACACGAAGGACGGCTTCAACGGTTACAGCTTCATGGACTGGCAGCTGAACCCGCACACCGGTGAGGCGTGGTTCCCGTCGAACGCGAACGGAGCCACCGGTCTGTTCTCGGACGTGCTCGGCATCCAGCCCACGGCAGGCGGCGTCACCATCGCACCCAACATCCCGGCGTCGATGAACGGCACCTCGGTGACCAGGACGATCCACGCGAAGGATGCGCTCACCGTCACGTACCGCGACGAACTGACGCAGGTGGTCGACTACTCTGCCACCACGCCGCAGCAGGTCACCCTGCAGTGGTCCGGCCAGACCCCCGGCATGGAATACACCGTGCGCGACGGCAACCGGACGGCGCACGCGACTGCCGACGCCATGGGTGTCGTGCGGTACTCCTACGACGCCACGGGGCACTCGCGGCACACGGTCACGCTGGCCGGAGGCGACTCCGACGGCTACGTGTGGCAGAACACCGTGCCGACCGATCTCGCCCTCGGCAAGACCGCGACGGCGACGAGCAGCCAGGAGGACGCCAACTGGGGCGTCGCCAAGGTGACCGACGGCGACGCCTTCAGCGCCGACAACACGTGGGGCTGGTCGAGCAGTGCCAACATCGCGCAGAACCACACCGAGGCGATCACCGTCGACCTCGGCTCGGCTCAGACGGTCGGTTCGGTGGAACTGGATCAGCGTGACTACGACCTGAAGGACCCGGGGACGTGCTTCCCGATCGACTTCACGATCGAGACGTCGACCGACGGCGTCACGTGGACGGCCGGGGTGACGCAGACCGGATACGCGCAGCCGAAGACCGCGGCGGGACAGAGCTTCACACTCGCCCCGCGCAGCGCACGCTTCGTCCGGGTCACAGGCACCAACCTGCGGCAGGACTCCGGCGCCTACAAGATGCAGTTCGCCGAGATCCAGGTGTTCGGGAAATAGGGCCTCCCGGATGACGGAACGGCCGGTTCGCACATAGTGCGGGCCGGCCGTTTCTCCTGCGGCGGGATCAGGTCAATCGAGAGCGGTCGACTCTCGCGGCACCAGCTGGCACTCGACCCGCTCAAGGCGCGGGGCAACGGGATCCTCGACCGCGTCCAGGAGAGTCCGAGCCGCGTGGCGCCCCACCTCGGCGAGGCTCATGTCGACGGTCGTCAGGGGCGGCCGGCTGGCCTCCACCATGACATCCCAGTTGTCGAAGCCCGTGACAGCGACGTCGTGCGGCACGCGAACCTCCGCCTCGCGGAGCGCCTCGAGCGCACCGCGGGCGATCTGGTCGCTGCCGCAGACGATGCCGTCGAACTGCGCGCCGGAGCGCAGCAGCTGGCCGACGGCTTGGCGGCCCCAGCGCTCGGTCCACTGACCGAAGAGCGGCTCGTGCACGAGCTCTCCTCCCGCCTCGGCGAGCACGGCCTGGGTGCTCGCCAGCCGGGTTGTCGATGCGGTGTCGCGCTGCGGACCGGAGATGAAGGCCAGGCGCATGCGCCCGGTCGACACGAGATGCCGGGCGGCCATGCGCGCGCCCTCGGCGTCGTCCACCGAGATCGACACGTCGTCCGGCCCGCTCGACCAGGACAGCGCGTAGACGACGGGTACCCCGGGTGCCGCGCGCAGCGGCTCGCGCGGGTAGACGCCGGCGCCGACGACGAGGATGCCGTCCACGCCGCGGCGGAGGAAGGAGTCGACATAGTGCGCCTCACGGATGGGATCGCCGCGACCGTCGACCAGTAGCAGGGCGGTGTCGCGCTCGGCGAAGAGCTCGATCACCCCCTGGAGCACCGGCACGGTGAGGCGGCCGAACTGATCCTCGATGATCACGCCGACGGCGCCCGTGGGGCCGGGCGCGAAGGCGGCGGGGCCGGGCTCGGTGTGCGGCGCCCGGTAGCCGAGGTCGGCGGCGACCTCGAGGATGCGCTGTCGTGTGTCGAGCCGCACGGAGCCGCGCCCGGAGAGCGCTTTGGAGACCGTGCTGATTGACACGCCGGCGCGCTGTGCGACCTCGGTCGCTGTGATGCGACGGGCCGCTGTCGACGGATTGTTTTCCACACGCCGACCATAGCAGAACGGAAAACTTTCTTCCACGTCAGAAAATTTTGCTACTTTCCGCAAACTTTGCAATACTGGCCTTCCGGAACACCCTCGCGGCATCATCGCCGCCCCTGACAACAATGGAGTTGAGGTATGAAGAGCACGGTCAAGGCTCTGGCCCTGGTGGCCACGGCGTCCGTCGCCATCGCCCTCGCGGGCTGCAGCGGAGGCACATCCGCCAGCACCGGATCCGCCGGTATCACGGCGAAGGACGACGGCGCGAAACTCACCCTCTGGGTCCGCCCCGGCAACGAGGCGGTCACCGATGCGGTGGTCAAGAAGTACAACCAGACCCACAAGAACCAGGTCGCGATCACCCACGTGCCCGCCGACCAGTACGTCACCAAGTATGCACAGGCATCGCAGTCGGGTTCCCTGCCCGACGTACTTGCGGCCGACCTCGTGTTCATGCCGCAGATCGTGCAGAACGGCTCCGCGCTCGACCTGACCGACCTGCTCAAAAAGTCGGGCGCCTACGGCAACCTGGCCCCGGCGCACGTTCAGGCGTCAAGCGCCAACGGCAAGGTGTACGGCGTCCCGTACGTCACCGACACCTCGCTGTATCTGTACAACAAGGACCTCTTCACCAAGGCCGGGCTCGACCCGGACAAGCCGCCGACGACGTGGGACGGGATCATCAAGGCCGCCGACGCCATCACGAAACTCGGCGACGGCATCCACGGCGCTTACATCTCGGGTGATGCCGCCGGTTCGCTCGCCTACGACTTCACGCCGACCATCTGGGCGCAGAAGCAGGAGGTCGTGAAGAAGGACGGCTCCTTCGACTTCGACAACCCGGCCACCCAGAAAGCGCTCGGCTTCTTGCACACCCTTTACGCGAACGGGGACATCCCCGCGTCGTCGAAGACGGACACCGGCGACGGGTTCTTCTCGGTCTTCGCCTCGGGAAAGGTCGGCATCAACTTCAGCGGCGGCAACGGCGTCAACACCGCCACTCTGGGCAAGGACCCCGCGTTCTCGTTCGGTCTCGCCCCCATCCCGGGCCCGGAGGACGGCCAGACGGCCACGTTCTCGGGAGGCGACGCCGCCGCGATCTCGACGCAGTCCTCGCACAAGAACGAGGCGTGGGACTTCATCGATTGGCTGACCTCGAAGGCGACCGCTTCCAACGTCTACCTGAAGCTGCCGGCTCTGTCGCCGCGCACCGACGTGGCCGTGCCGAGCAGCCTCGGTGACCAGTTCACGGTTCCGGCCCAGCTCATCAAGCATGGTCAGACATACGTGTCCACGCACTACAACGACGTGATCGCCAGCGCGCAGGGCCCGTGGCTGGAGATGTTCCAGTCCGCGGTGTTCAACGGTGTGTCGCCCGAAGTGGCGACCGCGACGGCCCAGAAAGCCGCCGACGCGATCACCAAGTGACCGAAGGGACACCGACCATGGCCGACGCCATCGCGACCGCACCCTCCCTCCGGGTCGCAGGTCGCCGAACGAACCGCAGGAGCGCGGTCGCCCGCGGGGAGGCGACGCTGGGCTGGTTGCTCGCTGCACCCAGTGCTCTGCTCATCGCGCTGTTCTTCCTGCTGCCGTTCGGGCTCACGCTCGTCATGTCGTTCTTCCAGTGGCCGACGTTCGGAACGCCGGCGCCTGCGGGGATCGACAACTACAGCCACGTGCTCAGCGATCCGAAGTTCGGCCAAGCGGCACTGTTCACGGTGCTGTACACGGTCGTGACATCAGTGCTCGGCCTGGCGGTGTCCCTCGGCCTCGCTCTGCTCGTGCGACCCCGGTTCCGGGGCCGCACGGCGGTGCGGGCGCTGCTCTTCGCCCCGGTGACCATCGGGTTCGCGCCGGCCGGCCTGCTGTGGCTGTCGATGTCGAACGTGCGCACCGGAGTCCTGCCGGCCATCGGCGCCGCGCTCGGCATCGTCCCCGTCGGCACCGACTGGTTCGCGAATACCGGCTCGACGCTGGCGATCGTGGTCGTCATGACGGTGTGGAAGACCGCCGGCTTGGCGATGCTCGTGCTGATCATCGGAATGGACTCTATCCCGCCGGAGATCTACGAGGCCGCCCGGATCGACGGCGCCCGGGGATGGACCACGCTGGTCCGCATCACCCTTCCGCTCATCGCGAAGCCCCTCTCGCTGGTGGTGCTGCTCAACCTCACCACGGCGTTCCTGGCGTTCGATCAGTTCTTCGCGATGACCAAGGGCGGTCCCGACAACTCGACCGTCACGGTCGTCTACTACCTCTATAACGCGGCGTTCGTCAGCCTGCAGCGCGGATACGCGGCGGCTGTGGCCGTCGTGATCGTGATCATCATGGCGGCGATCTCGTTCGTGCAGGTGCGCCTACAGCGTGGAAAGGCCTGACCATGTCCGTGCTCACCCAGAATCGCCGATCCGTCGCACGCGGCGGCCGCCGCCGGGCCACGTCCGACGAGCACTCGCGCAACCCGTTCCGCGTCGGCCTCGCCCTCGTCCTGGCCCTCCTGTTCGCCTTTCCCATCGTCTGGACGACCATCGGCGCCTTCAAACCGACGAGCGAAGCGAACTCGTCGCCGCCGGTCTGGTGGCCTTCGCACTTCTCGCTCGACAACTTCGCCAAGCTCGACGGCTCCGGCTCGTCCCTCCTCGGCTACGTGCTGAACTCCACCGCGGTCACCCTGATGACCGTCGTGATCACCACGGTCGCGGCGGTGTTCGCCGGCTACGCCTTCGCACGCTTCCGGTTCCCCGGCAAGAAGGCCCTGTTCGGCGTGACCGTCGGGATGCTGCTGGTGCCCTATCCGGCTCTCCTGGTCTCGCTCTTCACCGTGATGACCTGGCTGCACCTGACCAACTCGCTGTTCGGTCTCGCGCTCATCTACTCGACCTTCCAACTGCCCTTCGCGGTGTACATGATGCGCAACTCGTTCGAGAGCGTCCCCGAAGAGATCATGGAGGCCGCGGAGCTCGACGGCTGCACCAAGTTCACCGCCCTCCCCCGCGTCGTCCTCCGGCTGGTCGCCCCCGGCGTCGTGACGATCGCGCTGTTCGCCTTCCTGGCCGCCTGGAACGAGTTCCTCGCCGCCCTCGTGCTGCTGAACAACAACCCCAGCTTCACCCTGCCCATCGCGCTGCTCAACGCGCAGAACGGCCCGCTCAACACCATCGACTGGGGTGGCCTGCAAGCCGGGATCACCGTCACCATGCTGCCGTGCGTGGTCCTGTTCATCATCCTTCAGCGCTACTACGTGTCCGGCCTCGTCGCCGGTACGGGAAAGTGACCCATGACGATCATCCACCCTGCTTTCGCCACCGAGCGCATCGCTACCCCGCTTCGGGAGAACGAGCTCGCGGTGCGGCCCTCGCGCCGCGCCGGAGCCTTTGACGCACTCGCCGTGGACTGCCCGTTCGTGTTCTCGGTCGACGGCCACCAGGGGATGACCTACGTGGGCTGGGACGGGACCGGCTACCAGACCGCGCTGACCTGGAAGGGCGAGGCCGGCTGGGGGGCGGGCCATGTCGTCCTCCCGCGCGACCCGGCCAGCGAGCTGCGTCGCTACAACGCAGCCATGACCTCCATCGTCCGCGACAACGACCTCTTCTCGCCCGGCGCTCTGCGTACCTTCGACGGTTGGTACCTCTCGACCTACCACGCATATCCCGCCGCCGGCTACGAAGCCGGTCCCGGTTCGATCGGTTTCCTGCGCAGCCGGGACCTCGAGACCTGGGAGGAGACCGGCGACATCCTCCGGGCCGGCGACGGAGGTGCGTGGGAGCGCGGCGGGCTCTACAAGTCGTGGCTGCTCGAGCACGACGGCCTTTTCTACGTGTTCTACAACGCCAAGGACCACGACGAGTTCGGGTCCGTCGCGGTCCCCCCGTCGTGGGCCGAGCAGACCGGGCTCGCAGTGTCGCGCGACCTGACCAACTGGCAGCGCGTCTCCCCGGACGCGGTACTGACGACCGGCGCCCCTGGCTCCTTCGACGAGCGCTTCGCCTCCGACCCTTGCGTACTCCGCGACGGCGAGTTCTGGATCATGTTCTATTTCGGCCTCGCCGCCGACGGCCACGCCCGCGAGGGCTACGCCACCTCCCGCGACCTCCGCAATTGGGAGAAATCGGACGAAATCCTCCTGGACATCGGCCCGGTCGGCTCCATCGACTCCACCCACACGCACAAACCCGCTGTCATCTCATGGGATGGTCGCCTCGAGCACTACTACTGCGCCGTGAGCCCTCAGCGTCCCTTGCGAGTTGGCAACCATGAGCAGGCCGAACTTCGTGGAATCGCACGCGCAACCGGGCCCGTCATGTCCCGGCGGTCGTAGACGACGCGCGATCACCGAGTTCAGGCGCGAACGATACGAACAATACAGAGAGGTATTGAACGATGAACGATGACGACAATCGGATTCTCACTCATGCGAGGACGCGCGGGCGACGCGCAGGAATGGCGGTGCTCGGAGCGTTGACGCTCGGGGCGTCATTGATTGCCGCTCCCGCCGCACAAGCGGCCAGCGCACCGCCGGCCACAGCGCAGATCACGGTCAACGGCGCAAGCGGAGGACGCACCTTCGACGGTATCGGTGCGGTCTCCGGAGGCGGGGCGACCTCACGGTTGCTGCTCGACTATCCCGTCGCCCAGCGCGACCAGATTCTGGACTATCTCTTCGAGCCGAACTACGGGGCGTCGCTGCAGCTCCTGAAAGTCGAGATCGGCGGCGACACGAATACGACGGACGGGTCCGAGTCGAGCCACGAACACGCACGCGGCGTCGTGGACTGCAACGCGGGATACGAGTGGTGGCTCATGAAGGAAGCAGTCAGACGCAATCCGAACATCAAGCTCGGTGCGCTGGCGTGGGGGGCGCCTGGCTGGATCGGTAATGGCGAATACTATTCGGACGACAACATCGAATACATGCTGGACTGGCTGGGATGTGCGAAGAGCCAGGGTCTGACGATCGACAACATGGGCGTGCGGAACGAGCGCACGTACGACGCCGCGTGGATCAAGCAGTTCCGTGCTGCGCTCGACAAGGCCGGTTATACACGAGTGCGCATCATCGCATCGGACGAAGCCGCCTCTCACGGGGCATGGCCGATCGCCGACGCTATGGCGGCCGATCCCGCACTGAACGACGCGGTCGGCCTTCTCGGCAATCACTATTCGACGGGCCCGAGTTCTGACACAGCGCAAACTCTGAACAAGCCGTTGTGGGTCTCAGAGGGAGGGCCGTGGTCGGCCGAATGGGGTGCGGGCGGCGCGCTCAAGTCGATCCCGGCCGAGCTGAATCACAACTACATCCAGGGGCGCATCACGGGCGACGAGATCTGGAACCTGATCACTTCGTACTATGAGGGGCTCAGCATCTCCGATGCGGGCCTCATGCGAGCGAACACCCCGTGGTCGGGCGAATACACGGTTCAGTCCGCGATCTGGGCGATGGCGCAGACGACGCAGTTCACGCAGCCCGGTTGGCACTATCTGGACGATTCGAGCGGGTACCTGGACAACAGCGACCAGGACCAGGGCAGCTACGTGTCCCTCCGTTCACCGCGTGGCGGCGACTGGAGCACTGTGATCGAGAACATCGGCACGACAGCGCCGCGCACGGTGACGTTGTCGACCACAGGTGGACTCAAGAAAGGCCCGCTCCACGTCTGGCAGACCACCGCAACCCAGTCGTTCGAGCGCCAAGCGGACCTCCGCATCGATGGTCAGGGTCAATACACCGTAACCATCCCTGCCAACTCGACCGTCTCCATCACCACGACAAGTGGCCAGCACCACGGTGATGCTGCCGGACCGGCCGCTTCCGCCTTCCCGTTCCCATTCACCAGCAGTCTGGCGACAGGTGGAGCGAGCGGACAGACGCCGTACTTCTCCCAGATGGAGGGAGCGTACGAGGAGCGTCCGTGCCATGCGGGTCGAAGCGGCACCTGTCTGGCGCAGGTCTCACCGCAACCGGCGATCTCGTGGGCAGCCTGGAAGCAGCCCGCCGGAATCGTCGGCGACCTCGACTGGAGCAACTACACGACGAGCGTGGACACCTACATTCCAGCCGGTGGCACCGGCGAGATACTGGGCCGCGCCGGGAGTGCAGCCATGCCCTCTGTACCCAATGGATATGGTCTGACCCTCGCCGCTGATGGATCGTGGTCGGTCGGCAAGGGCGTCGGCGGCCGCACGTGGCAACAGCTCTCGGCCGGCCAGTTGGGCGGCGCATCCACCGGATGGCACACTCTCGCTCTCGGGTTCGCGGGCAACGACATCACGGCATCCATCGATGGTGAACAGGTCTCGTCTGTGACGGATAGCGACTGGCAGTCTGGCATGGTCGGCCTCTCGGGAAACTACGCCGCTACCCAATTCCAGAACCTCTCGGTGAAACCATTGGCCGACGTTGCCACGGTGGACGACTCGGTGCAGGGCGACGGCGGCATCGCCTACACAAGCACTGACTGGGAGCACTGCGGCTCCAGCCACAAGGGCAAGGGCTGCGAAGGATTCACGCCTGACGACATCTCGAGCGCCTACGGTGGCACCGTGAGCGCGAGCAACCGAGCAGGTGCCACAGCGACGGTGAACTTCACCGGAACCCAGGTCAAGCTCTACGGCGTGCTCAGCCGTTCAGGCGGCGCAGCCGACCTCACCGTCGACGGGTCATCTCCTGCAACGCTGTCGTTCGCCACCGCAGGTGGGAGAAACGGCGCAGCCTCCGGGCTCGTGTGGGAAAGCCCGGTGCTGCCGTCCGGTCCGCACACACTGAAGGTCGTCGTCGCCGGTTCGCACGGCGGCAACGGATGGGTCGGAATCGACCGGATCGACAGTATCCCGGGGCTGGCGGGGCCCAGCTCGGTGGATGACCAGAGCACCGGGCCTGGACTCGGTCGATTCGACTACGCGGGAAGCGGCTGGGTGAGCTGTCCCGGCTGCATAAACCGGCCTGGCCTCTTCCACTCGTCGGAGACCTCGTCGACCAATCCTGGAGACACCGCGACGTTCGCCTTCCGCGGCACGAGCGTCGACCTGTATGGGCTGCGTGCGTCGAATCAGGGAATCGCCGAAATCTCCATCGACGGCGCCCCTGCGGTTGAGGCGGACTTCTACGGAAAGGTGCGACAAGGCAATCAGCTGATATGGCAATCGCCGACGTTGGCTCCTGGCACCCACACGCTGACGATCACGGTCGCAGGCAAGGGAGCGGAGCACGCCTCCGGTACCGAGATCGGCGTCGACAGGGCCGTCGTGAATCCGTAAGCTCGTCCGACGTCCGAGGCCGCCGGCTCGGGCACCAATCGAGGAGAACCGTGATGCTCTCTCGACCGAGGGAAGGAAACTCCTGCCGAATCGTCGTCAGGCCAGGTAGGAATTGCGCTGCGCCAGGCACGTCGTCGAAACCGGAATTTCTCGTCGAGCCGCTGGAACAGCTGTGCACCGAAAAGCAGGCCACGCCTCGGCCGCGATGACGCTGGATGTGTACGCCGACCTCTTTGATGATGACCTGGACGCCGTCTCTACCGCTCTCCATGAAGCGAGAGCTCGGTCAATCTGATCGCTGGTGTCGAATTCGACACCGGCTGGACGCGAGCAGCGCTGCGGTCCTCCGCTCCGGCCGCAAGCAAACCTGAGATGCCATGCTTGTCGAATGGCTCAGCCGAATGACCTACTTGCCGTGCTCGTTGACGCGGACAACGTCTCGCCCTCGAGAATTGGAGCAGTTCTCGCCGAAGTCGCTCGATTCGGGACGGCGTCGGTAAAGCGCATCTACGGCGACTGGACCAGGCCGAACCTGGCGAGCTGGAAGCCCGTCGCGAGCGAGCACGTCATCCAGCCGATCCAGCAATTCGCCAACACAGCCGGCAAGAACGCGACCGACAGCGCACTCATCATCGATGCGATGGATCTGCTCTACACACGCCGATTCTCCGGATTCTGCATCGTGTCCTCGGACAGCGACTTCACACGACTCGCCTCTCGAATCAGGGAGGAAGGTGTCACCGTCTACGGGTTCGGTGAGCGCAAGACGCCCGAAGCGTTTCGCAACGCATGCGACCGGTTCACCTACCTCGACGTGATCGAGGAGGTCGACGTGCCCAACTCCAAGGCCGCGCCCACCCGCGTGGCATCGGCGAGTCTCCGTGGCGACACGAAGCTCGTTTCCGGATTGCGTACGGCTGTGGCGACGGCAGCTGGTGAAGACCTCTGGGCCAACCTCGCCACTGTGGGTCATCTAGTGCGAGCGCAGCAGCCGGACTTCGATTCTCGAAATTGGGGCTACGCGAAGCTTTCGGATTTGATTCGCGCTACGGAACTCTTCATCGTCGAGCCGCGCAGCGGTGGGGGTTATCAGGTACAGAACCGCCGGAAACCCGCGGAGGCAGAGCCCTCAAGGTGAGGCCGCGACAGGCAACTACCCCTCAGATGCTGCCCCAAGAGGCAGCAACAACGTAACGGGCAAAGTGTGGGTTGTAGGCAAATCGCCTCTTCTGGGAAAGGGAAAACCCCCGGATCCCTGGTAAACGCTGGGATCGCGGGGGCTTGCACATGGCGGTACCGGTGGGATTTGAACCCACGGTGGGCTTTCACCCACACAACTTTTCGAGAGTTGCACCTTCGGCCGCTCGGACACGGTACCGCGGACCATCGTACGCGATTCCGGCGATCCTCTCCAATCGGGTGGGAGCCCGTGGCGGGGTCGGTGGTCCGGGGTACTGTTCCGTGCATGGGAGCACTCCGTCGCATCGTCGTCGCGGCCGCGAGCCTCGTGGCCACGACTGCTCTGGCGGGCGTCGGCTGGCAGCGGGTTCAGGCGAAGCGGGTGGCAGTGGCGGAGGGGCGCGTTCGGCTGAACGAGCTGCTGCCGGTGCACTCCAAGTGGTGGCGGGATGCGGCCAAAGACCCGGGCGAGCTGCTGTACGTGGCCATCGGTGACAGCGCAGCGCAGGGCATCGGTGCCTCGGCGCCCAAGAACAGCTACGTCGGCGTGATCGCGGACCACCTGCGGGCGGTCACCGGGCGGACGGTGCGGGTCGCCAACCTGTCCGTCTCCGGGGCGACGGTCGCGCTCGCGGTCGCCGACCAGCTCCCCCGCTTCAACTCGCTCCAGCCCGACATCGTGACGGTCTCCATCGGTGCGAACGACATCGCCTCCTTCGACCCCGAGCGCTTCCGGTCCGGATTGCGCGCGGTCTTCGCCGCCCTGCCGGACCATGCCATCGTGGGCGACCTCCCCTACTTCTTCCTGCCCTGGAACGAGCGCCTCGTCGCCGAGGGCAACCGCATCCTGCGCGAGGAGGCGACGGCGCGCGGGCTGCAGGTCGCGCCGCTCCACGAGACCATGCGCCACGAGGGCCTCCGCGGCGTCTTCACGCAGTTCGCCGAAGACCTCTTCCACCCGAACGACCACGGCTACCGGGTGTGGGCTTCCGCGTTCCTGCCGGCTGTCACCGCGCGGGCGCGTGCACTGTACCCGCGACGCGGCGAGGTCGTAGAGCGCGAGGCGATCAGCGCCTGACGTCCGCGGGAGCCAGGTGCGAGAGGATGCGTCCCCAGACCGGCACGATGGCCAGGTGGCCGACACCCGGCACCATCTCCAACCGCGCGTCCGGCAGAGACCGCTGATACCAGGCGGCGTGGGCGTGGCCGGCGAGCGGGTCCGCCTGGCCCGCGATGACCAGCGTCTTCGCGACGACATCGGCGAGATCGAAGCCCCACGGCCGGGCGGTGTAGCTGAGGATGTCGCCGGCCACCCCACGTGTCCCCTGGCGGAACGCCTCCTTCAGCATCCGCCCCAGACGGTCGTGCACGCCCCGCCCGGCGAGCGCCTGCTCATCGGCGGCGCCGACCCCCAGAAGGTCCAACGGGACCTCGCCGGGCTCCGAGGCGGCGTCGACGGCATCGGCCTGCGGCTGCAGCATGGCGCCGAGACGGGCCATCGCCTCGTCAGGCGGCATCGCTCCCAGCTGATCGGAGAGCGCTTGCAGCTGCGGGTCGATCCACGGCACGGCCTCGTTGGGCGCCGGCGTGCCCACGATGGCGACCCGGTCGACCAGTTGCGGATGCCGGGCGGCCACAGCGAGCGCAATCCGTCCGCCCGCCGACCATCCCGCGACACCGACCGAGCGCGGACGCGAGCCGCCGATGACGCTCTCGGTGACCAGGATGGAGCGGATGTACTCGGCAACGTCGTCGGCAGCGCGCACGATGCTCGGCCAGCTGCCCGCCGGCCATGGGTCGCTCGAACCGTAACCCGGGCGATCGATCGCCACGATGTGGGCGTTGCGCTCTGCGGAGGCGCCAGGGTCGGGATCGAAGGCCGAGGAGCCGGGCGCGGCGTGGCAGAACACCACGATGCGCTCGGCGTCGGGGTCGCCGAAAACGGACAGCCCGACGGCCCGACCGGAACGGAGCGTGAACGTGAGATCAGCCATGCGGCCCATTCTGCACTCGGCCACCGACGCACAGAAGTGCTCACATCCACCGGTCGGGACAGGATGTCCACAGGTCGCCGCGATCCTCCCTGCGATGACAGTGGCTCCCCGTAGTGTGGACCCCGATCGAGGAGGTGCCGTGCCGAAGGCGTCCATCAACTACCGCTGCTCCGAATGCGGCTGGAACACGGCCAAGTGGGTCGGCCGTTGCCCAGAATGCGAGGCCTGGGGCACGGTCGCCGAGACGGCCCAGCCCACCGGTGTACTCCGAGCGCTCAAGCCGGTCAGCATCGCGGCCGGTCGGGAAGCTCGCTCGATCGTCGACATCCAGGCCGACAGCATGCCGCGGCGCCCGAGCGGCATCGGGGAGTTCGACCGGGTTCTCGGCGGCGGCATCGTTCCCGGCGCGGCCATCCTGCTGAGCGGTGAACCGGGAGTCGGCAAGTCGACGCTGCTGCTCGAGGTCGCGTCCCGGGCGGCCCGCGCGCGCAATCGCGTGCTCTACGTCAGCGCAGAAGAATCCGTGAGCCAGGTCAGGATGCGCGCCGAGCGCACCGGAGCCGTTCACGACGAGCTCTACCTGGCCTCCGAGACCGACCTGGCCACCATCGTGGCTCAGATCGACGCCGTCAGACCGACGCTGGTCATCATCGACTCGGTGCAGACCGTGTCCAGCAGTTCGGCCGAAGGCATCGTCGGAGGGCCGAGCCAGGTCCGCGAAGTGGCCAGCGCGCTGGTGCGCATCGCCAAGGAGCGGGACCTGCCGATCCTGATCGTGGGACACGTCACCAAGGACGGGTCGATCGCCGGCCCCAGACTGCTCGAACACCTGGTCGATGTGGTGTGCCAGTTCGAAGGCGACCGGCAGACCGCCCTGCGGTTCGTACGTGCGCTGAAGAACCGCTTCGGACCGACGGACGAGGTCGGGTGCTTCGAGATGGCCGGAGACGGCATCGCCGAAGTGTCCGACCCCAGCGGGCTCTTCCTGAGTCGAACCTCGACCCCGGTGTCCGGCACCTGTGTCACCGTGGCGATGGAGGGCCGGCGACCGCTTCCCGTCGAAGTTCAGGCGCTGGTCGTCGGTACGACGGCGCCCAACCCGCGCCGCGTCACGAATGGTGTGGATTCGTCCCGCGTCGCGATGCTGCTCGCGGTGCTCGAGCGCCGGGCCGGGATCAAGCTCGGCGACAAAGACGTGTACGTCTCCACCGTCGGCGGGGTGCGACTGGCCGAACCGGGCGCCGACCTGGCGATCGCCCTCGCGATCGCGTCCGCCGCCACCGAGCGGGCCATCCCGCACACGCTCGCCGCCTTCGGCGAGATCAGCCTGGCCGGCGAGATCCGACCCGTTGTCAGCGGAAAGCAGCGCACCGCGGAAGCCACGCGCCTCGGGTTCACCACACGCGTCGACGACCGGAGCGCCTCCATCCGCGAAGCGCTCCGCCTCGCCTTCGCAGCAGCCAAAACCGACCGCGAACGCGAGCTCGACGCAGCGTTCTGATCTCGACGGCGTCCCTATCGTGTCGCCGTTCGGATCGAGTCGAAACCGACGGACGCCGTTCGACGCCCTGTTAACGACACCCACGTCACGGAAGGACCGATCATGCCGCAGTACGCCATCTTCATCTACTCCGACACCACCGCAGCGCACGACGACGCCGAGCTCGCGGAACACGACCAGCACTCGGCCGACCTCATCCGCGCAGGCGCCCTCACCGCCGCGTACGCGCTCGGGGCCCCGAACGCCGCCAAGGCCCTGCGCCGCGACGGCATCACCGACGGCCCATACACCGAGAGCAAAGAGATCATCGCCGGCATCGGCATCATCGAGGCCGCCGACGAGGAGGCAGCGCTCGCCCTGGCCCGGCAGAACCCGGCGATGCGGCACGGCTCCGGAGTCGAAGTCCGGGAGATCGTCGGCGCTTACACGCGCGGGAACGAGGTCACTGCAGAATGATCTGCTTCGTCTCCGAGCTCTTGATGCCCGAGACGCTGGTCTCCAGGTGGTACGAGGCACCAGCGGCGGGCACCTGCGGCCGGTTCGCCTGACAGGTGGACGGGTCCGACCGCGTGCGATCCCACGTGATCGGCGCCTGAGACGAGATCGTCTTGCCCGGCTGCAGCAGCACCTCCGCATCCACCTTGTCGGTCTGGCAGTCCGTCGACTTCCAGTAGACCTCTGAACCGCTGGTGATGGTGAACTGCTGCTGGGCGGTCCCGGCGTCGATGGTGCACGATGCGGACCCGGTGTTCGTCAGTGCGACCGAAAGCTGCGGCAGCTCGCCGGCGGCATACGTGGCCTTGTCAGTGACGGCCACCACCTTCACGTCAGCCGGCTTGCACGGTTGGCCGGAAGCGGACGCACTACTGGTCGGGATGCTCGTCGCGACCGGCGAGGCGCTGTGCGACGCACCGGCAGCCGCCTTCGGAGCGGGTTCGCCGTTCGACGCCCCCGGGCGCACGACGATCAGCACGATGATCACGACGACGGCGACCGCGCCGAGGAGGACGATGAGCCGGCGACGCCAGTAGACGCTGCTGGGCTGAGGGCCGACCGGGTTCTTGAACGTCGACATGCCCGCACTATAACCAGCGGCGCGCCGCTGTAACGGCAGGCGCGCCCGCCGCCACGGGAGCGCTCAGAGACGCTTCAGCATGCGCGTGTTGCCGAGCGTGTTCGGCTTCACCCGCGCGAGGTCCAAGAACTCGGCGACGCCCTCGTCGTGCGAGCGCACCAGCTCCGCATACAGCTGGGGGTCGACCGTCTCAGACCCCATGTCGACGAAGCCGTTGCGTGCGAAGAAGTCGACCTCGAAGGTCAGGCAGAACAGCCGATCCAGGCCGAGCTTCCGAGCGTCCGCCTCCAACCGACCCAGCAGCGAACGGCCGACACCCTTGCCGAGCCATTCGCTCTCGACGGCAAGCGTGCGCACCTCCCCCAGGTCGCTCCACATCACGTGCAGCGCCCCGCACCCGATAAGCCGGCCGTCGGCGTCCTCCGCCACCCGGAACTCCTGAACCGCCTCGTAGAACGTGACGGTCTCCTTGCCCAGCAGGATGCGTCGCTGCACGAGCGGCTCCACGAGCTCCTGGATGCGCTGGACGTCACCGGTCCGCGCGCGACGGATACTGAACCCTGGTCCGCTGTCGCTCACCATTCCACCCTACCGAGTGCGCGGGCAGCGTCCCGCCGCCCCTGGTCCCCCGTGCGCGAGAGCGACGAGTAGCTACAAGATGTCGCAACTGGTGCGGGATAGCCGCAACGACTCACGACTCGACGCTCGAGGGTCGTACTGGTGCGCGGCAGCGTCCCGCCGCCCCGAAACGCAGAACTGCCGGTGCCCGAATGGGGCACCGGCAGTTCTGGTGAGGCTGAGGCTCAGTCGTTCGCGGCGAGGTCCGGCGTGGCCGGGCCCGTGCCGATCGCGGCGGCCGCGTTGATCCCGGCGCCGATCGGCTCCTGGCGGGCCGTCGTCGTGAAGACGAACTCCCCGTCGGCGAAGTCGACGTGGACGTGGTCGCCCGCGTTCAGCTCGCCGTGCAGGATCCTCTCGCTCAGGCGGTCCTCGATCTCGTGCTGGACCGCGCGACGCAGCGGACGAGCGCCGAGCGTCGGGTCGAACCCAACCTCGATCAGCCGCTCCTTCGCCGGTACGGCCAGCTCGATGGTCATGTCGCGGTCGAGCAGACGCGTCGACAGCCGCTTGATGAACAGGTCGACGATCTGCAGCAGCTCGCTCTTGTCCAGCTGCGGGAAGACGATGATCTCGTCGACACGGTTCAGGAACTCGGGCTTGAAGTTCTTCTTCAGCTCCTCGTAGACCTTGCCGCGCATCCGGTCGTAACCGGTCTGCGAGTCACCCTCGATCACGAACCCGACGGGGCCGCCGGAGATGTCCTTCGTTCCGAGGTTGGTGGTCATGATGATCACGGTGTTCTTGAAGTCGACCACGCGACCCTGACCATCCGTCAGACGTCCCTCCTCCAGGATCTGGAGCAGTGAGTTGAAGATGTCCGGGTGCGCCTTCTCGATCTCGTCGAACAGGACCACGCTGAACGGCTTGCGGCGGACCTTCTCGGTGAGCTGGCCGCCCTCCTCGAAGCCGACGAACCCGGGAGGGGCACCGAACAGGCGGGAGACCGTGTGCTTCTCGCCGTACTCCGACATGTCGAGCGCGATCATCGCCGACTCGTCGTCGAACAGGAACTCGGCGAGCGCCTTCGCCAACTCGGTCTTACCGACACCGGTGGGGCCGGCGAAGATGAACGAGCCGGACGGACGCTTCGGGTCCTTCAGCCCCGCACGGGTGCGACGGATGGTCTTGGAGAGCGCCGAGATGGCCTCCTCCTGACCGATGACGCGCTGGTGAAGCGCCTTCTCCATGAAGACGAGCCGGGCCGACTCCTCCTCGGTGAGCTTGAACACCGGGATGCCCGTGGCCTGGGCCAGCACCTCGGCGATGAGTCCCTCATCCACCTCGGCCGTGGTCTTCACGTCGCCCGAGCGCCACTGCTTCTCGAGGCGGAGACGCTCGCCGAGGAGGTTCTTCTCCTCGTCGCGCAGGCTCGCGGCCTTCTCGAAGTCCTGGTCCTCGATCGCTGCTTCCTTCTGGGAGCGCACGCCGGCGATCTTGTCGTCGAACTCGCGCAGCTCCGGCGGAGCCGACAGGATCGAGAGGCGCAGGCGGGCGCCGGCCTCGTCGATCAGGTCGATGGCCTTGTCCGGGAGGAAGCGGTCCTGGATGTAGCGGTCGGCGAGGTTCGCGGCCGAGACGATCGCGCCATCGGTGATGGACACCTTGTGGTGCGCCTCGTAACGGTCGCGCAGCCCCTTGAGGATGTTGATCGTGTGGGGCAGCGACGGCTCGTTCACCTGGATCGGCTGGAACCGGCGCTCGAGCGCGGCGTCCTTCTCGAAGTGCTTGCGGTACTCGTCGAGCGTGGTCGCGCCGATGGTCTGCAGCTCACCCCGGGCGAGCAGCGGCTTCAGGATGCTGGCCGCGTCGATCGCGCCCTCTGCGGCACCCGCCCCGACGAGGGTGTGGATCTCGTCGATGAAGGTGATGATGTCGCCGCGGGTGCGGATCTCCTTGGTGACCTTCTTCAGGCGCTCCTCGAAGTCACCGCGGTAGCGGGAGCCGGCGATGAGCGAGCCCAGGTCGAGCGTGTAGAGCTGCTTGTCCTTCAGCGTCTCCGGAACATCGCCGCGGACGATCGCCTGCGCGAGCCCCTCGACGACGGCGGTCTTGCCGACGCCGGGCTCACCGATCAGCACCGGGTTGTTCTTGGAGCGGCGCGACAGGATCTGCATCACGCGCTCGATCTCTTTCTCGCGCCCGATCACCGGGTCGAGCTTGTTGTCGCGGGCGGCCTGCGTCAGGTTGCGGCCGAACTGGTCGAGGATCTGGCTACCGGCCTGCGCGGTGGTCTGATCGTTGCCGCCGACCTGGACCTGCTCCTTGCCCTGGTAACCGGAGAGAAGCTGGATCACCTGCTGGCGGACGCGGTTGAGGTCGGCTCCCAGCTTCACGAGCACCTGAGCTGCGACGCCCTCGCCCTCGCGGATGAGCCCGAGCAGGATGTGCTCGGTGCCGATGTAGTTGTGGCCGAGCTGCAGCGCTTCGCGGAGGCTGAGCTCCAGGACCTTCTTGGCGCGCGGGGTGAACGGGATGTGCCCGGTCGGCTGCTGCTGGCCCTGGCCGATGATGTCCTGGACCTGCTCGCGGACGGCGTCCAGCGAGATGCCGAGCGACTCGAGCGCCTTGGCAGCGACGCCCTCACCCTCGTGGATCAGGCCGAGCAGGATGTGCTCCGTCCCGATGTAGTTGTGGTTGAGCATCTTGGCCTCTTCCTGGGCCAAAACGACGACCCGGCGGGCGCGGTCGGTGAATCTCTCGAACATGTCTACTCCTCGGCGACACCGTTGCAGGTTCGGCGTCGATACAAAGAGAGTAACCACCGCTTCCCCGCCTTCGTGGGCCTGTTCGCCATGGGCGTGACGCGGCCGGCGCCGGCGGGCGGATTGTGCTGTCGTCAGCCTTGCCGGGAGGGCAGCGTGAGCGTGGTGTCGGGCAGCACGACCTTGACCTGTCCGGTCTTGGCGACGTGGTCCGGCGTGCCGAAAACCGTGGTGTGGGCGACGAAGTCGTGCGTGCAGATACCGCCGGGGGCCGGGGCGAGGGTAGCCCGGATGGTGCGCTCGTCGGTGGCCGTCACATTCTGCACCTTCGGCGGGCACGTCGAGCTGCCGTAGAGCACGATGGCCAACTGTGAGCCGTCCTCCAGCCACGCCGCCCAGGAGGCGCCGCCCGCGCTGCTGGCCGGGGCCTCGATCCCCTTGGGTTCACCGGAGTAGTCCTCGAGCGGCCTGCTCGGCTGGGTGCCGCATCCGGTGAGCACCGCGACGGCCGCCAGCGCGGCGACGGCGGAGAGGGCGCGGGGGCGGGTCAGGGGCACAGCACCATTCTAGGAAACCCAGGCTGCAGGGTCGCCGCAGAAGCCTAGGATGCCGCTATGAGCAACCTGGAGCGCGACCCCGCCGAGCTGGTGGCGGAGACCAGCGTGCTCACCGATACCCGGGTGGAGATCCTCGAGCCGAGGGATGTTCCGCTGGGCGGTCCCCGAGCGATGACCGTGCGTCGCACGCTCCCGCAGCGTCGCCGCTCTCTGATCGGCGCCTGGTGCTTCATCGACCACTATGGACCTGACGACCTTTCGACGACCGGTGGGATGCGCGTGCCGCCGCACCCGCACACCGGCCTGCAAACCGTCAGCTGGCTGTTCGAGGGCGAGATCGAACACCGGGACAGTGTCGGCACGCATGCGCCGGTGCGCCCCGGCGAGCTGAATCTGATGACGGCGGGACACGGGATCAGCCATTTGGAGGTCTCGACGCCCGGCACCGTCCGGCTGCACGGCGTGCAGCTCTGGGTGGCGCTGCCTGCGGCCTTCCGCGACGTCGCTCCGTTCTTCGAGCACCACGCCCCCGTGCCGGCACGCTTCGGCGCTGCGACCGTGCGAACGTTCGTCGGAGCACTGGCCGGAAGCGGGACGGCTGCGACGGTGTTCTCGCCCCTGATCGGGGCCGAAATCGCACTGCCGGCGGGAACGACGGTCGAGGTGCCGCTGGACGAGTCTTTCGAGCACGGCGTCCTCGTCGATACGGGCGATGTGGTGATCGAGGACGTCGCCGTGCCGGTCTCGCACCTGGGCTACCTTGCGCCCGGGCGGAGCACGGTGTCGCTGCGCGCAGAGTCCGACGCTCGCCTGGTGCTCCTGGGCGGCGAGCCGCTCGGCGAGCAGATCGTCATGTGGTGGAACTTCATCGGGCGCAGCCACGAAGACGTGGTCGCCTTCCGGGCGGCCTGGCAGAGCGAGGTCATCGCCGGGGACGATCCGGAGGGACGGTTCGGCACGGTCGACGGCTACGACGGTTCCGCGCTCCCGGCACCGGAACTGCCGACGGTCCGGCTGCGTCCCCGCGGCTGACACCTTCGTCCACAAGCCGGATCCTGGACAGGTTCTGCACCGATTCGACGAGCCCTCTTCTCGCGTGCCCCCAGTGGATCAGAATAGAGGTCACGTGCATGCAAATCGGTTGCATCTGCATGCGCCCCGTATTAGCCTCGACCTATGGGAGTCACCGTGCAAGTAAGAGATCTGGACCCGGCCGTCAACGAGCGCCTCAAGGGGGCGGCAGCAGCCAAAGGGCTGTCGTATTCCGAGTATTTGCGAAGAGAGCTCACCCGCCTGGCCGAGAAGCTGCGCATCGAGGAGCGCTGGAGCGAAGTGAAGGGGTCGCACAACGTCACGACGAGGCTGCTGACTGCGAACACCGACCGGCGACGGCCTCTGCTCGACATCACGACCGAAGAGGTCGTCCAGGGCATCCGGGAAGACCGGGACAGCCGATGAAGGCGGCGGTCGTCGATTGCAGCGCGGTGGTCGAACTGCTTACGAAACAGGGCCTGGTTGCGTTCGAAGACAATCCGGAGCTCGCCGAATGCATCCTCGTGGCTCCCCATCTGCTCGATCCGGAGTTCCTCAGCGCCATGCGCCGACATGCGATCCTGATTCCGGAGCCCGCTCAGGATCGTGAACAGGTGATACTCGCCTTCTATCAGCTCGACATCATGCGGATGGAACACGAACCGTTGTGGGCAGAGGCGTGGAGGTGGCGCCACAACCTGAGTGCCTACGATGCCATGTATGTGGCGCTCGCCCACCTCTTGGAGGTTCCCTTGCTGACGGCGGACGAACGGCTCGCCTCTGTGGCGGCTCGCTGGTGCGAGGTTCGGCGAGTGAGCGAGCTGCAGGCCGCCTGAAGCGCCTGCGGCTTCGTCACTGGAGCGCGGAGGTGAGGCGAGCCAGGTTGTCGAGGACGGTGGAACGCAGGGGCTGCTTCATCCATTCGTCGAGCGTGAGCTCACGGCTGTCCTTGCGGTAGCCGTCCTCGACCTTGCGCATCTCTTCGACGAAGGACTGGCCGCGGACCATCAACGAAACCTCCATGTTCAACTGGAAGGAGCGCATGTCCATGTTGCTGGAACCGATGACTGCGACGTCGTCGTCGATGGTGAAGTGCTTCGCATGAAGAATGTACGGAGCCTTGTACATCCAGATGCGTACGCCGGCGCGCAGCAGAGCCTCGTAGTACGAGCGTTGCGCGTGGTACACGAGCGCCTGGTCCCCCACCTCGGAGACGAACAGCTCCACCGCAATACCCCGCTGCACAGCGGACGTGACGGCCATGAGCATCGACTCGTCCGGCACGAAGTACGGCGACGTGATCACGATGCGCTCCTGCGCGTAATACAACAAGGCGAGGAAGAGCCGGAGGTTGTTCTCGCCGGCGAACCCCGGGCCCGAGGGTACGACCTGGGCGTCCAGCTCGTTCTCGTCGACGTCGTCGGTGATCGGTTCTCGCTCGCGGCGCAGCAGCTCGTCGGTCTCGCTGTACCAGTCGGTGATGAAGATCGCGTTCAGACCGGCCACGACCGGGCCCTCGACGCGGACGATGAGTTCTTTCCACTTCAGCCCGCGCCGGATGTTCGACTTCTTGTTGTAGCTGCGGTCGATGATGTTCTGCGACCCCATGAACCCGACGCGGCCGTCGACGATGAGCAGCTTGCGATGGTTGCGAAGGTCCGGTCGCTGGTACTTGCCGCGGAACGGCTGGACCGGAAGCATCAGGTGCCATTTGGCACCCATCGCCGTGAGGCGCTTCTTGGTCCGCTTGTAGTCGGGCGTCCGCAGCGAGGCGATGTGGTCGAGGAGGACACGGACCGTCACCCCGCGCTTCACCGCCTGCTCGAGCTCGTCGAACAGGGGCGCCGTGGTCCTGTCGAGCGTCAAGATGTAGAACTCGATGTGCACATACCGGCGAGCCGCGCGGATCTCGTCCGCCATGGCGTCCAGCGAACCCTGGTAGTCGCCGATCAGCGAAGCCCGGTTGCCGCCGACGAGCGGCATCGCGCCCAGCTTGCGGTTGAGTTCGACCACTCCTTCGAGCCACGGCGGCCACGGGTGATCGCGCCGCACCCTCTCGATGCCCTCGGTGCTCTCGATGATGAAGCGGTTGATCTCGTCCTGCTTCTGTCGCCGACCCTTCGGGAGCTTGTAGCTGCCGATCAGCAGGAAGAACAGGATGCCGATGTACGGGATCAGGAAGATCGCGAGCAGCCAGGCGGTCGCCGACGTGGGCTTGCGGTTCCGCGGAACGATGATGACCGCCAGAACACGGATGACGAAGTCGACGAGGAAAGCAAGAACGATGGACAGCGAGAGCCAGAACCCCGTGTCCATGTACACGTCCCTCCGGTGGTCGCAGCGGAACGCGGCGGCGGCGTCCTCAGGGATACCGTATCGGACGACGTGAGCGTCGGCAGGTCAGGGCTTCGGCGCGAGTCCGCGGCGCGCTCGCTCCTCGGCCTCCAGCCGGGTGTACGCCTTGCGCTCGTTACGGTCGGCGCGCACGATCGCGCGCATGATCGCCCAGAAGAGCAGACCGACCAGAACGGTCGGCGCGAGAGCCCAGACGATACCGCTGATGACGTCGTTCATAACGCGACCATGCTAACGCGCGCGCCTGGGAGGCGAGCCACGCTACTTCACCAGCGGGAACAGGATGGTCTCGCGGATGCCCAGGCCGGTGAGTGCCATCAGCAGGCGGTCGATGCCCATGCCCATGCCGCCCGTCGGCGGCATGCCGAATTCCAGCGCCCGCAGGAATTCCTCGTCGAGACGCATGGCCTCGTTGTCGCCGGCGGCGGCCAGCTTCGCCTGCTCGACGAACCGCTCGCGCTGCACGACGGGGTCGACCAGCTCGGAGTACCCGGTCGCCAGCTCGAAGCCGCGCGTGTACAGGTCCCACTTCTCGACGACGCCGTCACGGGAGCGGTGCGCACGCACCAGCGGGCTGGTGTCGACCGGGAAGTCCATCACGAACGTGGGTCGCACGAGGTCCGTCTTGACGTAGTGCTCCCACAGCTCCTCGACATACTTGCCGGCGAGCGGGTGCTCGATCTCGATGCCGGCCAGCGCGGCCAGCTCACGGAGCCGTTCGATCGGGGTCTCCGGCGTGATCTCCTCGCCGATCGCCTCCGACAGGCTGTCATACATCCGGATGCGGTCCCACTCGCCGCTCAGGTCGTACTCGGTGCCGTCCGCCCACGTCACCACGTGCGAGCCGGAGATCGCGACGGCGGCATCCTGGATCAGCTTCTGGGTGAGATCGGCGATGGAGTTGTAGTCGCCGTACGCCTCGTAGGCCTCGAGCATCGCGAACTCCGGCGAGTGCGTCGAGTCGGCACCCTCGTTGCGGAAGTTCCGGTTGATCTCGAACACCCGGTCGATGCCGCCGACGACGGCGCGCTTCAGGTACAGCTCCGGCGCGATGCGCAGGTACAGGTCGGTGTCGAAGGCGTTCGAGTGGGTGACGAACGGACGAGCCGAGGCGCCGCCGTGCATGACCTGCAGCATCGGGGTCTCGACCTCGACGAACTCGCGCTCGCCGAAGGTCCGGCGGAGGCTGGCGACCGCCGCCGCACGGTCCAGTACGGTCTTGCGGGCCTGCTCGCGCGCGATCAGGTCGAGGTAGCGGGCGCGGACGCGGGTCTCCTCGCTCAGTTCGTTGTGCAGGTTCGGCAGGGGAAGCAGTGCCTTCGCCGCGATCCGCCACTCCTGCGCCATCACCGACAGCTCGCCGCGGCGGCTGGAGATGACCTCGCCGGAGACGAAGACGTGGTCGCCGAGGTCGACGAGCTCCTTCCACGCGACCAGCGACTCCTCGCCGACGGCAGCCAAGGACACCATGACCTGGATGCGCGAACCGTCGCCCGACTGCAGGACCGCGAAGCACAGCTTTCCGGTGTTCCGCAGATGGACGACGCGTCCCGCGATACCGACGACCTCGCCGGAGACCTCGTCCGGCTGCAGATGCCCCCACGTCGCCCGGACCGCCGGGATGGTCGTGGTGATCGGGACCTGCACCGGGTAGGCGCCGCCGGCGGCACTCTCCGCCTCGGCCAGCAAGCGGTCACGCTTGCTCAGGCGGACGGCCTTCTGCTCGCTGACGTCGTCCTCGCCGAGCTGGTCGTCGCCCAAGTCGGCCGCGGTGGTCTGCGCGTCGGTCATCGCTGTCTTTCCGTTCGAGGTGGCGGTGGTGGTCGCCCAGGTCACGTCGTGAGGCGCTTGTTGTCGATCAGCCGGGTCGTGCCGACCCGCGCCGCGATCAGCATCAGGGCGGGACCGTGGTGATCACGCGACGCCTCGCGGAAGGAATCCGGTTCGACGATCGCGAGATAGTCAAGCTTAACCGCAGGCTCGGCCTCCACGCGTGCGTGCGCGGCCTCCAGCGCTGCGCCGACACCATCCGGTGCCGCGTCGGCTGCCGCGGCGAGCGCATGCGAGAGGGTGACGGCGGCGAGCCTGTCATCCTCCTGGAGGTAGCGGTTGCGGCTGGAGAGCGCGAGACCGTCCTCCTCGCGCACCGTGTCGACCACCGCGATGGCGACGGGGAGATTCAGGTCGTCGACCATCCGGCCGATGAGGTGAACCTGCTGGGCATCCTTCTGGCCGAAAACGGCGACATCCGGCTGCACGATGTTGAAGAGCTTGCTGACGACCGTCAGCACGCCATCGAAGTGGCCGGGACGCGAGGCGCCCTCGAAGTGGCTGCCGGCTTCACCGGCCACCACGCGCGTCTGCGAGGGGCCGTTCGGGTACATCTCGGCGGCCGTCGGTGCGAAGACGACGTCCGCGAGGCCGTCCAGCGCCGCGACGTCGGAGTCCAAGGTGCGCGGGTAGCGGTCCAAGTCCTCCCCCGGGCCGAACTGCAGCGGGTTCACGAAGATCGACACCACGACGAAGCCACCGAGGTCACGCGCGTTCGACACCAGACGCAGGTGGCCGTCGTGCAGCGCTCCCATCGTGGGCACCAGCACGACTCGGCCCACCGGGGCGTCCGCCGGGCCGTCCTGCCGCGCGACGCGACGGGCGTTCGCGACCCGGGCTCGCACGTCGGCGATGGTAGTGATGATCTCTGGCATGCGCACCCCTCCGGCCGGTGGCACCGGCCGGAACAAGGCTACTCGCCGCGCAGGAACCAGCCGCGCCCGTCGTCGCCGGGGGTGCCATCCCCCGGGTGCCCTTCGCCTTGCCCGTCCTTCAGAGCGTCCAGCACTTCTTCGACACCCAACCGGGTCGGCGCACCGGCCCGGGTGAGCGCGTTGTCCACGGCCGAGCGGATGAGCGAGCTGAGGAAGGAGCCAGGGTTGTCGACCCCGATGCTCTGCAGCAGACCGGTGGACTGCTCGACGATCGAGCGCGAGAACGACGTCGCCGTCGCGATCGCCTCCGCATAGGCCGGCCGGTCCTCCTCGGCCACGACGACAGGCTCGCCACCCATCTCCACCACCAACGCTTGCGCGATCGGGAGCACGGGGGCCGGAGCGGTCACCGCGAAATAGCTTTCGGCCAGCCGGGTGAGATCGAGGCTCGTGCCGGTGAACTCCAGCGCCGGGTGCACAGCGAGCGGGATCGCGCCGGCTGACGCCGCAGGCCCGAGAACGTCGATCCCGAACCCCGGCGCCGTGTGCAGCACGATCTGCCCGGGCTGCCACGTTCCAGTCGCCGCGAGCCCGGCGACGAGCGTCGGCAGTTCGGCGTCCGGAACGGCGAGAATGACGAGCTCGCTCCGCTCCACCACCGTGGGCACGTCGAGGATGGGGACGTGCGGCAGCATCCCCTGCGCGCGCTCACGACTCGACTCGGAGACCGCTGAGATACCGACGATCGCATGACCGGCGCCGGCGAGCGCAAGCCCGAGCACCGGTCCGACGCGGCCAGCACCCACGATGCCGAGGCCCAGGCGCCCGGAACGCTGCGACGGGGGACGGGCGGACGGGAGCATCAGTGTTCCTCCTCGATCTCGGGCGGCTCGGCAGCAGCAGCATCCGACGGAAGGCCCCAGCGATGGCTGCGGTCGACGGCGGCAGCCGCCACCGCCCGCGCCGACACCTCCTCGAACAGCCGCACCCCGTTCTCCGCGTCGATGGCGGCGAGGCGCGGCCGGACCGGCCCCGACACGGTGTGGAACCGTGCTTCGGCGAGCCCGAGCGCTGCATCCAGAGGCCCCTGCTGCAGTTCCAGGCTCTGCAGTCGGGCGAGCGGGACGATCGCGAGGCTCCGCCAGACGAAGCCCCGACGCAGCAGGATGGCGTCGTCGACGAGGCGAAACCCGGTGCGCTGCCACGAGATCGGGCGGATCCAGACGGCGCGTCGGGGGCTTCCGGTGAAGTCGTCACGTCCGGCCGAAACCATCCCCGACTCGATGAGCCCGCGGTGCGCCTCGGTCGCGAACCCGGGGAGCACGAGCGACAGCACCCGCGACACGTCCGCGGCGTCGCCGACCGGGAGCATCGTGGTGTTCGGCTGTCCGGCCGCGCCCTTCTCGCGCGAATGCCCGGCCGTGTCGATCCGGATCTGCCACCACCCGAACGGCCGCCACAGCAGGGGCTGCAGCACCTCGACGGCGTGGATGCGCCCGGGCGGCAAGGTCTCGTTGCTGGTGGTCAGCAGTCCGAAGCCGACGCGGACTCCGTCCGCTGTGCCCGCGATGGAGTAGCGGAGCGACTTCGTGAACCGGTTGATGTAGAAGCTCGCCGAGCCGATCAGCCCCGGCAGCACCACGATGAGCAGCCAGAGAGCTCCGCTCGAGGCGCCCCAGATGAGGAACGCGACGACCACGACGACGAACACGGTGAACCCGCTCAGCAGGAGCGAACCGAACAGCCGCAGCGGCGGGATCTTCACCACTGATTCGGGCGGCGCGGCGTTCGGGTCGAGCTCGGGCGCCAGGAATTCGGTGACGCGCCGGCCGACCAGGTCGCCCACGCCCGCCACCCGGGAACCCGCGGCGGCAGCACCCGCCGCGGGGATGCCGGCACCTGCCAAGCCGGTCGCTGCCGCCTCCGCCGCGCGCACCCCCGACGCGAGCCGCAGCACATCCCCGCGCAGCCCGTCCGCCAGCGTCGAACCCAGGTAGGCGAGCTGAACGTTCGCGTCGTGACCGGCGACCGAGATGTCGAGCTTCGCCGCCCCGACGAGCCGGGCGATCACCGGGCGCACGACGTTGACGCCCTGGATGCGGTCCAGCCGGGCCTTCCGCTGCGTGCGGAACAGGATGCCGCTGCGCACCTCCACCGCGTCGCCCGTGATCCGGAAGCTGTGCATCCGCCACGAGAGGTAGAAAGCGCCGAGGCAGAGCAGGAGGACCACGGCGACGCCGAGCAGCGCCCAGCCCTCCCAGCCGTGATTGTAGATCGCGTCGAGCGGGTCGCCACCGTAGTCCGGCGCGCCGACGAAGAAGCTGATCAGGCGCTCTCGCAGGTTGGAAAGCACGAACCCGAACACCGCGATGAAGACGATGCCGCCGCGCAGCAACGGGGTCGCCGGATGCAGTCGGTGCCACTCGCCGTCGGTGTACCGCTCCGCCGCGCGCTCCGCCCGCGACAGAACCGGTGCGGACTCCGGCCCGCGGGCCTGCGGCGCGCTCACAGCCCCGCCCGCCTGCTCTCCGCCAGCTCGACGAGCCGGTCGCGCAGTTCCGCCGCCACCGGCTCCGGCAACCCCGGAACCATGACGCCGGTGGAGGCGGCAGCTGTGACGAACTTGAGGTCGGCCAGCCCGAGCATCCGGCTCACCGGTCCCCGGTTGATGTCGATCAGCTGCATCCGGCCGTAAGGGACGGAGACGAACCGCTGGAACATGATCCCGCGACGGAACAGCAGGTCGTCGTCACGGAGCCGGTACCCGATGGACCGCGCCCGGCGCGGTGCGATCACCAGTGCGGTGATGGTCACAACGACGACGGCCGCGAGCACGACCCAGCCGAAGCTCCAGCCGCCGACCAGCCAGAGGAAGACGCTCGCGGCGGACAGCACGAGTCCGGTGATCACGGTGCTCGCGATGACCACGACCACGTACTTGGGCGAGACGCGCTGCCACTCGCCGACGCTGAGGTCAATCCGTCGGGACATGGACGTTCTCCGTGCGCTCATCGTCGTCGCCGGGTGGGAGGGTGCAGAACAGCTCCGCGATCAGTCCCGCCACGAGAAGGATCACCGCTCCGGCCGTCGCCAGCGCGGTCAAGAGGATGGCGTTGCCGCTGGGCAGCACATCCCTGGTCAGCAGGTAGGCGCCGACACCGACCCCGGCGCCGACGAGCAGCGCGCCGCTGAGGCTGCACGCCTTCGCCAGCACCACGATGCGCGTGGCCTGGAACGGGTCGATACGTCGCACGCTGTGCCCGCGGACCGCCCGGCGGATCGGCACCGCGAACGCCACGACGATTATCGCCACCGCCACGAGGGTGATCGGCAGGGTGAGAGGCGGCACGAAGATTGCCGCGCCCATGCTGGAGGTCGCGAGTTCGGCCAGGAAGCCGATGACGAGGCCGGCGACGGCCAAGCCGATGATCGAGGTGGGGCGGGTGCGATTCACGAGCAACCCTCCCACAGCTGGACCGGGTCGGTGGCGCGAGCAGCGAGTTCGGCGACGGGTCCGTGGCCGGCGAGCTGCGCATCCGGGTCGACGTCGAGCCAGGGGACGAGCACGAAGGCGCGCTCGTGGGCGCGCGGATGCGGGAGAACGATCCGGGGGTCGTCGTCCGACACCATCCCGTCGACGTCGACGATGTCGATGTCGATGGTTCGGTCGCCCCAATGCTCCTCGCGGACACGACCCAGCTGAGCCTCCACGGCGTTGACCGCACCCAGCAGCGCGAGCGGCTCGAGAAGCGTGCTCACCAGGGCGACCGCGTTGAGGTAGGCGGGCGCCTCGACGTCGATCCCATCGGGCTTCAGCGCGGGCGTCTCGTACAGCCGGGACACCGACCTGATGACGATCCCCGGCTGGTCGCGCAGCGCGTCGACCGCCGCACGGATCGTCGCGGCGCGGTCGCCGAGGTTGCTGCCGAACGCGAGCACGGCGGGCACGCCGACGCGCATCCGGACCGGCTTGCCGATCGGGGCGGCGTTCACTGTCGACTCCTCGTGATGCGGACCGCGACGTCGCCGAACGGCACGCTGATCGGCGCCTGCGGCTTGTGCACGGTCACCTCGACGACGTCGACGGGCTCGTGCACCAGCACGGTCGCCGCAATACGCTCGGCGACCGTCTCGATGAGGTCGACGGGGTCGCGCTCCACGGCGGCCACCACCTCCTCGGCCAGCTCGCCGTAGTGCACGGTCGCGCCCAGGTCGTCGCTCGACGCCGCCGTCGACAGGTCGAGCCATGCGGTCACGTCGACGACGAAGTCTTGACCCTCCGCCCGCTCGAAGTCGAAGACGCCGTGGTTCGCGCGCACGCGCAACCCCGTCAGGACGATCGAGTCGGCCGGCCGCGCGTGGATGCTACTCATCTCGTCCAGCTTGCCACGACCGAACCACGTCGAGGGCGATCCGTGTCGACGGCACGTCGTGAACCCGGACGGCCCAAACCCCGGCCTGCGCTGCGAGCGCCGAGATCACCGCGGTGGGTGCGTCGCGGTCCTCGGCGGGCGCGCCCTCCGGCAGCAGCGCGCCGAGGAACCGCTTGCGGGACGCCCCGATGAGCACCGGGTAGCCCAGTGTCTCGATCTCGTGCAGCCCGGCGAGAACCTGCCAGTTGTGCCGAGCGTTCTTCGAGAACCCGAGGCCGGGGTCCAGGATGAGCTTGGCCGGGTCCACCCCGCGCCGCACCAGGTCGTCGACCCGGGCCGACAGCTCCGCCCGGACCTCGGCCACGGTGTGCTGGTAGACGGCCCGCGAATCGGCCGCGTCCAGTCTGCCGCGCCAGTGCATGACGACGTAGTGCGCCCCCGAGTCGAGCACCGCATCCGGCATCCCGGGGTCCGCAAGGCCGCCCGAGACGTCGTTGATGATCGCCGCCCCGGCTTCGACCGCAGCGCGTGCGGTTGAGGCGTTCAGCGTGTCCACGCTCACCGTCACGCCCTGGGCAGCGAGTTCCCGGATGACGGGGACCACCCGGCTCTGTTCCTCGACCGGGTCGACGCGGACAGCGCCCGGGCGGGTGGACTCGCCGCCCACATCCACCAGGTCGGCGCCCTGCGCGATCAGGTCGAGCCCGTGCTCGATCGCCGCCTCCGGTTCGAGCCAGAGGCCGCCGTCGCTGAACGAGTCCGGCGTCACATTGAGGACGCCCATGATGAGCGTCACTCGGCGCCGCGTCCGATCAGCGCCATGAGCTCGGCGCGGGCGGTTGCGTCGGCGTACGCGCCGCGGGCGGCGACGGTCACCGTCGTACTGCCGGTCTGCCGCGGACCGCGCGTCGTCACGCAGGCGTGGGAGGCGTCGAGCACGACGAGCACACCGCGCGCGGCGGCGCCCTCCTCGATGGTGTCGGCGATCTGCTCGGTCAGCCGCTCCTGGATCTGCGGCCGCGCCGCGAGCGTCTCGATGACGCGCGGGATGCGGCCCAGCCCGATCACCGTGTCGCCGGGCAGGTACGCGACATGCGCGACGCCGGTGAACGGCAGCAGGTGGTGCTCGCAGACGGAACGGAACGCGATGTCGCGCAGCAGGACGGTCTCCGCCTGCCTGTCCCCCTCGAGAGGCACCGGCTCGCCGAGGTCGGCGACGGCATCCCGACCGAGGCCCGCGAAGAACTCGGCGTAGGAGTCCGCCACCCGCGACGGCGTGCTCGTAAGACCCGGACGCGACGGATCCTCGCCGATGGCGGCGAGGATCTCGACGACGGCCGCTTCGATGCGCGGACGATCGATGCCGGTCATGCGCGCGGCGGCCCTAGGCGGTGGCCGGCCGCGGCTTGATCGCGGGAGCGCGCTTCGGCTTTGCCGTGGGCGGCTCGGAGTCGACCCCGCCATCCACTGCGCCCGCGTCGATCGGGGCCTTCGGGAACGGAATGGGCGGAACGTCCGAGATCGGCCGCTTGTCGCTGGACAGCCACTGCGGGCGCTCCGGCAGCTTTTTCACGTCGGCGAAGATCTCGGCGATCTGGTTGTGGTCGAGGGTCTCGTGCTCGAGCAGCTGGGCGGCGAGCCGGTCGAGGACCGCGCGGTTCTCGTTCAGCACCTCCCACGCCTCGTCGTGCGCCTTCTCGATGAGCTCGCGCACCTCGGCGTCGACGCGTTCGGCGATCCGCTCGGAGTAGTCGCGCTGGTGGCCCATGTCGCGCCCGAGGAACATCTCGCCGTTCGCCTGGCCCAGCTTGACCGAGCCGATGTCGGAGCTCATGCCGTACTCGGTGACCATCTTGCGGGCGATGGAGGTCGCCTTCTCGATGTCGTTGGATGCACCGGTGGACGGGTCATGGAACACGATCTCCTCAGCGACGCGGCCGCCCATGGCGTAGGCGAGCTGGTCGAGCAATTCGTTCCGGGTGATCGAGTACTTGTCTTCCAGGGGCATCACCATCGTGTAACCGAGGGCGCGGCCGCGCGGCAGGATGGTGATCTTGGTCACCGGGTCGGTGTGACGCATCGCGGCGGCGGCGAGAGCGTGGCCGCCCTCGTGGTACGCCGTCATCAGCTTGTCCTGGTCTTTCATGACCCGGGTGCGCTTCTGCGGACCCGCGATGACGCGGTCCACGGCCTCGTCGAGGGCGCGGTTGTCGATCAGCTGCGCGTTCGAGCGCGCGGTCAGCAATGCGGCCTCGTTGAGGACGTTCGCCAGGTCGGCGCCGGTGAAGCCCGGCGTCTTGCGGGCGAGCACCTCGAGGTCGACGGATGCCGCCAGCGGCTTGCCGCGGCCGTGCACCTGGAGGATCTTCTTGCGGCCGAGCATGTCGGGTGCATCCACACCGATCTGGCGGTCGAACCGGCCCGGACGCAGCAGCGCGGGGTCGAGGATGTCGGGACGGTTGGTCGCCGCGATCAGGATGACATTGGTCTTCGGGTCGAAGCCATCCATCTCCACCAGGAGCTGGTTCAGCGTCTGCTCGCGCTCGTCGTGACCGCCGCCGAGCCCGGCTCCACGGTGACGACCGACGGCGTCGATCTCGTCGATGAAGATGATGGCGGGCGAGTTCTCCTTCGCCTGCTGGAACAGGTCGCGGACGCGGCTCGCGCCGACGCCGACGAACATCTCGACGAAGTCCGAGCCGGAGATCGCGTAGAACGGAACGCCCGCCTCACCCGCGACCGCGCGGGCGAGCAGCGTCTTGCCGGTTCCGGGAGGGCCGTACAGCAGCACGCCCTTCGGGATCCGCGCGCCGACCGCCTGGAACTTGGCCGGCTCCTTGAGGAAGTCTTTGATCTCCTCGAGCTCCTCGATCGCCTCGTCCGAGCCCGCGACGTCGTCGAAAGTGACCTTCGGGGTCTCCTTCGTGACGAGCTTCGCCCGCGACTTGCCGAACTGCATGACCTTGTTGCCGCCGCCCTGCATGCCCGAGATCATGATCCAGAAGAACACGCCGATGAGCAGCGCCGGGATGAGGAAGCCGAGGATGTTGACGAACCAGTTCGGCTGCGGCACCTCGTCGTCGTAGCCCTTGGGAAGGTTGGCGTCATCGACGGCCTTCACCACATCCTGGCCGCGCGGGGTGACGTAGTAGAACTGCACCTGGTCGCCCAGAGTGCCGTCCGCCTCCTTCAACGTCAGGTCGACGCGGTTCTCACCGTCGACGATCTTCGCGCTCGACACCTTGTCTTGCGACAGGTACTCCAGGCCCTTCTGGGTGGACACACTCTTGAAGCCGGACATGGTGATCAGGCTGGAGCCGATCCACACCGCGATGATCGCGAGCACCACGTACAGAATCGGGCCGCGGAAGATCTTCTTGACGTTCATGGTGCGACCACAGTACCGCCTGGGCGCTGTGGGCCGCCTGCGTGTTCGCTCTGGGCACTCTCCATGCCCGCGGTGGTCAGCTGTAGACGGCGGGGGCCAGAATCCCGACACCGCGAAGGGTGCGGTAGCGCTCGTCGTAGTCGAGTCCGTAGCCCACGACGAACTGGTTCGGGATGTCGAAACCGACGTACTTGACGTCGATCTCGACGCGAGCCGCATCGGGTTTCCGCAGCAGGGTGAAAATCTCGATGGAGGCCGGTCCGCGGCTCTTCAAGTTGGAGAGCAGCCACGAGAGGGTCAGGCCGGAGTCGATGATGTCTTCGACGATGAGGACCGTCTTGTCGCTGAGGTCGGTGTCCAGGTCTTTGAGGATGCGGACGACGCCGCTCGACTGCGTGCCGCTGCCGTAGGAGCTGACGGCCATCCAGTCCATCGTGACCGGGATGCGCAACTCGCGGGAGAGGTCGGCCATCACCATGACGGCGCCCTTCAGGACACCGATCAGCAGGACGTCTTGGCCGGCGTAGTCCCGCTCCACCTCGCGGGCCAGGTCGGCGATGCGGGAGCGGATCTGCTCCTCGGTGATCAGAATCTCGGTCAGGTCGTTCTCGACGTCCGTGAGTTCCATGAGGGAGGCGCTGTCCTTACTTACGTGGTGGGGTGGAACATGAGCAGCCCGTTCTGCCTGACCACTCTAACGCCTGGCAGATCGACCGCTCCCTGGCCGTGCCAGTCGGTGATCAGGGCGGCGACCGCGAGGGTGTGGGCGCGGGTCAGCGAGACGCCGAACTCCGCGGAGACGACCAGCCGGATGATCCGCTGCCGCAGGGCGGCCGGGTCGGCGGCGAGGCCGCGGACGTCGAGTGCGACGGCGCCGTCGTCGGCTTGACCGACCAGTTCTTGCGCCCATTCGAGGGCGAGGCCGTCGAGCGCCTCGTCGTCCTCCCGCAGCTGCTCGGCGGTACGGGCGAGCGCCTCGGCGACGCCGGGACCGAGCTCCCGCTCGAGCACCGGGAGGACGGCGTTTCGCACCCGTACGCGGGTGTAGGAGGGGTCGACGTTGTGCGGGTCGTCCCACGGCTCCAGCCCGCTGTCCGCGCAGAACGCGCGCGTCTCGGCGCGACGAATGCCCAGGAACGGCCGCAGCAGGCGGCCGGTGTCGGGCAGCATCCCCTGCAGGCTCGACGGGCCGGAGCCGCGTGCGAGGCCGAGCAGCACCGTCTCCGCCTGGTCGTCGAGGGTGTGGGCGAGCAGGATGCGCTCGGCGCCCGTCTCGGCCGACGCGCGGTCGAAGGCGGCGTGCCGGGCGGCGCGGGCGGCAGCCTCCGGACCGCCGACACCTGTGACCTCCACACGTTCGACCAGCACGGGGTCGAGACCGAGCGCCGACGCCTGCTGCGCGGCGCGGTCGGCGACCGCATCCGAACCGGGCTGCAGGCCGTGGTCGACGATCACGGCGCCTGCGCGGAGACCGGCACGCGGTGCCTCGAACGCGGTGGCAGCCGCCAGGGCGAGGGAGTCCGCTCCCCCGCTCAGCCCGACCAGCACGAGGGCGCCCGCGGTGAGCGGGGCGGGGCGGGCCGGGCCGTGGTCGTCGTGCGGGTCCAGCGCCGGGAGGGCCGAGGCGGTCGCGAGGGCCGATCGGACCGCCCGGCGGGCGTCCGCGATGGCCGGGGTCAGCCGCGGGCGGCGCTGGGGGCCTTCGGAACCGGTGAGGGGCACCTAGTAACGTTAGTGCCGAATCACGACCCACAAAGGAGCACGGCATGGCCGAATACGACGTCGTCATCGAGATCCCCAAGGGGAGCCGCAACAAGTACGAGGTGGACCACGAGACCGGTCGCGTGTACCTCGACCGGGTGCTGTTCACCAGCTTCGTCTACCCGACGGACTACGGCTTCTTCGAGAACACGCTCGGCGACGACGGCGACCCGCTGGACGCGCTGGTACTGCTCGAGTACCCGCTCTTCCCGGGCGTCGGAGTGAAGGTGCGCCCGGTGGGCGTGCTCAACATGAGCGACGAGGCCGGCGGCGACGCGAAGGTCATCGCGGTGCCGTACAAGGACCCGCGCTGGCAGCACATCCAGGACGTGAACGACATCCCGGAGCAGACCCGCAAGGAGATCGAGCACTTCTTCGCCCGCTACAAGGACCTCGAGCCGGGCAAGTTCGTCAACATCGAGGGCTGGGGCGACGCCGCCGAGGCCGACGGCCTCATCCAGAAGGCCATCGCGAAGCTCGCCGCCGAGGGCCACTGACCCGGCCACGTCGGCCCCGCCGTCGAGTACACGAAAAGTGCACGCCATCCAGCTGGATGGCGTGCACTTTTTGTGTACTCGACGGTGGGGGGTTAGGCGCTGGGGCGGGCGACGAGGCGCCACGGGGAGCCCCAGACCGACTGGATCTTGACGACGTCGCCCTCGGTCGGAGCGGCGATCATCTTGCCGCCGCCGATGTAGATGCCCACGTGGTAGAAATCGCCCGGTCCGTCGCCCCAGAAGATCAGGTCGCCGGCCTGCTTTGCGCCGTAGGAGACCAGCTGGCCGTGGTTCGCCGCACGGAAGTACTGGTCGTTGACGGAGTGCGAGCCGATGTAGACACCGGCGTACGCGTACGCCTTCATTGTCAGCCCCGAGCAATCGTAGCCGACCGGACCCTCGCCGCCGAAGATGTAGGGCTTGCCGAGCTGGGCACGAGCATAGGAGATCGCGGTGTCGACGACGTTCCCGTTCGGCGCGGCTGGGGCGGAGTAGCCTCCGCCTGACGATGAACCCGAGGACGCCGCGGGACGGGATGCCGCGGCGGCCGCCGCCGCCTGGCGTTGCGCCTCAGCCGCGGCAGCCGCGGCCGCCGCTTCCGCCGCCTTGCGTGCCGCCTCCTGCGCTGCCCTGATCTGCTCGCCCTGCAGATATGCCGCCTCGGTCTGTGCCGACGTGTTCTTGAGCGTCGCCAGCTGCGCCACCAGCTCGGTGGACTTCTGCTGCTGGGCGGCGAGCGCCGACTGGGCGCCGGCCTGCGCATCCTGAGCGGCCGCCAGCGCCTTGTCCGCCTGGTCGGCGAGCGTGACGCGCTCCGCCTTCGCCGCTTTCGCCTGCGCGGTGAGCGCGTCCGCGGTGTTCTTGTCCTTCGTGGCCTGGTCGTAGACCGCCTTCGACTGCTCGGTCAGCTTGCTCATGGTGCCGAGTTGGAAGAGGAGCTTGTCCGCCTCTGCTCCGGAGCCTCCGCCCTTCAGCATGAGGTTCGTCGTCACGTCTCCGCCGCCGGACTTCGCCAGGTGGGAGGCGAGTAGGCCGGCGCGCATCTTCGAGGTCTTCGCCTTGTCGGCTGCTGCGGCGGCCTGCTTCTGGAGGTCGTCGGCCTTTGCGGTCGCCGCTTCGAGCGCGTTCTTCGCCTGGAAGTACGCCTCGGCCGCCTTCTCCGATGCCACGCGCGCCGCATCCACGTTCGCCTGCAGACCGGTGATCAGCGTCGTGATGTTGTCGATCATCGCCTGCTGGCTGGCCACGTTGTTCTTGGCCTGCTGAACGTCGTTCCACGATGGGTAGTCGACCGCCTGGGCGGGGCTGACGATGCCGATGGATGCGGTGACCGCGCCCATCACACCGGCGCCGATGGCGAGACCGGGACGGACCCGGCTGCTCTTCACGTTGTCGCTAGCCAAGGGGTGCCTGCCGATCTCTCATGAAGGGGATGCCGTCGATCTTCGTGTCGTTGATGCGCACCTCGAAGTGGAGGTGGCAGCCGGTCGAGGCGCCCGTGGTGCCGACGCGAGCGATCGGCTGACCGGCGCCCACGTGCTGACCGATGCCGACGAGGATGCCGCCGTCGCGGATGTGCGCGTAACCGGTCTTGACGGAATCCCCATTGTCGAGCAGGACGAAGTTGCCGTAGGTGCCGTTCGGGCCTGCGTAGATGACATTGCCCTCGTGGGCCGCGTAGATGGGCGAGTTGCACGACGCACCGATGTCGATGCCGAGGTGGTAGGTGCTGCCGACGCCTCCGGGTGATGGCCGAGCGCCGAAACCGTCCGTGATCGGACCTGTGGCGGGGACCGCCCACCCCTGTGGGCCGACGTACCCGCCGGGCAGGCCTCCGGAGCCTCGCGCAGCGGCTGCGGCGGCTGCTGCCGCGACACCGGCCTCATAGCCGGCGACGGTCTTCGTGGTGCTGTCGTGGAGTGCGGCGAGCTGCGCCTGCATGACCACGATCTGCTGCTGTTGTTCGGCCAGCTTGTCCTGGGCGGCCTTCGCCGCGGCGATTGCAGCCTGCATTGCGGCCTCGGCCGCGACTCGCAGCCTCTCGCGCTCCGCCTTCGCAACGGCCGCCTGCGCGGACAGCGACTTGGCCGTGTTCTGCGCGGTCTTGGCGTCGGTGTAGACCTTGTTGGACTGCTCGACCAGCTTCGACATGCTGCCGAGCCCGGAGAGCAGCTTGTCGGGGCTGGCGGAGGAAGCTCCGTTCCCACTCAGGAACAGATTGGCGGTCAGATTGCGGCCACCTGTGCGGTACAACTGGGCGGCCAGCTTGCCCGCCTGGGCACTCGCGTCGTCCGCTTTCTTCTGACTCTGCGCCGCCTGCGACTCCAGGTCCTGGGCCTTGATCGTGGCCATATCGAGGGCGGCCTGCGCGGCCTCGAGTTCCTGACCGCGCTTCACCGCTTCGGCCTGCGTGTCGGCGACCTCGCCCTGGAGTTGGGAGATGAGGTCGTTGATGCGGTTCACCTGCGCGCTGGCGGCGGCCTCGTTGGCTTTGGCGTTCTGGACGTCCTGCCAGGACGGGTAGTTGTCGGCGTACGCCGGGGCTGAGACGGCTCCGACCACCGCGACGGCGGCGACGATCAGACCGGCCAGGGCTGCACGGACCGCCCGGCGGCGGGAACCGCTCGGGGAGGTGGTCGGGGGTGCCGTTCGGCTGCTCATCTGGCGTCTCATAGTGTTATCGACCCGCTCGCTTCCGCATCCACTGTGGTCACACAGGTCACACCTGTCCCACAGCTCAACATGCGCCACTTTAGCAACATGGCGTTCGAGCCCCCGGAAAACGGGGCCTGAACAGTGGTCGGGGGAGTGCGCTCGCACGGGCAGTCGGGGGACCGCCTGGGCCGCAGACTACGGGGCCGCATCACCCGCCCGCGGGATTTGGCGGTGGCGTTGCGAGAAGCGAGAGGTCCTCATCCACGTCGACCCGCCCGGGATCCGAACCCGATTCGCAATCTCCGCGGGTCTTCCGTATGCTTGTCCGTCGGTGGTCATGGTCAGCGGAAGCGGTCCACGACGATCCGGCCCCATCGTTTAGCGGCCTAGGACACCGCCCTTTCACGGCGGCAGCACGGGTTCGAATCCCGTTGGGGTCACGTTCCGACGGTGTCCATTAGTATTAACGAGCAGTACGAAAATCAAAAAGCACCACAATAAGGCCCTGTAGCGCAGTTGGTTAGCGTGCCGCCCTGTCACGGCGGAGGTCGCGGGTTCAAGTCCCGTCAGGGTCGCTCAGGCGACAAGCCCTTCCACTCGGAAGGGCTTCCGTCTAGGTGGACGTGCAAGCGTCCCCAGGCTCTGTAGCTCAGTTGGTAGAGCGTTCGACTGAAAATCGAAAGGTCACCGGATCGATGCCGGTCGGAGCCACCAAAGAACCCCCGGTCCGATGCGGAGTCCGGGGGTTTTCCTTTGGCCAGTTCGAGCATCAGGATCGCGTTTGATGGTGCGGAGCCCGGGAATGAACGGGATGAGGGCCAGAAGCGAGGAATGAACCGCGAGACGCGCTTGGAACCGAATCGCCCATAGCCCAGTATCATTTCCTTGGCTTGAAATAGGTCAAACTTTTGGAAGTGCGACCTGGTGTCGCCTAGGGGGATCCCGTATGACTGGCAGTGCGGCGCGCCACAAACCCAAACTTCGATATGACATTCAGGCGCTGCGCGCCCTGGCCGTCATGCTCGTCGTTACCTATCACCTTTGGCCAGGGAGGGTGACAGGCGGGTTCGTCGGGGTCGATGTTTTCTTTGTAATCTCCGGGTACTTGATTACATCTCATTTGGTTGCAGGCGCTGTTGCGCCCGGCGGGATCAAGCTAGGCAAATTCTGGGCAGGAAGAGCCCGGCGCCTTCTCCCGCTCGCGACCACTGTGTTCTTGGCGACCATTATCGGGATGTACGCTTTGCTGCCCGAGGCGCTTTGGCGAGCCACGCTGCGAAACGTTGTCGCGGCGGCGCTTTACGTTCAGAATTGGGCATTGGCCGCTGATTCAGTGAACTATCTCGCGCGCGACCAAGCGCCCGTCGCGACCCAGCACTTCTGGTCTCTTTCTGTTGAAGAGCAGTTCTACATCTTTTGGCCGTTGATGCTTATAGCGGCGGGAGGCGCCGCATATAGAATTCAACGCCGGCGGCGCGGCACACAATATTCTGTAGATGCTCGTCAAGTGAAGCGCGTTGCGCTGCTTTTCGTTGCGGCTGTTGCCATCGTCTCGTTCTGCTACTCGCTGTGGCTCACGCAGAGCCAACCGGCTCTGGCTTTCTTTTCAACGGCTGCTCGCGCTTGGGAATTCGCCGCCGGAGGTCTACTCGCGTTCGCCCCCGCAGGTGCTTCCCTGGAAAAAATCTCGCGACCGCTGAAGATATCTGCCAGCTGGTTGGGAGCGCTCTTGATCGGTATCGCCTCCGTCTTTTTCACGAGCACGACGTTGTTCCCCGGTGTCGCAGCGCTGGTGCCGGTGGCCGGCGCAGCACTTTGGATTTGGGCCGGAGAGGTTCGCGAAGGCTTCGTGCCGTCTGATGTCGGCCGCCTCAGGCCCATCGCTTATATCGGCGGAATATCCTACGGAATCTACCTTTGGCATTGGCCACTGATAGTGATGTTCCCGTTTGCGTCAGGTCACTCCCTTAATACCCTTGAAAAAATAGGGATCGCTGGCGGCGCAGTCGTGCTCGCTGCGGCGAGCAAAGTATTGATTGAAGACCCGTTCCGTTACGGTCCCTTCTGGCACTTAAAAATCCGCAGAAGCTTCTATCCCGCGGTAGCAGGCACTGTCGCGGTATGCATCATTTGTGCCGCGTCACTTACGTTCATCAATCAACAGGCAGCACAAGCCGCGGCGGTCGCTGCCTCCCTACCGCCGGCCGTACTTGGAGCTGCGACAAACCCCAAGATGCCCTTGACTCCATCCCCATCCGATCGCTTATACGACCGAGGGGCCATGTTTGACTGCTTCGATCTCAACCACAGCGCGTCGCACTCGTGCACTTATGGCCCGTCCGACGCGAAGGTTTCAATTGCGATCACTGGCGATTCACACGCAGCGCACTTCATTCCTCCGCTCATGGCAATCGCGAAATCAAACGGATGGCGTCTGACTACTTTCGTGGGTGTGTCATGCGACGCGGGGCTGAGCGGAGACTGCGGCGGTTCGCCCGCCGGCTTCAATGGCTTGGTCGACGGCCATTACAATTTGGTCCTTTACAGCGCCTACCGCGGATCCACTTCCCCAAGGAGCGGCGTCGAAGCGTTTCTTGCCGCCTTGCAAGCCAAGAAAGTGCCGATGTTGACCATCGCGGACGTGCCACTTAACTCGCCCGAAGCCTACGCGTGCATTGACAGGTCCAAAGGGGACCCTCAGCTCGCGAAGTCGTGTTCCACTCCACGCCAAATCGCCCTCAACTCGGTCCCCGACCGAGTCGGTCCAATTTCGCGGGCCCTTGGAATCAAAAATCTAGACTTGACGGACGCGTTCTGCTCGAAAAAAACCTGTAGAGCTGTGGATGGAAACACAATTATTTACCAGGACTCTCCGACCTCGCATATTACTCAAACATTCGGATTGCTCCTTCGGCCGCGTCTCGAAGCAGCTGTAAAAAGCTCGCTAGCTTCCACTCACTGACACAGCGCCCAGCTCGTTCACGGGCAAACGGTTCCTGATTGGGCAGCACCTGCTGAGGCGCTTGCGCTTCCGGTGCCCCCAATCCCACCGACTCCCTCTATCGAACGAGCCACAGAAGACAGGCATTTATGGTCGGCCGACCTCAACGGGCGCGTGTTCCCGTGTGGGCGCAACGTGTTCCGGAGACGGTGCGGCACCGGAAGAGGTGTGCGCGTCGACTGGCGGGGTCTGCGACCGGTAATGGTCGCGCCAGATCAGCCGGTGAAGTGGGATCCACCGCGGGATGGTGCGGAGCCCGGGGATGAACGGGATGAGGGCCAGAAGCAGGGTGAGCACCCCCATGATGAGCACGACCAGGAGGTCCGCGTTGGGGGCGGAGGCGAAGGGCTCGACCTGGTAGAAGAAGGAGAACAACCACAGCCAGGACTGGCCGGGATAGTTGCCCGTCTCGTTCATCACTCCCCACTGGTCGCCGGTCAGGTGCTGACCGGCGGCGAGATTCTGGAAGTAGGTTCCGTCTCCCAGGAAGAGGATCGCCCGGGTGAAGTCCAGGTTGTAGAAGCCGTGGCCGGCGAGAGCACCATCAAGGCCGCCGCTGCGCGCCATGGCCGTCAGCGACGTGATGAGCGCTGGGACGGGACCATAGGCCGCACGAGCCGGTGGCAGCGCGGAGCCTTTGTCAGCCGCCAATGCTTTCGCGTAGGCATCCGTCCATCGCGACTGCGCGGTCGGGCTTGCGGCGGACCAGGTGGCGACGGCGCGCGGCACGACGGGCAACGTCTTCAGCGGTGCGATGACGAAGTCGTTCGCCGTGTCGATCGGGAGGCGTACGCCGGACATGCTCTGCAGGTCGAGCGGGCCGAGCGTCTGGGTGGCGTCCGGAGTGTTGTTGTAGGGCGGCCCGTATCCCGCACTGTCGCTGGTTCCCGCCAGTTCTGCGGTCGCGGTGGTGGCGAAGTCGAGGGGCTGGCTCGTCGCCCACGACGAGAAGGTGACGCTGCGCTCGTCGGGCGAGCCGAGCAGCGCGACGATACCGACAGTGAGAAGAGACACGACCACGAAACCGACCGTGACCTCTTTGAACAGGTCGTAGTCGCGGACCCGGCCGCGCCACGGGCGGCTCGCCAGATCGTCTCCCGCTCGCCAGGACATGCTCGGCGTGGTCTTCATGGTCGTGTCTCCGATTCGTTCCCGGCTCTAACGACCTGGTCATCCGTCTCGGTGGCGTCGATGGGCGGCACGACTCCGTGCATCCGCACCAACAGCACGTGCAGGGCGACGATCGCCGCCACCCCGAGCGGGAGGAGCGCAATGTGCCAGGTGAACATCTGACCGAAGTCGGCGACGTTGAACCAGGCGCCCACGCCCACCGCGTTCAGTGCGTCCTTGCCTTCGAACGCGATCCATTGGGAATCGAAATTCGACTGCAACAGGTACCCGGTGAACCCCGCGACGATGGAGACGGCGAAAGCAATCACCCCGGTGATCCACGTCAGAACGCGACCACCCCGCCAGGCTGCCATCCAATACTTGCCCCATAGGTGCACGACCATGAACAGGAAGAACAGCTCGACACTCCACAGATGGACGCCGTTGGTGAAGTGGCCAAGAGCGGAGACGTGATACCAGGCGGGCCCGTTCAGGCTGAGCACCAGTCCCGACCCGATGACGACGGCGAGTGCAGCAAGCGCGGCCATGCCGAAGACGTAGATCCAGGATGCGACGTAGCTGGGTTGATCCTGCGGCAGCAGCTTGTCCGGCGGCAGCCGCTTCAGCAACCACTGTCGCGCCCGGCCCGTCCAGGTGTATACCTCATCCACCGCATCGGCTCGAGTTCCAGGCGCGGTCTTCTGCGAGGTCATGGCCGTCGCCGTGCCTTCGGGAAAGGGAGGACCAGCGCCAACACGAACAGCAGGAGCATGACGGCGATGACGATCGCGTTTCCCAGCTGGATGACGAAACTGCCCCACCCGAGATAGATTCCCGGTTCCACACTCGTGAGGATGTTCACGAAGGCCTCCTTGACTCTAAGGCCAGCGTGAGTCAGTCGCCGGCAGGAGCGGAGAGTCGAAAGTCCCGTGAGAGGAAGACCCGAATGGAGGAACCATGGAAGTGTCTCGGATGAAGATGTGGGATGCCCCGTGACAAGCGGCGAAGGGCGCCGCCGGACGGTACCCGATGCTCATTCTTCAGTCCCACGGTTTGGCCGGTCACTAGCTGTATTCATCGCAGTCACCTTCGGTTTCACCTGGCTCGCTGCACTGCCGCTCGTCCTCTCCACGCCCCCCGCTGTGCTGCCGTGGTACTTCTATGCGGGAGAGGCCGGCCCGGCGCTCGGAGCGATCGCCGCGACGCTTGTGCTTCGCCCAACCGGCGGACTCCGCGGATGGGCGAAGCGCACCTTCTCGTTCGTGGGCATCGGCCGCGCAATCAGCGTCGCAGTCGCTTCCCTCGTGCTGTACTTCGGCGCCGGACTCCTCGTAGAACGGTTGGCCACCGGTTCGCTCGATCGGCTACCCGCCGTTGGCTTGACCACGAAACTTCCGGGCGTGCCCGCCATCGTGGTCCTGCTGGTCTGGGTCCTCAGCAGCGGCATCGGAGAAGAAACCGGGTGGCGGGGATGGTTGATGCCTACTCTCACCGATCGGTTTGGCTTCGTGGCGGCGGCACTGATCGTTGCTGTCGTGTGGATGGCCTGGCACGCGCCCCAGTTCGTTTTCAATCCTGGGTTTCGGGAAATGGGATGGGCAGCAATCGGATGGGCTGTTGCGCTGATCGCCGGCTCCTTCTGGCTAGGGTTCCTGGCCCGTCTCGGACGTTGGAGCATCATTCCCGTCGTCCTCTGGCATGGCGGGTTCGACCTACTGACCTCGAGCGATCTCGGGCCTCAGGCCTTTCCGGCGACGGTCAGCACCATCGTTATCGTCCAGGGGATCATCGTTCTCGTGATCATCGCGGTCCGCACCCGCCGGCCTGTTGCGAGCACGACACGATGACGCGGGTGTCCTGCTCGCTAGGGTGAGCGGGTGAGCGTTGCATCCCTGGCTCTCGTCGTCGCGGTCGGCCTGCTTGGTCCCATGCTCGCCGCGCGGCGAGCATGGCGGATCCCCGTTGTGGTCGGGGAATTGGCCGGCGGGCTGATTATCGGAGCCTCCGGGTTTCGCTTGGTCGATCCGGGTGCTCCGGGTTTCCGGCTGCTGGCGAGCATCGGGTTCGGCCTGACGATGGTTGTGGTCGGCTCGCACATTCCCTTGCGTGACCCAAAGATAAGGGCGGTTCTTTCTCGCGGGGCGGCGGCCGTCGTCGTGGTCGGAGTGGCGGCTGCGGTGCTTGGGTCGGGGCTTTCGCAGTTGTTCGGCACGCATCACGCAGTCCTCTATGGGGTGATTCTGGCCTCTTCATCGGCTGCTGTGATTCTGCCGATGCTGCAATCTGCTGGGCTTGCTGGGGCGTCGTTCTCTCGCCTTTTGGCGCAAATCGCGGTCGCCGATGTCGTGTGCATCATTGCTCTGCCCTTCGTGCTTGCACCGAACCAGGCGATGGGGTCCGCGATCGCCGCTCTAGCGATTGCCGGGGGCTCCATCGCCTTGGGCCTGGTGCTTCGGCGCCTTGAGCGGCTCGGTGTCCGCCGGCGGTTCCATGAATACTCGGAGCGGCACCGGCTCGCGCTTGAGCTCAGGCTGAGCCTTGTGGTTCTTTTCGCTTTCGCTGCGGTCGCGCAGCTTGCCGGGCTGTCTATCTTGTTCGCCGGATTCGCGCTCGGGCTGGTCTTGTCTGCCGTTGGTGAACCGCACAGACTGGCCCGGCAACTCTTCGGTATGACCGAGGGTTTCTTCGGCCCGCTCTTCTTCGTGTGGTTGGGTGCCTCTCTGGATCTGCGTGATTTGGCTGCGCACCCCGCAATGGTTCTTCTTGGCGCCCTGCTGGGTCTCGCCGCGGCTGTTGCTCACCTCGTTTCCCGCGCTGTCGGTTTGCCGTTGCTTCAAGCACTTACCTCCACGGGCCAGCTCGGCGTCCCTGTCGCGGCCGTCACGCTTGGTATCCAAGCAAAGGCCCTTGCCCCCGGCGAGGACGCTGCAATCCTGTTCGGCGCTTTGGTAAGCATCGCGCTATCCGCCGTCGCTGTCGGAATACTGGCCCGACGCCCCAGTCCAAGAGACCGGTCGTCAGTTGAGCGATCGTGAGGCGTGGCACGTATAGAGCGACAGCAGTAATGGCCGCCACTATGTGCGCGTGCGGGCCGGTCGAGCGGCCCGCAACGCAGCGACAATCGTCGCCACATCGACGACCTCCTGCAGCAGAGCCCCGATGGTGGCCGGAATGAAGCCGAACGCTGCGACCAGCATCAGGGCGACCGAGGCGGCGATCCCCAGCCAGATGCTCTGCAGAGCGATACGCACCGTACGGCGTCCGATGAGGACCGCGTCGACGACCCCACCGATGTCATCGGCGAGCAGCACCACATCCGCAGACTCGCTGGCGGCGGTGGCGCCCTTCGCGCCCATTGCAATGCCCACATCGGCGCTGGCGAGCACCGGCGCATCGTTGACGCCGTCGCCGACCATCACTACGGGGCGCTCAGTGCAGGATGCGACAAACGCGACCTTGTCGGCCGGGAGACACTCCGCTTGCACGTTCTCGATGCCCAGCTCGGCGGCGATTCCAGCAGCCGTCTGCTCGGCGTCACCGGTCAGCATCGCGATGTCGCGCACGCCCAGTTCGCCGAGCCGGCGCAGAGTATCGCCGGCGTTGGCACGCGGGGCGTCGCGTTCGATCAGCACCCCGGCGTACTCACCGTCGATCGCGACATAGATGGCGAGCTCGCCGGGTGCGATCGCTGCTTCTTTGCTGTCATTGGCGTGGGAGGCGACGAATCGAAGCGTGCCGACGGCGACTTCCCGGCCGTCCACCTGGGCGAGGACACCGTCCGTCGCGTGTTCTTCGGCGCCGCTCGCCTGCTGCAGCGGCAGTGACCGTTCCGATGCCGCCTGAACGACCGATGCGGCGAGAACGTGCGACGAGTACTGCTCCGCGCTGGCGGTCATGGCGAGGAGCTGGTCGGCGTTGAAGCCGGCCGCCGACCGAATCGCCAGGAGCTGTGGCCGTCCTTCCGTGAGGGTTCCCGTCTTGTCGAAGACGACGGTGCGCGCGGCTGCGAGTCCCTCGAACACGGTCCCGCTGCGAACGATGATGGCGTGGTGTGCGGCGAGGCTCATCCCGCCGATGAAGGCGACGGGGGCGGCGATGAGCAGCGGGCACGGGGTGGCCAGCACAAGCACCTCCGCGAAGCGGACCGGATCTCCGCTCACAAACCAGGCCAGTGCGGCGAGCAGAAGGGAGAACACGGTGAACGGCACAGCGAACCGATCGGCCAGCCGCACCACCGTGGCCTTGCTGCGCGATGCTCCCGCCACCAGCGCGACGATCTGCTGATACTGACTGTCTGCGGCCACCGCGGCGGCACGCACGTGCACCGCGTGGGCTCCGTTGATCGAACCGCTGAGAACGGTCTCGCCGGGACCCTTGAGGACAGGCATGCTCTCCCCCGTGATGGAGGAGAGATCGAACGATGCCTCGTCGGCGAGGAGAACAGCATCCACGGGGACCACCTCGGCGGGACGAACCACAAGAGTGTCCCCGACCCGCACCTGATCGATCGGCACGTCTTCCACCGCTTCCGCGGTGTAGCGGTGGGCCGACCGGGGGTCTCGTCGCAGCAGGGCGTCCAACTCACGCCGCGCCCGGCGGTTGGCGTAATCCTCCAGGGCTTCGCCACCGCTGAGCATCAGGACCACGATCAGGGATGCGACCACCTCCCCGACGAGGACCGTGGCGACGATCGCCGTGATCGCCAGCACATCCACACCGACTCGACCGGCCAGGAGGCTACGGATCATCCGAACCGTGTACCCGGCGGCAACCACGAGCGCGTACCCGCCCGCTGCCCACGTGGCGACCTCGACGAGCCTCACAGCCACCAGCACGCCGCATGCCACGCCCACAAGAACCGTGAGGGAGACCACCCAGTAGCGGGTGACCAGGCGCATCACGCGCGGCATCCTGGCAGCAGGTCGGCCGTTGGTCATCCGAAGGTCGAGGATTCGTTCACCTCGCGTGATGGCTGCTCGACCGGCTGGGCCGAGTCGTATACGAACACCAGCCGAGCGGGCACTTCACCGGCGAGCACCTCTGCCACCGACTGGTTGACGTCGCGGATGTCCCGGGGCGCGGCGATCACCCGAGTCCGTCCCGCCGCGTGCAGGGTGAACACCTCAGCGAGATCCTGGCGGGTGCCCACGATCGACCCGATGATCGAGATGCCCTTGAGCACGGTCTCGAACACGGGGATGGTGAGAGTCCCCTCCGCGGGAAGGGAGACCAGGATCATCCGCCCGCCGCGGTTCAAGGAGCGGAATGCCTGCTCGAACACGCTCGGTGCTACCGCGAGCACGATCGCCACGTCGGCTCCGCCCAGGTGCTGGATGGCGACCGCTGGGTCGGTTTCGGCCGCGTTGACCGCGTGATCGGCTCCCAGCTCAACGGCCAGCTCCAGCTTCTCTTCGGTGACGTCGACCGCTACGACCTGAGCGCCGACCAACCGGGCGTACTGCACCGCGAGGTGACCGAGGCCGCCGATCCCGAACACAGCGACCCGCTCTCCCGGCAGCACGTGCGCGGCTTTGACGGCGGCGTACGTCGTCACGCCGGCGCAGGTCAGTGGTGCCGCATCCATCGCGGACACGCCGTCGGGCACCGGCGCCGCGAACCGGGCGTCCGCCAAGGCGTACTCGGCATACCCGCCATCTACCGCGTACCCGGTGTTGTACTGCTGCTCGCAGAGGTTCTCGCGTCCGTCGATGCAGTAGCGGCATTCGCCGCACGCATGCCCCAGCCAGGGAAGCGCGACGCGCTGGCCGACGGTTCGCGTGTGAACGCCATCGCCGAGCCGCTCCACGATCCCGACCCCTTCGTGCCCAGGGACGAACGGGAGGCCCGGCTTGACCGGCCAGTCCCCATTGATGGCATGGATATCGGTGTGACACAGCCCGCACGCCTCCAGACGAACGAGCACTTGGCCCGGCCCGGGTGTGGGGATAGGACGCTCCTCAACAGCGAGGGGCTGACGAAACTGGCGAACGACGGCTGCGCGCATGGCGGTTCCTTTCGGGGATGTCGCCAGTCTTGACCGCCGCACCACTCCTCGTCTGGGCCGAAAGTCCCGAGCACGGCGCTCAGGGGTCTTTCGACCCTGCCGTGAGCTCGGCGGTCCCGACAGCATCGGAGTGAGCATTGGAGTAGCCATGAAGCGTTGGATTCGTATCGTCCTCACCATCCTCACGGCCACGATCGGCCTGACGGCGGTGGCCGGAGGCCTCGCCCTCGTTATCGGCGCGGTCACCGCCTCGACCAGCGGGGGTATCGTGCCCGATCGCGCCTTCCTCGAAAACGGCCCCTTCAGTTCGTACGTTGCGCCGGGGCTGCTGCTTGCGGTGATCGTGGGCGGAACGCATCTTCTCGCCTCGGTGCTCGTCGGACGCGGATCGCAGGCTGGATCGTTCGCCGTCGCCGTCGCCGGATTCGGTCTACTGATCTGGATCTTCGTGCAGATGATGGTCATCCCGTTCAGCCCCCTACAAGCGATCTACTTCGCAGCCGCACTCGCCGAACTCGGCCTGCTCCTGCTCAGCATGGGACTGGTGGGCCGGCGCGCGTTGGCCGCCTCGTGACCGGGACGCTGCGGTTTCTTGGAGCCACCGACACGGTCACCGGTTCCCGCTACCTGGTGGAGGATTCCGGCACGCGCATCCAGGAACGCCGGTCACGAACCGAAATCAGTCATGGAGGTCATGTGGTGCGCTCCCTGAACGACGTTCCGGACGGGTAGTTTCTGACGACAACCACCGGTGTCCGGACGTTCAGGAGAACGTCGTGGCTGGTCGAGCCGAGCATCAGCCGCTTCACCCCATGGCGGTTGTGTGTTCCCACGACAAGCAACCGGGACCCCTCCGCTGCGTCCACGAGCCCCTGGGAGGTCGGCGCCTCGACGACCCTGCTTCGCACTTCTACCTCCGGGTGCAGTTCCCGCGCCTCGGCGGCCGCCTCCCCGACGATCCGTTGCCGACGGTCCCCGAGAGTGCTCTCCGGGACCAGACCGGCAAGAAGCGGGTTGGCCGTGTATCCGGCGCAGACCACGGTCAGCGGCTCATTCCACGCGGCGGCCTCGTCGACGGCGAACGCCACCCCCTCCTCGGACGGCAGTTCCCCATCTACTCCGACCACGACGCCCGAACCGTCATCCGCCCAGCCGTGCGGAATCACCGCGACCGGACACTGTGCCGTGGCGGCCACGCGAATGGCGAGCGAACCGGTGAAGTCATGGCCTTGCTCGAGAGCAGAACGCGTGCCGACTACCAGCAGGTCCGCGTCCTGCGATTCGGCTGCCAACTCCGTTCCCGGGTGACCGTACGCGTAGCGTGTCGCGACCTTGATCGGTCGAGGGTGCACCGCCGTCACGCTGCCGGAAGACGGCTGTGTCTGCCTCGCACGCGCTCGCTCCTCAGCGTGTCGCTGCGCGATCTCACGCTCGGCCGCCAGCAGCGCTTCCGCCTCCAGAACCAGCAAACGGTCCGGCTCGTCCAAGCCGTCACTCCATGCCTGCTCGATGACGTAGACCAGAACCAGTTCCGCGCCGTCACGGGCCGCCCGATCGGCCGCCCAGAACAGAGCGGCCCGACGGTCCGGATCGCCCTCGACGCCAACCACGATCGTGTAACCCATCCGGTCCTCCTGAAACGTGAAGAGATACATCGAGGCTCACAGCCCGATGCCCGCGTCCGTAGTGCCGAAGGTCCCGTGTGTCGATGTGACCTTCGGCCCTGACGCTCGCAGCCACGCCCACGCAGAGTGGGCGCATGAATGACACTGTTCCCGTCGCTCAGGCGACCATCGTCTTCGAGTCCATGTTCGGTTGCACCCGTCGTGTCGCCGAAGCCATCGCGGAAGGTCTCCGCACCGGCGCCACGGTCACCGTCATCCCGGTGAAAGACGCTCCGGAGACGTTCCCCGGCGTCGACCTGCTGCTCGTTGGAGCGCCCACCCACGTCCACGGAATGAGTCGGCCATCCACCCGCGCCGAGGCCGGCCAATGGGGCAACGATCCCGAACGGCACCTGCAGCTGGAACCCGACGCGGAGGGAATCGGGGTACGCGAGTGGCTGGACACCTGCGGGCGGTTGCCTGCGCGATTCGCAGCCTTCGACACCCGTGCCGACATGACCGAGCTGTTCAGCGGATCAGCCGCCACCGCCATTGAAAAGCGACTCAAGCGGCTCGGCTCGCGCCGCCTGACGGGCAAGGACAGCTTCCTGGTCGACAAGCAAAGCCAGCTGCAACCGGGCGAGCTGGATCGCGCGCGTGCGTGGGGTCAGACCCTCGCGGCAGAGCTTCCACCGGCAGCCCACACGTGAGCCTGCCTACTCTCGGTCAGCCGCTTCCGTCCCGTGCAGGACCAGCACCGGGCAGTCGGCATGCTCTGCACAGGAGCGGGAGACCGACCCGAGTAGCAGCCCGGTGAACCCGCCCAATCCCCTGCTACCAACGATCAACATCTCGGCACCCTCCGATTCGGCGATCAGTTGACGGGCCGCAGAACCGGTCCGGATCGCGGACGAGTACCAGGGCGGGGCCTCGGAGCCGAACACTTCACGAGCCGCCTCTTCGGCGATCGTCTGGGCGTCGCGCTCAGGCGACCAGCCCCTCGATCACATAGCCCGGCCAGGACTGCGGGTACTCCCACACAGTGACTCCGACGAGGTCGCAGGCGAGGCGTTCGGCCATGCGTGCGCCTCGCCGCAGGGCGGAGAGCGACGAGGCGGAGCCGTCGACTCCGACGACGATTCTTGCGCCGGGACGGCTGCGATCCTCGCCGGTGGAGTTGGCTGTGTCGGTCATGATGCAGGTGCTCCTTCCAGGGCAGGGATCGTCACCATCGCTCCGGCTCAGGCGAACGGGAGAATCGCCGACCCGTGAGCTGGTCGATGTCGATATGGACGTACCGGTACTTCAGGGTGGGGATCCACGGCTGCAGCGGGGCCCGATCGGCCTCGTCGATCTCCGTCTGGCTCTCCAGCTGCCGGGCCCGGCCGTGGATGATCACGCTCCAGGCTTCCTCGTCGGTGTGGCCGTCGATTTCGAAGGCGACGGAGTCATGCACCGTCAGCTCGAGCAGTTTGGTTCCCGGGGCCGTCCGGATCAGGATGGACCGCCCATCGCTGAAGTAGTTGACCGGGTAGATGTCTGCCTCACCGCCGGCGGCCGTGGCCAGACGTCCGATCGTGTCGTGTGTGAGAAGTTCGCGGCATTCGTCACGGTCGAGTTCGCGAATCGGCTCATCCGATCGCATGGTGTTCTCCTTTCATTTGCAGCGGTTCACGCCGGGCGGCGCCGACCGGTGCGTGGACGACGATCGTCGGCGAGGACAGGTTGAGGAGCACGTCGTAGGCGACGGCGCCGAGGCTCCCGAGCTGCGCATGTGCCCGCCGCGAGTCGCCGATGACGAGCAGTTCCGCGCTCCGACCGAGTTCGTTCAGCACAGCCCCCGGCGGCCGGCGGACCACCCGGCTCCGGATGACGATGCCCGGCTGCCGGAGTCGCGCGCGGTTCGCTGCCATCGCCAGGAGTCCACGCGCCTGATCGTCTCGACGAAGTTGCCAATCAGCAGCCTGGTCATCGTGCTCCAGGTCGAAGGGCTCTGGCACGCTGGATGACCGGACAGCCAGGAGCTCGCAGTCGTGCTGACAGGCTGCGTCGGCCGCCACATCGATCGCTGCATAGCCGGCCGGGGTGTCATCCACCCCCACCACAACGCCCCGGCGCATCCGGGACGCTACCTCCGGGATGATCGCAACCGGTCCGATCGCCAGGTTGGCCAGTTGCAGACTGCGCGATCCGAATGCGCGGCCGTAATGGAAACCGGTCTTGTGCGTGCCCACCACAAGCATCGTGGTCGGCTGGCTGAACGCCGCCAACTCGACCATTGGACTGCCTAGGCGTACCTCACCACGCAGCTCAACATCTCTTCCCAGTGAGCGAGCGTAGGTGAGGTCCTCTTCGAGCCGCTGCTGCGCGTCCCCATCGACCTCGCCGATCAAGCGGGACCCGACGGCCCCCCACTCGTCATCGGCGACATGGATCAGGCGCGCTCCGACCTGGTCCTCGTGGGCCCGTTCAACCGCCCACCGGACAGCAGCGCGAGACGGTACCGAACTGTCGACACCGACGATGTACTCCTGGAAACCCATGCGGACACCTCCCTCGAACGAAGTCAACGCCGGCACGGCTCGCTGCGCTGGGGCCAAAGGTCCCGCGGGACCTTCGGCCCCAGCCGCACGCGCGGCTACGGCTTGACTATGCAGACGGAACCAATCGCATCGTGAGGTAGACATGACGAACAGAACGGTCATCTGCTGGGACGGCTCGCCGGCCTCCGAAGCAGCGGCAGCGTGGGCACTGCGACGCTCCCGCAACGGCGGCACCACAGTCGAGATCTTCGATGTCCTGGACCGGGCGCTCTTCGCCGGAGACCCCGGTGCGATGAAGCGCGTCACCCTCGAAGAAGAGCAGCGGCTCACAGACCGTGTCCACGCGATCGAGAGAGTGCACCCCGGGGCGGTCGCCGGCAGTGCGCTGCTTGTCGGTGACCCGTACGATCTGCTCGCCGAACAGACGGGACCGAGCACCCTGGTCGTCGTGGGGACACGGCAACGCACAGGACCGAGGATGCGGTACGGCTGGTCGTTGGGCGCGCGCCTCGCGACCTCCGCCGACGGACCGGTGGCCATCGTTCCCGACGAAGCACACGAGGACGCTGCGGCGCGCAGCGGCGTCGTCGTCGGGGTGGACGGCTCGCCGACCGGTCGGCTGGCCATGGACTACGCGGCGGGGGAAGCCGACGCGATGCACCAGCCATTGATCGTCGTGCACTGCTGGCAGGAGCCGTTGGTGCAGGAACCCCTCATCGTCCCGGACGATGAGTTCGTCGACTCGCAGCAGACTGCGCATCAAGAACTACTCGACGATCACGTGCGGCATGCGCGGGAGCAGCATCCACACCTCGAGGTGCGCGCCGTTCTCGCCCGTGACCACCCCTCGTCCGTCCTTCGGGCGCAGTCCCAGCATGCCTTCATGCTCGTCGTCGGCAGCCGTCAACTGACCGGATGGAAACGCGCCTGGCTCGGATCGGTTTCGCACGCACTGGTGCTCGATCTGGCCGCGCCCACGGTCATCGTCGGACCCGGCACCCGCGCCGCAACAGGGGCTGACCGGCAGCTCAGCCGCAGCGCTACACTCCCAACATAGGCAGTCGGCGGACGCCGCGCGGCGCCGCCCGAGGGGGTGCGCGATGCAGGGCGACGAGCCCATCACTTTCCCGGATGCGCCTCGCGCGGAACTAGATCGTGCCATCGCCCAACTGGTCGAGCAAGCCCAGAAGGTTTTGGAAACCCAGGGCCGGCTGAGAGCGCTGGTGCGTGCCAACGGTGCCGTGGTCTCGCATCTGGAGCTTCCGACGGTGCTGCGAACCATCGTCGAAGCCGCCGTTGACCTGGTGGGAGCGCACTACGGCGCTCTCGGGGTCATCGCCGAAAGCGGTGGACTGGAACAGTTCATCCACGTCGGAATGCCCAGCGAACAAGTCGCTCGGATCGGCCACCTGCCCGAAGGTCATGGCCTCCTCGGGGCGCTCATCGATGACCCACGGCCGATCCGGCTGGAATCCATCGGTGCAGACCCCCGGTCTGTCGGCTTCCCCGCTGGACACCCGCCCATGACTGCCTTCCTCGGCGTCCCCATCGTTGTCAGGGAATCCGTCTACGGGAACCTCTACCTCACCGACCCGACCTCTGGCGCATTCAGCCAGGACGACGAGCAGCTCGTGCGCGCCCTCGCCGCTGCGGCCGGCAGCGCCATCGACAACGCGCGGCTCTTCGCCGAAACCTCCGCGCGTCAAGCGTGGAGCGCATCCACTGCCGAGATCACCGCGACGATACTCGGCGCCGACACGGCCGACGCATTCCGCGAGATCACCCGCCACGTCCACAAGCTGGTCAAAGCCGACTTCGTCGCGATCGTGCAGACGGATCTGGAACAACGCCTGGCCCGTGTCCTCGCGCGCAGCGACGACGCTTCTCCGGGCCCGGACGCAGTCCTCGATAACGATCAGCTCCGCTCAGCCGTGGAAAGCTCCCAGCCCACGCGCGCGGAGGATATCGGCCCGGTCACGCTTTTCCCGGGATGGGGAGGCGGCCCGGCACTGATCATCCCCTTTGCCGGGCAAGCGCGGCATCCGAACGTGCTCCTGGCCCGCCGGGAGCACGGCAGCACCGCGTTCACCACCTTCGACCTCGAGCGAACGGTGGCGTTCGTCAACCAGGCCGGCATCGCCGTCGAACTGGCCGGAGCACGAGCCGACAGGGAACAGCTTCAACTGCTCGAAGATCGGGCGCGAATCGCCCGCGACCTGCACGACCACGTCATCCAGCAACTCTTCGGTGCTGGGATGGAATTGCAGAGCATCGAATCGGCCGTCGGCGCTGGGGCAGTCGCGGACCGCCTCGACGGCACGGTCAAATCGTTGGACGACGCGATTTCGCAGATCCGCACCATCATTTTCGCGCTCTCGCACCCGCGAGAAGAGACCAGCCTGCGACACCGGCTGCTCGATGTCGTCCACGACGTCGGCGGCACCCTGTCCGAGCCGGCCACTCTGGCATTCTCAGGCCCCATCGACGTTGTCGCCGATCCGGCGCTAGCGGACGACATCACCGCGTTCGTGCGTGAGGGCCTGACCAACGTGGTCCGTCACGCGCACGCGCGAAAGGCCTCGGTAGCCGTCGTGGCATCCGGTGAAGACATCACCGTCTCCATCGTCGATGATGGCTGCGGCATCGGCGATACCACCCGGCGCAGCGGCTTAGAAAACATCAGGCAAAGGGCACACCTCCGCGATGGGGTGCTGGAGATCGACTCCAGTGAGCGGGGCACGCGGCTCTGGATACGCCTTCCCGTACCGGCCGGAGCACCAGAATGACGAACAACCCGATCCGCGTCTTCCTGGCGGACGACCACGAAATAGTGCGGCGCGGCATCGCCGCCCTGATCGACGCCCAAGACGACATGGACGTGGTCGGGGAAGCTGCGACAGCGGCACAAGCCCGCGCCCGGGTCCGTGCGGTCGACCCGGATGTCGCCGTGCTCGACGTGCGACTCCCCGACGGCAGCGGCATCGACGTCTGCCGAACGATAAAACAGGAGACCCCGAAAGTGCGGTGTCTCATGCTGACCGCATACGACGACGACGATGCGCTGCGTGCGGCCGTGATCGCCGGCGCTGACGGCTATGTGATCAAGGACATCCGCGGCAGCTCCCTGCTCGATGACATCCGGGCAGCGGCGCACGGAAAAAAGCTGATCGACCCGCGAATCGCCTCCCGCATGTCAGCGCAACTGCGGGAACCGGCCGACGACCCCCGATACACATCGCTGGGCCTGCGGGAACGCCAAGTGCTCGCCCTCATCGCCGACGGACTCACCAACCGGCAGATCGGCGAAAAGCTCGGGCTCGCCGAGAAGACGGTCAAGAACTATGTCAGCTCACTACTGGCCAAACTGGGGCTCGAACGACGAACACAAGCCGCCGTGCTCCAACTGGAACACCGTAACCGCTCGTGAGCGGCCGGCCCCGAAGCGGTCCGCTCACACGAACTCAAGCGCGCGGGGTGCGCGCCTCATTGCGTATTCGGCTCTTCCAGCGGTCCGTGCTGGTGGACCGGCGGAACCACCAGCACCGGACACCGCGCCTGGGTCGCACAGTACAAACTCACGGACCCCAGAAACGGGGAGGCAAGCCCGCTGTGTCCGCGGCTGCCGACGACCAGCATCGCGGCTCCGTCTGCCGCGTCCACCAGCACCTTGCCCGGGTGGCCCATCTCGACCCGGACTGCCACCCAATCCGGGGAATCCTGGCCGAACTCCCCGCGAATCACCTCGTCCAAGGTCGCATAGGCGACAACTCGAGGGGAGCCTTCCGGCTCGGGGAAGTACGCGTCATACCTGGACGTCGAGTGCTGCCATGCCATGACGGCCACCAGTCGGGTGTCCAGGGCACGCGCCAGCTTCACCGCCTCCCGAAACGCCCTCCGCGACCCCACCGAACCATCGATCGCACACACGATCGGCGGCGCCGCCCTAGATCCGGTCATGGTTCCCTCCCTCACCACGCCTCGTCACCCCTACTGGCGTCGCTCGCGAACGAGCATTCCTTCGGTGTCACCAGCACCGGGCACGGGACATTGAGCAGCACATCGTGGCTGACCGAGCCGAGCATGGATGTCATCAGACGGCCGCGACCGCGGGTCCCGACCACGAGCGCGGCTGCCCCCAGCGCCTGTTCGATGAGGGCGGTCGCCGGGTTCGAACGCGGCACTGTCGCCGTGATCGCCGCCTCGCGTGCGATCGGAACATCCGCGATCGCGTCCGGGATCACCCGTTCTTCCAGCGCCACGAAGGACGGGTCCACATCAGTGCCGGCATCCAGCAAGGACCACATCCAACACTCCGCCGCGTTGGGCGACCCGTTCCGCGTCCAATCCAGGGCGCGCCACGCCGATGGGCTCCCGTCGAATCCCACCATGACGCGACCGTTGCTCACCAGTCCCCCTCGGAACGACCGCTCACGGTGTGCAACTTCACCCGGAAGACGACGACCGCGCCGGTCGGGTGGCCCATCTCGGCCTTCCCCGACTGCAACCGCGGGACATCAAGGGCCCGCGATACCCCTAGTCCCGCCTCGGGCGGCACGTCAGTGGCTGTCACTGAGACCAGCGGACGGAACCGATCCAAAAGGATCCGCACACCCTCCTGCGCGTCGGCACCGACCAGCTGTTCGAACCGTCCGTAAGCGATGACGCTCCGCCACTTCTCCAGGCTGAGCAACTCGTCCACTTCGAAACAGACCTCGGACTGCGAGCGCAGCGCACGAACCTTCTGCCCCTGCGCGCTGTGGCAGTAGACAGCGCCGTCACGGTAGGCGTACGAGATCGGGACGACGTAGGGCAACCGCCCGTCGATCAACCCCAACCGGCCGACCCTTTGGCTCGCCAACAGGGTCTCCCTCTCGTCGTGCGTCATCTCAGCAGGCATTCGAAAGCTCCTCGCGCTCGGTCACTGGCTGAAGCCTCTCGCGACGCGCCCGCGGACGGTTAGGACCTTCGGCCCTTCGCAACCGGCAGCGGACGCGGTGTCCTTAATGGCATGACAACTCGCAACAGGGCCACCTCCGCCATGCCCTTCCGGATGCCCGACGTCTCCTCCGGCGGCCGGGCAATGATCGTCGCCGCCGTGACCTGGAGCCTGGCTTGGAAAGCCGCCTCACTCTGGCGTGCCGCGAAGAACGACAGTAAGCCCTGGTTCGCCGCTCTCTTACTCTCGAACACGCTTGGTGCCCTGGACGCCATCTACCTGTTCGGAGTCGACCGCCGACATCGCATCGCGAACCGCGCAGAAGAGGACCTGCTCGCAGCAACGCACGAACCCGAACAGCTCGGCCACCATCAAGAGACGTGAGCGCGTCGGCCAGCGTCCCCGAGCCCGCTGCTGACCGACTCCCGACGCGCCACCGCTGATGATCACGCCTTCAGCAGGACGAGCACGTGGTACACCACGTAAACCGGCCAGACGATCGCTTGCAACAGGCCCAGCACGACTCCCCAGAACGACCCGTCCGACACCGAGACGAAGTAGATGGCCGCTCCGACATAGGCCAACACGTACGCGAACCCCCACCCTCCGGCGCGGTCGATGACGCGAGCACTTGTGTTTCCAGCCATGTCTTCCTCCTCAGCGGTCGCCTCGTATGAGTCTCCCGAACCGCCGGACGCCACGGCGGGACTTTCGCCCCACCGATCAGAGGTGCATCGCCCTACGCTGCCATCACAGAACCAAAGGGGCAGAAACCATGTCGTTCTTTCAAGCGATTGCCATCGACTTCAAGAAGTACGCGACGTTCAGCGGCGTGGCCGACCGGGCAGAGTTCTGGTGGTTCGCGCTGTTCGTGTACGTCGTCGGCGCAGCCCTGAACGCGCTGAACCTCGTAACACCGCAGGGCACCGTCTACATCGGCAGTAGCCTGGCCGCCTGTTTCGGTGCGGCAGTTCTGCTCCCCTACCTCGCCGTTACAGTCCGCCGTCTCCGCGACTGCGGACGGTCCTGGACGAACCTGTTCTGGCTCCTGCTTCCGATCGCCGGACTGATCGTGCTCATCGTGTTCCTCGCCCAGCGCGGAACATCGACTCGGGACGCCGGTCAGGCACTGCCCCCGCAGAGCGCTGGCCTCGCCAGCTGAATAGCCGCGGTTCGGAAACCGAACCGGTCACGACCCGGACGACCGCCCACCGATCTGGCCACCCTGGCTCTGCTGGATGCCGGAACCTTCGTCGTCAGAACCTTGCTGAGCCACGCTTCCGGATGACGAGTCGCCCGTCTCGGAGGTGCCGGACGACGAGCCCGACGTCACAGACGTGTGGGTCCCGAGCAGCAGCGCGACAGAGGCGATCCCTGTGACCGCCAGGCTTCCGGCTCCCACGAGAGCGGTCAGCCGCCCGACGACCCGTTTCCCCTGTTCACGAGTGCCCACCTGAACCACCTCCGGTTCGCTGACGATGGCCCCAGCATCCTCCCCGATTCTTGAGGAATTCTTGGTTTGCCTGCAGGGCTCCTGCCGAAGTGCTATCGATCTCCTGACAGCCCGTGCGTGAGGCGTAGCGCCAAGACGGGGCAGAGGCGGACGGCCTCCTCTGCCTCCTCGATTTCGTGCGAGTGGATGGGCACATCCGACCTGCGCGCCGGGTCACCGCGCAGTGATACGGGATAGCCCCAGTCATCTCGGGCAAGCGCGTGCTCGAGAATTTCCGCGCAGAGCCCGCGGCCGTCGCACCGTGTCCAGTCGATGTGCAGGACGTGCCGTGGCGTGTCTGCACTCATCGCGGCCGCCGCGTGCATCGGCCGTCGGCGTGCGCCCGCACATCCCTCGCAAAGACATGCAGCGCACTGCGGATGAGCCGTACAGTTCCGTCCGGGTGATGGCAGGCTCCCCGACCGACGACGAGGTTCGACACCCTGACGAGGTCGGCGGCGTTGGCCTTCGCGTCGCTGCCCGCGGCCAGGGCCGCGAAGCGTGCCGCCATGGTCGGAAGGCCGAACATGCAGGGCCCGCACTGACCTGCGGTCTGACCGGCGAGATAGCCGACGATCTCGGCAGTTGCCTGTAGGCCGCAGCGCTGGTCGCCGAGGACGTGGACGATGCCGGCACCCGGCTGCGCACCGAAGGGCGCCAGTCCTGCGGGCGTCAACGGTGTGTCGAAGGCGGCTGCGGGAACCCACGCGCCGTGGTAGCCGCCGACGAGCACGGCGGACGCGGTGTCAGCGTCCAGTCGGACACTGCCGAGAACGTCGCTCAGGGTTGCGTCCGTGGGGACCTCGAACACGCCCGTTCGCGGAACGTCCCCCGTCACTGTGACCAGACGCGTCCCCGGTTGTTCAGGGGTCCCGATAGAGCGGAACCACGCGCCGCCGAACCGGGCGATCAGGGCGAGATGCGCGAGCGTCTCGACGTTCTGCACCAGAGTCGGTCGCCCGCGCAGACCGGACTCGGTCAGACGCACGATGCGATCCGTCGGACGCGGATCGTCATTCCCGATGGCATTCACGACTGCGCTGGCCTCACCTGCGATGAAACTGTCGGCCGCTTCCACCACCTCGATGCCACGCGCATCCGGGCGTTCGGCGATCGCGCGCTCGACGCTCGGCAGCGATGCGGACCCGACATACAGCAGCACGTTGCGGGCGCCGACCATCCGCCCGGCGGCGAGCATCCCGTCGATCACCAGATGCGGCGCGTTCTGCAGCAGAACGGCGTCCTTCCAGCTCAGCGGCTCCCCTTCCGAGCCGTTGGCGATCAGGATCGGCGCCCGCCCCCGACTACGGCGCGCTCCAACACCCACGGCAGCTAGCTTGCGCCACGCTGGGAAACCGGCTCCCCCGCGCCCGGTGAGTCCGGAGGCCTCCAGCTGGGCCAACGACGCGTGCGGCTCGCACGCCGGCAGCGGACCGAACGCTCTCAGGTGTGCCTCGAGCGTCGCCTCCGTTCCCGCGGAGAGGAGGCGGTTCGCGCCGGCAGGGCGCTCGGCAGCGGCCGGGAAGCCGGGATCAGCCGTCATCGTCATAGCGTCCCGTCCTTGAATCGGGCGGCGGTCTGCCGCGTGTGCGAGTTCTCGAGGAAGCGGGCGGAGGACCGCCAGACGATGGCGACGACGATCAGCAGCGTCGACGCGGCGGCGAGGAGAAGGAACCAGCCGCTGGTGCCATTCGTCCCGTTCCCGATCCCGTGCAGCACGGCGATCGGCCACATCGCGTAGGTGAACCAATGTATGAAGCGGAACACGGTGTTACCGATCCGCCGCCGCAGCAGCGCGGTCACCACGATCGCCACGACCAGGTCGAAGGCTACGGTTCCCAGTCCCTGCCAGAAAGGCTTGAAGGAGCCGACGAAGGGCACGACGATGTCGGTCACCGTGAGCTTGGCGTACGAGTCGAACAGAAGTGTCCCGACGTGCAGCACGAGGAAGACCAGGGCGAGCAGCGAGACGTTGCGGTGGACCAGGGACACCGAGAATCTCGGCATCCCGGGGAGCGGTCGCCCCGATCGGGTCACGATTCCGAGCAGCACTGTCACGGTGAAGAGGATCAGCGAGACGACGCCGCTGGCACGGCCGAAGGCCCACAGCAGCTCATTCATCGCACACGCTCGTTCTCTGGTGCCGGCGCGGCTTCGTCGGGAGCCGGCCACGCACCGACCGTGACGACACGTCCGCGCAGGTCGACGAGCCGCGCGTCCGCGCCCTGCTCGGCGAGCCACGCGACAGCACCCCGGCCTCGCACGATCGACGCGGTGCTGAGCGCGTTCGCGCGGAGACAGGTCGCTGCCGCGACCGTCACTGAGCGCCACTCCGGAATCACGGGCGTGCCGAAAGCCGGGTCCAGGATGTGCTGGTGCGTTCGGCCGTCGTGCATCCAGCGTCGCTTCTGTGTGCTGGAGGTCGCCATGGCGCTCCCGGAGGGGAGAAAGACCTGCTGAGCGGGGTCGGTGTCCAGGTCCTGCACCAGGATCTCCCACCCGCGTGCGTTGTTGGACCCGGCGGTGGCGATGTCGCCACCGAGGGAGACGAGGACGCCGGTGGTGAGTTCTTCTGCGACTCTGCGTGCGATCAGGTCGGCGGCGAAGGCCTTGGCCGTCGCACCAAGGTCGATGCGGACGTCGGCGGGCACGGTAAGTAGACGTCCGTCCAGGTGGATCCGCCGCCAGCCCGGGTCACGACGTTGTGCGACGGTCAGAGCAAAGGAAGACCCATCGGCGGCCTCCGACGGCAATGGCGAGGCGTCCGCGCGGAGCTGGTCGAAGTCGCGGTCGTACCCCCACTGCTCGAGGTCTGCCCCGAGCGACGGATCGACGCTCCCGCCGGTCTCCCGCGCCACGTTCAGCGCCGCCGCGATGAGGTCGGCGAGCAGCGCGGACACCTCCACACCGTCCGACGCGCGAGGATCGGCGGAAATGCGGCTCAACTCTGACGTAGGTTCGAAACGACTGCAGGCCGCCGTGATATCGCCGAGAACAGACTCAGCGAGCAAGCGGGCGTCCGCGAGCCGCTCCTCGCAGTCGACCACGATGGAGGCGACGGTTCCCCACACCATCCACTCGGAGCGGGAGAAGGCGGCGTCAGGACCCGGACGACTGGCCACTGCTCGACCCTCCCTGGCTCTGCTGGACAGGCGGAGCAGGAGCCGCCGGCGCGGGGGCCGGAGCCGCCGGTGCGGGAGCAGGAACCGCCGGCGCCGGAGCCGCTGGAGTTGATGTCTGAGCTGCGGGGGCACTCGGCGTCGGCGCCGAGGTGCTCGGCGCGCTGGTGCTAGTGGTTCCGCGGACTGTCGCAGACGACACGTTCGTGTGATCCAGCAGTACGCCTGAGGCGACTGCCGTCGCGGCGAGGCTCCCGAGCCCCACAATCCCTGTCAGCCATCCGACGATCCGCTTGCCACGTCTCCACGTTGCCACTCGTTCACCTCCGTTTAGTAGATACCTCCACCCTCCCAACGGTTTCTTGGCGCATTCTTACGTGGCATGGGCGCGACCTGAGGATTCCCTATCCTTTTCGCTCTAGTCGCAGTCGATTGTTGGCGGCACGGCTTCTGGGATCAGGAGTATGCGAGCGCAACCGGTCGTTGGGTGACGCAGCCCGCGGCCCAGGTGCGGTAACCCCCGTCGAGGTTGGCGACATCGCGGCCGTGCTGGGCCAGGATGCGAGCAGCGGTGTGTCCGCGCTGGCCAACCTGGCAGTGCACCACGAGCGGTCCGTCGGGCAACTCACCGACCCGGTCGCGCAGCGCGTCGACCGGGATGTTGATGGCGCCGGGGATCGACCCGGCAGCGTATTCGGCGGCTGTCCGCACGTCGATGAGGGTCGCGCCGTCATCTAGAGCCGCCTCAAGTTCGTGCCATTGAATCGCACGTGTAGTCCCGGTGCGGAGGTTGTCCGCCACATACCCGAGCTGGTTGATCGGGTCCTTCGCCGAACCGAACTGGGGCGCGTATGCGAGCTCGAGACGGGCCAGCCCGGACGCACTGATGCCTCCCGCCATCGCGACGGCGATCACGTCGATCCGCTTGTCAACTCCTTCACCGCCGACGATCTGCGCGCCGAGGATCGCATCCGTGTCCGGGTCCACAAGCAACTTCATGGACATTGACTGCGCGCCCGGATAGTAGGTGGCGTGCGAGGACGGGTGGGTGTGGATCATACGATGCGCACGTCCGGCGGATACCAGTTGGCGCTCGCTCCAGCCGACTATCGCCGCGACTCTGTCGAAGACCTTCACGATCGCGGTGCCGAGCGCTGGGGTGTTGCGCTCGTCGCGGCCGGCGATTACGTCGGCGACGGAGCGGCCATGCCTGTTGGCGAGACCAGCCATCGTCACCAGTGCTCGTCCGCCGGAAAGGGCGTCCACCTTCTCGACACCGTCGCCGACGGCGTAGATGTGCTCGTCGCTAGTGCGGTTGCGGGCATCGACCGCGATTCCGCCCGTCGTGCCGAGGGTGAGCCCGGCCGAGCGGGTCAGATCGACGCTCGGAGTGACGCCTGACGCGTCGACGATGAAATCGGGCCGCAGCGTGATGCCATCGTCGAGAAGCACGGTTCTCGCCTGCACCGTGTCGACGGTGACTGATGTGCGCACGTCGACGCCGTGGCTGCGCAGGTGCGCCTCGATCGGCACCACCATTTCGGGATCCAGCGGGCTCAGGATGTGGGGGCCGCGCTGTATGAGTGTGATGTGGATTCCCCGGCGTACGAGGTTGTCGACCGCTTCGAGGCCGATGAATCCGCCGCCGACCACCAGGGCGCAGGGGTTGTCGGCGGCGGCGTCGACAAGCGAGCCGATCGCGTCGACGTCCTCCACCGTGCGGAGTGTGTGGGTGGGAATATCCGAGCCTGCGGCTGCCTCTCGCGCGGTCGCGCCAACGGCCAGGATCAACTCGTCGTAACCCTCGACGAAGGTGTCGCCAGAGGCGAGGTCGAGTACCGTCACCGTCCGCGCTGCTGCGTCGATCGCACGCACCTCGTGGCTGGTGCGCACGTCGAGCCGGAAGCGGGATGCCAGGGACTGCGGCGTCTGCAGCAGCAGGGAGGAGCGGTCCCGGATCACGCCGCCGACGTAGTAGGGCAGGCCGCAGTTCGCGTACGACACATAGGGACCGCGTTCGAAGACGATGATCTCCGCTGCTTCGTCCAGCCGGCGCAGCCGGGTCGCAGCGGACATGCCTCCGGCGACGCCACCGACGATCACCGTTTTCATTCTGAGCTCCTCCTGAGGACGATTCGAGATACCCTCCCCGGTATCGTACTATACGGGGGAGGGTATCCATCACGATCCCCGATATGACACCGGCTCCCCCGGAGAGGACGACCCATGTGCTACCCCGTCAACTGCAAGGTCTGCGGCAAGACCACCTGGAGCGGCTGCGGCCAGCACGTCGCCGATGTGCGCCGCCGTGTTCCAGCCGATCAGTGGTGCAACGGCGACCACACCGACTCCGAGAAGGCGTCCGCCTCGCGTGGTGGATTCCTGGGGCGCCTGTTCGGGAAGGGCTGAACACGAGCACCTTCGCCAGTACCACCCCCATCCCCACCCTGATGGCCTTCCGCGACGCCGCGAGGGGTCGCTGACGAGCGCGGCAAGATACCCTGGCGGGTACCGTCACGGGCCTGCCCCACCCCGGCACCATCGAGAAAGAAGGCCACCGTGCCACAGAACACCGCTCCGGCCGACATCAAGCCCGTGCTCAACCGACTCCGCCGCGCCCAAGGACAACTGAACGCGGTGATCGCCGCCGTCGAAAACGGCGGCAAATGCCGCGACGTCGTGATCCAGCTCGCCGCTGTCTCCAGCGCCCTGGACAAGGCAGGCTTCCAGATCATCTCAACCGCGATGCAGAAGTGCCTCACCGACCCAGACGACACCTCCGACCCCATGACCGTCGACGAGCTGCAGAAACTCTTCATGACGCTCGCATGACCGGGGCGCGGCCATGAACGCGCCGGAACGGCGGCGACCCTTCGACGCGTTCAGCATGCTAGGGCACGCTGCGGCCATGTCGGCCCCGACCGAGCGACAACGCCAGAGCGAGTACCGCTAACGCTGGAAGATCTCGACCCACTCTCATCACGCTGGGCCAACTGCTGTCGACGAGCACCGACCTGCCTCCGATCAGGACTCCGCCCCTGCCGAACCCACCGAGGCGATCCTCGACTCGCTCCGAACGGAGCTCGGCGCGGCGACCGGTTGACAGCGGTGGGCTGATCCCTATTCCCCGCGGGGCACCAACCGCACGATGACCGCCTTGGACACGGGCGTGTTGCTGCCGGTGGCCGCGCTCTGCAGCGGGACGAGCACGTTCGCCTCCGGGTAGTAGGCGGCGGCGCAACCGCGGGCAGTCGGGTATGCGACCACTCGATAGTCGGCGAGGACGCGGTCCGGTTCGTCACGCCACTCGCTGTGGATGTCGACCCGCTGTCCGTCGCGCAGACCCAGCTCGTCGATGTCGAGCGGGTTCACGAAGACCACGTCGCGGCCCTTCTTGATGCCGCGGTAGCGGTCGTTGAGGCTGTAGATCGTCGTGTTGAACTGGTCGTGCGACCGCAACGTCTGCAGGATCAGCCGGCCCTCCGGACGCTCGAGGTGCTCGAGCTCGTTGACCGTGATCATCGCCTTGCCCGTCGCGGTGTCGAAGCGGCGCTCGTCGCGCGGGCCGTTGGGGAGGACGAATCCGCCCTTCAGGCGGACGTCCTCGTTGAAGCGCTCGAAGCCGGGAACGACACGGCTGATGTGCTCCCGGATGACGTCGTACTCCCCCTCGAAGCCTGCCCAGTCGATCCCGAGCGCCGGGTCGAGGGTCGCCTGTGCCAGCCGGCACACGATGGCCACCTCTGACAGCAGGCCGGGAGCGACCGGCGGAACCTTGCCGTGGGTGGCGTGAACGGCGCAGACGCTGTCCTCCACCGAAAGGAACTGCGGGCCGCCCTTCTGGAGGTCTACCTCGGTGCGGCCGAGCGTCGGCAGGATGAGTGCTTCGTCGCCGGTCACGACGTGCGAACGGTTGAGCTTGGTCGACACCTGCACGGTCAGCCCGGCGCCGCGCATGGCGGCTTCCGCCGCTGCGGTGTCGGAGATGGCGCCGACGAAGTTGCCGCCCATGGCGAAGAAGACATCGATCTCGTGGCGCTGCAGGCCCGCGATGGTCTGCAGAGCGTCGAAGCCGTGCGTGCGGGGCGGATCGAAGCCGAACTCGCGCTGCACCGCGTCGAGGAACGTGTCGGACATCCGCTCCCAGATCCCCATCGTCCGGTCGCCCTGCACATTGCTGTGGCCGCGGATCGGGGAGGCGCCCGCGCCGGGCTTGCCGATGTTGCCGCGCAGCAGCAGGAGCGTGATCAGCTCCTTCAGCGTCGCGACCGCGTTCTTCTGCTGTGTGAGCCCCATCGCCCAGGTGATGATGGTGCGGTCGGAGTGCACGTAGAGGTCGGCCAGGAGGTCCACCTCGGCGAGGCTGAGGCCGGTGGCCTCCAGCACCGTGGCATCGTCGAGGGTCGCGATGTGTCCGCGGAAGGCGCCGAGGCCCAGCGTGTGCTCGTCGAGGAACGCGTGATCGAGGACGGTTCCTGGCGCGGCCTCCTCCGCCTCCAGCACCCGCTTGGACACGGCCTGCAGCAGCGCCATGTCGCCGCCGGAGCGGATCTGGAGGAAGTGATCGGCGATCTCGGTACCCTTGCCGACGATGCCGCGCGGCTTCTGCGGGTTCTTGTAGCGGATCAGCCCGGCCTCCGGCAGCGGGTTCACGGCGACGATCGTGGCCCCGTTCCGCTTCGCCTCCTCGAGAGCGCTGAGCATTCGAGGGTGGTTCGTGCCGGGGTTCTGCCCCATCACGATGATGAGCTCGGCCTTGCCGAAGTCGTCGTAGGCGATGGTGGACTTGCCGATGCCGATGGTCTCGCTGAGCGCGGTGCCGGTCGACTCGTGGCACATGTTCGAGCAATCGGGGAGGTTGTTCGTCCCGAAAGCACGCACGAAGAGCTGATAGGCGAACGCGGTCTCATTGGCGGTGCGTCCGGAGGTGTAGAACGCGGCCCGGTCGGGCGAGTCGAGCGCGTTGAGGCGGTCGGCGATCAGCGTGAAGGCGCGGTCCCAGGTGATCGGTTCGTAGTGGTCCGAGCCGCTCGGCTTGAATACGGGTTCCACCAGCCGCCCCTGCATCCCGAGCCAATACTCGGACTTGTCCAGCAGGCTCGTCAGCGAATTCTCGGCCCAGAAACTCGTCGGTACGGTGACGGGAGTCGCCTCCCAGGTGACCGCCTTGGCACCGTTCTCGCAGAACTCGAGCAGGTTGCGGTCGCCCGGATCGGGCCACGCGCAGCTCATGCAGTCGAAGCCGTCCTTCTGGTTGATGGCGGTCATCAGCTTCGCGGTTCGCACCGGACCCAGCTCGCGTATCGCCGGCCCCATCGAATGCAGGATTCCGGGCACGCCGACGGCCCATTCCTTGTTGTGGCCGACCTCCAGGTCCGGGTACTCGTTGCCCGGGTTCACATCCGTGTCGTGCATCAGACCCGTGACTCCTGTTTCTGCGATTCCTGTTTCCGCGATTCCGGGGACACCTGCGCCGGGACGACGCGTTCGGCCCCGGAGTAGACGACCATGGACGACCCCCGCAGGAAACCCACCACGGTCAGCCCGAGTTCCTTGGCGAGGTCGACGGCGAGGGATGACGGCGCCGAGACGGCTGCGAGTACGGGGATGCCGGCCATGGACGCCTTCTGCACGAGTTCGAACGACGCCCGGCCCGACACCATCAGAACGGTGCCGCTCAGCGGCAGGCGGCCCTCCTTCAGTGCCCAGCCGACGACCTTGTCGACCGCGTTGTGCCGGCCGACGTCCTCCCGGAGTGCCAGGAGCTCGCCAGTGGACGTGTCGAAGAGCGCGGCGGCGTGCAGTCCGCCCGTCTTGTCGAAGGTGGCCTGCCCCTCCCTCAGCCGCTCGGGAAAGGTCGAGAGGAGCTCATCCGTCACCCGGACGCCGTCGTCGGCGACAGAGTACGCGGAGCGGGTCCGGACGGCGTCGATGCTGGCCTTGCCGCAGAGGCCGCAGGAGCTGGTCATGTAGAAGTTGCGATCGAGGCTCGCATCGGGCCGTGGCACGCCCGGCGCAAGGGTGACATCGAGGACGTTGTAGGTGTTCTCCCCGTCGACGGGGCCGCCCGCGCAGTAGCGGATGGCGCCGAGCTGGTCTCCATGGGAGATCACACCCTCCGAGACGAGAAAGCCGGCAGCCAGATCGAAGTCGCTTCCCGGGGTGCGCATCGTGATCGAGAGCGGGGCACCCCCGACTCGGATCTCGAGCGGCTCCTCGACGGCGAGCGCGTCCTCCCGGCGGATGCGTGATTCGCCGACGACGATGCGCGTGATCTGCTTTCGCGATGTCGTTCGACCCATGGTCCAGGCTTATCATGCGCGGCTCCGATGCCATACTCGAACGATGTGTGGAAGCGCATCGCGGATGGACATGAAACGATGACAGACCGTCCGACCTGGGCTCAGGCGCGAGCGATCGCGACCGCCGCGGGGCGCAATGCCGCGCTGGCACCGGAGAGCGTGCCGCTCGACCACGCCGTCGGTCGGCGGCTCGCCGCCGACCTGGTCACGCCCATCGACCTCCCTCATTTCGCGTCCGCTGCGATGGACGGCTGGCTGGTGGTCGGCGACGGACCCTGGGAGCTCGTGAGCGGCGACGTCCGCGACACGCGACCCCCGTCCCGTGGTCAGGCGCGACCCATCGTCACGGGTGCGCTCGTGCCCGACGCTCACGATCCCGACGTCGCATTGTCGGTGCTGCGCAGCGAGAGCGGGGTCGAGGAGAACGGGATACTGCGCTCGACGGTCCCGGGCGAGCCCCGCCCCGGCCACCACATCCGCCGGCCCGCGACCGAGGCCCAGCAGGGAGAGCTGCTGATCGCCGCGGGTGGCATCCTGAACCCCGCCCATGTCGCTCTGGCTGCCGCGACGGGCGTCGACGAGCTGATGGTGAGCGCTGTCCCGTCGGTCGCACTGGTGTTCACCGGCGACGAGGTCGTCGCGCACGGCGTTCCCGGTCCGGGGCGGGTCCGGGACAGCTTCGGCGTGCAGTTCCCCGCCCTGATCGGAATGCTCGGCGGCCGGGTCGTCGGCTCCCGCCGGGTTCCCGACCACCTCGCCGAGACGGTCGCCGCCGTCAGCGATGCCCGCGCCGACGTGGTCGTGACGACCGGCGGGACGGGAGGATCATCGACCGACCACGTGCGGGACGCACTGCTCGCGCTCGGCGCTCGATTCGTCGCCGACGGCGTGGCGATGCGCCCCGGCGGCCCGACCCGCATCGCGGAACTCCCGGACGGTCGCCTGGTCGTCGCCCTTCCCGGGAACCCCCTCGCGGCGATGGTGGCGGCGATCACGCTCGTGGAGCCGCTGCTCGCCGGGATGGCGAGCCGTGCGCCGGCGGAGACGCGGGTCGTGACGTCCGCGGCAATGGAGGGGCGCCCGGGATCGACGGTTCTGGTGCCCTATTCGGAAGAGGATGGGCGGGCCGTCGTTTCGGCGTGGCGCGGCGCGGCGATGCTGCGGGGGCTGGCCGGCGCGACCGGCATTCTGGTGGTTCCTCCCGAAGGTTTGGTCGACGGTGGTCCCGCGGAGGCGCTCGCCGTCCCGTGGGCCGCCGGATGACGAGTCAGATCGAGACCCCGTTCAGGAGACCGTCACCAGCCTTCCGTCGACCCGGCGGGGCACACCGAGCGGGTTCGCGTCCTTGAGCGCGTCGGGCAGCAGAGCGTCCGGAAGGTTCTGATAGGTCACCGGTCGCAGGAAGCGGGTGATCGCCGCCGTGCCGACCGACGTCGTGCCGACGGAGGTCGTGGCCGGGTACGGGCCGCCGTGCTGCTGCGCCCAGGTGACCGATACGCCCGTGGGCCACTGGTTCCAGAGCACCCGGCCGGCCTTGGTCGCGAGAGTGGCGACCAGGTCGCCGGCGACGGCGTCCCCCTCCGAGCCGATTACGGTCGCTGTGAGCTGTCCGTCGAGCAGAGCGGCGACGGAAACCAGCTCGGCCTCGTCCTGGTAGGACGCGATCAGCGCGGCCGGACCGAACATCTCCGTGATGAGTGCCTCCGGGTCGTCGCGCAGGGCGGTGGCCGTCGTGGTCAGCAGGACCGGGTGCGGGTCCTGGCTGCCTGCGGTCGAGCCGGCGAGGATGTCGACCCCGGAATGGTCGGCCCTCGCGGCCACCGAGGCACGGAAGCCGTCCGCGATGGCCGGATTCAGGAGGGGCGTGGGGGTGGGCAGCGTGGCCGAAGCGAGGAGGCGTTCCAGGTTGCTGCCCGAAGGGACCAGAAGCACGCCCGGCTTGGTGCAGAGCTGACCGGCGCTGCCCATCACCGAGGCGAGGAAGCCTTCCGCGATCTCGCCGGCGCGCTCATCAGCCGCGGTCCGGGTCACGAAAGCCGGGTTGACACTCCCCAGCTCCCCGTAGAACGGGATGGGCTGCTCGCGTGAGGCGGCGATGTCGAACAATGCGCGGCCGCCTGCGATGGATCCTGTGAACGAGGCCGCCTGGATCTCCGGGGCACGGAGAGCCTGCACTCCCGCGTCGGTGCCGTACACGGCGTCGAACAGGCCGTCCGGCGCGCCGACCGAAGAGAGCGCTTCCCGCACGAGCGCGGCGGTCCTGGCCGAGAGGTCAGGGTGCCCAGGGTGCGCTTTCACCACGACGGCGTTTCCGGCCGCGAGGGCGCTCGCGCTGTCGCCACCGGCCACCGAGAACGCGAACGGGAAGTTGCTCGCCGCGAAGACCAGCACCGGTCCGATCGGCTCCAGCTGACGGCGCAAGTCGGGGCGCGGGGCGCCCATCGGCCAGTCGCCGTCGGCGTGGTCGATGCGCGCGTCCAGCCAGCTGCCCTCCTCGAGCACCTCGCCGAACAGCCGCAGCTGGAACGTGGTCCGGCGCAACTCGCCGCGCAGGCGCGCTTCCGCCAGGTGCGTCTCCGCGCCCGCCAGCGCGACGAGCTCGTCGACGTGCGCGTCGAGGCGGTCGGCGACGGCGCCGAGGGCGCGCACGCGCTCCGCCACGGTGCTCGCCCGCCACGGTGCGGAGGCTGCGGCGGCGCGCGCCACGACGGCGTCGACCTCGGCGGGCGAGGTCGTCTCGGGAGCGGTGGCGGTGGTCGTCATTGTGGTGTCCTTCCGGTGGGGATGTCAGCGAGTTCGGCCAGGTCGGCGATGCGGAGCGGCGTGCCGATGGAGCGCGTGGCGAGCGAGGCCAGATCCGCCGCCTCGCTCGGCCGGCCCGTCTCCGCCGAGACCAGGCACGAGAGGGCGAACCCGCACACCCGGCCCTGGCACATGCCCATCCCCGGTCGTGCCGTCACCCGGACATCGCGCGCGTCGTCCGCGGCGAGCGAGCGGACGGTCGAGCGGACCTCCTGTGCGCTCACTTCCTCGCAGCGGCAGACGACGGTCTCCGGGGTCAGCCATGTGCTCCACTGGGCCGGGACCGGCGACGCGGCGTGCATCCCGACGGCGAAGCGACGGCCGCGGGCGATGCGCCTGCGGAGGCGGGATCGGGAGCGCGCGTCTGCGGGCAACCCGGCGTCGGCCGCCGCGGTGAGAGCGGCGAGACGGCCTTCCGCGGATGATTGGAGTGCCCCGCCGATTCCGGTCACCTCGCCGGCGACATAGACTCCGGCGACGGACGAGCGCTGATCGGGGTCGGCCACGGCGACGAGCGACGAGTCGACGTCGACCCGGGTCTGCAGCCCGAGGCCCACCGCCAGCTCGAGCTGGGGAGTGAAGCCCCATCCGGTCGCCACCAGATCGACGTCGAGGATGCGCTCGGTTCCCGGCCGGATGCGGCCCGAGCCGTCGACGCGGGACGTCACGGCCTGGGCGACCCGGCCATCGCCGCGGATCTCCGTCACGACAGTCCGCGTGCGCAAGGGGATGCGGTGACGCGCGAAGGTTGCGGCGTAGCCCAGACCCTCCATCAGTTTGCCCGGCTCCTGCAGTGCACGAAGTGGTGTCCTCGCCCAGCGTGTCAGGGCGTTGGCGTCGCAGACCGCCACGACCTCCACCCCCGCCTCGGCCAGGCCGGCGGCGACGGAGAGGAGGAAAGGGCCCGTTCCCGCGACGACGGCGCGACGACCGGCCGCCACCTGGTTCGCCTTCAGGAGCGCTTGGACACCCCCAGCCGCCATGACCCCAGGGAGCGTCCACCCGGAAACAGGGAGTTGACGGTCGTAGGCACCGGTGGCGAGGACGATCCGGGAGGCCAGGACCGCACGCCGGATGGGCGGAACAGCATCCACCCCCACGACCGGAGTGGTGCGCAGCTGGAAGGCGTCCGCCGCCCGGTCGACACGCCAGACCTGCCTTCCCGGAAGGTACTCGATACGTCCCTCGGAGACCGCTCGGCGCAGCTGGGCACGGAGGTGCTCGTAGTGCCCCCAATGGTGGTGTCCCGCCGACTCCGGGCGGGAGAAGTTCGCCAGGTGGCGCTCGTCCGGATGGCGCCAGTACTGGCCGCCGGTCTGGTCTCCGGAGTCGATGAGCACCACCGGGAGCCCGCGATCGGCGGCCTCGATGGCGGCCGACAGACCGGCCGGGCCTGCGCCGATCACGGCGAGGGCGCGCGGCTCAGACACCGTCGCTCCGTACGCCGTCCGGGCGGTTCGGCGTCGGCGCGAGGGCGTCCTCGGTCGAGACCACCTGACCGTCGTGCGCCGGCGTCACGCACGCGCGACGGGCTCGCAGGCCATCGACCGTCACGATGCAGTCGTAGCAGACCCCGATGCCGCAGAAGAGTCCACGGGGCTCTGCGGCGCGCCGGGTCGTCCGCCAGGACGAGATCCCGGCGGCCATGAGGGCCGCACCGACGCTCTGGCCGTCCACGAAAGGCACGGCTCGCCCATCGAACCGCAGCGAGCCGGAGGTCGGTCGCCCGGCCGAAACGTCGTCGACGGTCATGCCGCGGCCCTCTCCTCGAAGCGGTGCGGGAGGAAGGGCTCCAGAGGGAGGTCGGTCGTCTCGCCGCGCAGCGACTGCACCAGGAGCTTGGCCGTGCCGACCGAAAGGCCGATGCCCGCGCCCTCGTGTCCGGCGGCGTGCCAGAGCCCGGGCAGCCGGCCGTCCTCGCCGATCACCGGGAGGTGGTCGGGACAGTAGGGGCGGAACCCGGAATAGGTGCGGAGGATCTGCACGTCCGCGAGCACCGGGAAGAGCGCGAGGCCTGCCCGTGCGACGCGGCCGACAGCCTCCGGGGAGAACGAGCTGTCGAAGCCCACCCGCTCCCTGCTCGCACCCATCAGGATGGTGCCGCTGGGCGTGCCCTCGACCACGGCCGACACCTGCAGGCGGGCGTCCGAACTGGCGACGTTCTCGACGTACTCCGCCGAGTAGACCTTGTGGTGCACGGTGACCGGAACGGGCTCCGTCACCAGCACGAACCCGCGACGTGGAAGGACGGGGAGACTGAGCCCGGCGAGCCCCGCCACCTCGGCGCTCCACGGTCCGGCGCAGACGACGACAGCCCCCGCGTCGATCGGACCGCTCGCCGTCTCGATACCGATCGCGCGGCCACCGGAGAGACGGATGCCGGTGACGGTCGTGTGGGTGCGAAGGCGCGCTCCCCGGTCGCGAGCCAGTCGGAGCAGGTGGTGGGCGGCGAGCACCGGCTGCACCTGCGCATCCTCCGGGTAGAAGGCCCCACCGACCAGCCCGGAGGCCAGGTGCGGCTCGAGCGCCAGGAGCGCGGCGCGGTCGGGAACGTCGTCGACCTGGATGCCGAGGCTCCGCTGATGCGCCGCCAGCGCGTCGAGCGCCTGCTTGCCCGGAGCGGACGACGAGACGACCAGACCGCCCTTGGCCTCGAACTCCCAGTCGGCGGCATGCTCGGCGAGTTCTCCTCGCCAGAGCCCCTGCGAGTACAGAGCGAGTTCGAGCTCCGGCCCGACCTCTTTATCGGAGACGAGGAGGTTGCCCTCGCAATGACTGGTCGTCCCCGCGGCGATGGATCCGCGCTCGACCACCAGCACCGAGAGCCCTGCCGAGACCGCGTAGTAGGCAACGGCGGCGCCGATGATCCCCGCCCCGACGATCACGACGTCGGCGCGTGCGGTCGCAGCGGTCATGCGCGCCTGTCCGTACCCGCCGGCGCGGCCGGGCCACCCGACCAGTCCGTGAGGACGTGCTCGATGTGGCTGTAGACGAGGGTGCGCGCCAGGGCGCCGTCGCCCGCTTCGATGGCGTCGAGCATGGTGCTGTGCTCGAGCGCCGACGCCGTGAGCAGGCCCTGCTCGGCGAGGGAGGCCAGTCCGAAGAGTCGGGTCTGGGAACGGAGGGACGCGACCAGCTCCGTGAGACGGACGTTTCCGGCGTACTGCAGCAGCGCCAGATGGAAGTCGCTGTCGGCAGTGAGGTAGTGGATGAGGTCCCCTCGTTCGGCGCCCTCCACGATCTCGTCCGCCTGCGCCCGGAGGGCCGGGAATGCGTCCGGCGGAACGAAAGGCGTCGCCCGCTCGATGGCCGGCGGCTCGAGCATGAGGCGCAGCTCGGTGACCTCGTAGAGGTCGCGCGCCGAGACCTCCGTCACCTGGAAGCCGCGGTTGGGCAGAGCGATCACCAGCCCCTCCCGCACCAGGTCGAGCATCGCTTCACGGATGGGCGTGGCGGAGACACCGAATTCGTCGCCGAGGCTCGGTGCCGAGTACACGCGGCCCGGCTGCATCTCGCCGCTGATAATGGCCGAGCGGAGAGCGCTCTTGACCGTGTCGCGGATGCTCGGCTGCTTGTGGAGGCGCACAACGCTGCGCAGTTCGGTACCGGTCATCAGAACGCCTCCTCGAACGCCGGCGGGACGTCGCGTCGCGTTCTGTCCATGATCCTGCCAGTTGGCGGCGTCCCGGTCACAGCTGGAATCCCCGGGGGAACGGATCGGACGGGTCGAGCATGTACTGCGCGGTCCCGGTCACCCAGGCCCGCCCGGACACGGTCGGGACGACGGCCGGGATGCCGGCCACCTCCGTCTCTTCGACCAGCCGCCCGACGAACGAGGTGCCGATGAACGACTCGTTGATGAAATCGGTGTCGAGGGGCAGCTCACCTCTGGCGTGCAGCTGAGCCATCCGCGCGCTCGTTCCGGTGCCGCACGGGGACCGGTCGAACCAGCCCGGATAGATCGCCATCGCGTGCCGTGAGTGGCGCGCATCCGATCCCGGAGCCTCCAGGTAGACGTGGTGGCAGCCGCGGATCGTCGGGTCGAGTGGATGCACGGGTGCGTCAGCCGCGTCGACGGCCGCCATGATAGCCAGTCCGGCCGCAAGCAGGTCGTCCTTCCGCTCGCGATCGAAGGGCATCCCGAGTTCGGCGAGCGAGACGATCGCATAGAAGTTGCCGCCGAATGCGAGATCGTAGGACACGCTCCCGAAGCCGGGCACGTCGACCGAGCGGTCGAGACCGACGACGAACGACGGCACGTTGCGGATCGTCACGCGGTCGGCGTGCCCGTCGCTCACGGCAACGTCGGCGACGACGAGGCCGGCCGGGGTGTCGAGGCGGATGGTCGTCACCGGCTCGACCACCGGCACCATGCCCGTCTCGACGAGCACCGTGGCGACCCCGATCGTGCCGTGTCCGCACATGGGCAGGCAGCCGGACACCTCGATGTAGAGCACGCCCCAGTCGGCATCCGGCCGGGTGGGCGGCTGCAGTATCGCACCACTCATCGCGCTGTGACCGCGCGGCTCGTTGACGAGCAGCTCGCGCACGTGGTCGTTGTTCGCGATGAACCACTGCCGCCGCTCCTCCATGGTCGACCCCTGGTACGTCCCGGCCCCGCCGACGATGACGCGCGTCGGCATCCCCTCTGTGTGGGAGTCGACGGCGTGGAAGACGCGCTGTGATCGCATGTCGATCCTTCTGGTCAGCGGTAGCCCTTGGCCAGAACGGCCTCGGTGTCGGCGATGATACGCGAGCGCACATCCTCGGGAAGCGGGAGGCGCGGCGGCCGGGTCGTGATGCCGCCGGGGGCGACCCCGGCGACCTCCTGGGAGAGTTTGATGGCCTGGACGAACCAGACTTTCGAGTCCCAGCGCAGTAGTGGGTGCAGGTCGCGGTAGATATCGCGGGCCTTCGCCCAGTCGGCCGGGTCACCCGACGTCGACAGGGTATAGAGCTCGACGGTCGCGGCGGGGATCGCGTTGGGGTAGCCGGCCACCCAGCCGACCGCGCCGTTGATGCCCAACTCCAGGACGACGTCGTCGGACCCGATCGAGATATCGAGCCCCGGGGCGAGCTCGCGGATCTCGTAGGCGTGCCGCACGTCGCCCGAGAACTCTTTGACCGAGACGATCAGGCCCTCGGAGTGGAGGCGAGCGAGCAGCTCTGGGCGCAGGTCGACCTTGGTGTCGATGGGGTTGTTGTAGGCGAGGACAGGCAGGCCGACGGCGGCGACGCGACGGAAGTGGTCGACGACCTCGTCGTCGCTCGCGCGGTAGGCGTTCGGCGGGAGCAGCATGACCGCGGGAGCTCCCTGCTCGGCCGCGTGCTCGGCGAGGCGAACGCACTCGAGGGCTCCGTACCCGCCGACGCCGGGGATCACCGCGACATCTTCGGGGGCGGCCTCGACAGCTGTGAGGTAGACGCGCTTGCGCTCGTCCTCTGTGAGGGTCTGGTACTCGCCCAGGGAGCCGTTGGGGATGATGCCCGTCACCCCGTTGGATGTCGTGAACCGAACGTGCTCGGCGTACGCGTCGTAATCGACCGCGAAATCCGGGGTGAACGGGAGGGTGGTGGCGAGGTTCACGCCGTGCCACGGCTTGCGATCGGTCATCGGTTCTCCAGCTGTTTCGTATCGTGCAATTGCAATTGTAGTAAGGCTTTCTGCCATTCGTCTACCTTTCGGCGGGTCGGAGCGGGAGCACCAGGCGGCGCCGCGGTTCCTCGTTTCCGGCCCGGTCGGTGGCTGCGTACTCGATGACCTGCTCGTGGTCGGTCAGCGTGCGCACAAAGGCCTCCTGGAAAGTAGCCCAGAAGGTGCCGTCGCCCTGCCACTGGATACGCTCGACCCCCGATACCCCGTCGCTCGCGGCGAAGGAGATCTCGACGCCCGATCCGAGCGACTTCACCCTCGCCTCGGTCAGCGGCGGCTCCGTGTCGATCTCCAGCGTCCGCGACGCCGAGCCGGTCAGTCCGGAGGCCGTGGTCGCGCGGGCGGATACCCGCACCTCCCCGTCGTACTCGACCGGGACGGGCGCGCGGTACGGCCGCCATTCCCCGTCGCCGATGCGGACTTCCACGAAGGCGGCGACGGCGTCGTCATCCCACGCAGTGGCCCGCACCTCGACCTGCGGAGAGGTGGTGTACCAGCCGGACGGGGACGGCTCGGGGCTCACGACGATCTCGACCGACGGGGGAGCCGCAATGTCGTCGGGTTCGTCGATCCAGGCCGCGATGTCGGCCGCGGCCCACCTCTCCTCGTCCGTACCGGAGGCCACGTGCCGGTCCGGGGTCAGGTCCGCTCCGAGCGCCGCGCGAAGCACCGTGCACGCCTCGGCGCCGCCCAGCAGGCCGTCCCTGCGGGCCGCTCGTACCGACGCGAGGGCGCGGGTCAGGAATTCCGCCCGGGTGCGGGGTTCCGGCTCGGCCCAGAGGTCGTCGAGCACTGTGCTGCCGTCCGCACGCCGGCGAGCGGGAACGCCTGTGTCCGCTCCCCCGAAGCCCACGGTGGCATCCGCCGCGCGGACGTACAGGTGATAACGCTCGACCGATCCGATCCAGACCGGCTCGAAGCGCAGGCCGGCCACCACGACGCCTCCCGTCGACTCGAGGTCCGCGGCAATACCGTCAGCGTCACGGCGGGTATCGGCGAGGATCGTCCCGTCGAGCATGCGCCGTCGGGCCACAGCGGCCTCGATGGTCGTCGTGCTCTCCGACCGCGCGACCAGCACGCTCGGCCCGAAGCTCACCGACTGGAGGCGCGGGTCGTCGATGGTCCCGGTGGCACGCAGGCCGAGCGGCAGCTGCAGGGTGAGAACGTCGCCGGGACACCAGTCGTGACGGGCGGTCGCGTAGCCTCCCGATTCCGCATCCAGCGGTACCGGACGCCCGGAAATGGATGCGGTCGCCGAGCCGATGACCCAGCCCGGGATGCGGAGATTCAGCGCCATCTTCACCGTGCCGGTGCCGCCGTCGGTCCGCCCGACGGCGAGGCGGACCGTACCCGAGAACGGCAGCCCGCTCTCCAGGCGCACCCGCAGACCGCGATCGCGCCAGTCCAGCTCGGCGTCGGTGTAGAGGTTCACCCACAGGTCCGCGTCCGGTCCGTCGCCGCGGAAGAAGACCGTGTCCTGGTACTTCACGTGGTTCTCGAGTCCGGTCCCCCCACAGCAGGTGCCCGTGTTGTCGAACTCTGGCAGGGCGCCCGGGTGGACCGGGAACATGTACGTGACCTCGGGGCTGGTGTCCGACGCGATATCGCGCCGTGAGCCGAGGATGTGGTTGAGCACTCCCCGTTCGTAGTACTCCATGTAGCGCGGCTCCAGCGTGTGCTGGAACAGCAGGCGTGCCAGCTTCAGCAGGTTGTAGGTCGCGCAGGTCTCGGCGTTGCGGTGGCCGATGTCACCGGCGACAGTGTCGGCCGGCCCCCACAGCTCACTCTCGCCGGTGCCGCCGTGAGCGTACATCCGGCCGGGGACGACCTGATCCCAGATGCCGATCGCGGCGTCGAGGTACCTGCGGTCGCCCGTGAGCTCGTACTCCTGCACGTAGCCGATGAGCTGTGGCAGGTGCTGGTTCGCGTGCATGCCATCCAGGATGTCGCGTCGTTCAGCGCCGGCGGAGAGCAGCTCACGCTGGTCGAACATCCGCGCCGTCTCCAGGAACAGCGGCTCCCCCGCCGCGACGCTGAGCCGGGCCATCGTCTCGTTCATGCCCCCGAACTCCCCGGCGATGTAGAGCGACCACATCCGCTGCCGCCGCTCGTCGTCCAGCCGGCCGAGGCGTGACGACACCCAGTGACCCATTGCCGTCGCCACGTCGAGCGCCTGCCGTTCGCCGGTCAGCTCCCACGCGTCGAGGAGACCCGCCATGATCTTGTGGCAGGTGTAATAGGGAGCCCAGATCTCGCCGTAGGGCGCGAAGTCCTCGAGCCGGGAGAACTGCCACTCGCCGTAGGCGGCGAGGAAGCCGGGGTGCGAGTAGCGGCCGGTCGCGGCGAGCGCCCGTTGCACCTCCGCCAGTCCGGCGACGAGCTCGGAGACCTTCGCACGCAGCGCCGGGTCGTTCTCGCCCGCCGCCGCCATCGCCAGCATCGAGAGGAAATGGCCGGCATAGTGCCCGCGAAGCAGATTGGCTGTCTGGGCGGCCTCGCGCCCGGGGTAGTCACGCTCCCCCCACGGCTCCTCGTTGGGATGCCCGAAGTCCTCCCACGCGCCGGGCGCCGCAGCGCCGCGCGTGTCCAGGCCCGCGTTCGCACGGAACACCGCCAGCAGCCGGTCGACCGGGTAGACGCGGGCGAGGTGGAGCATCTGCTCTCGCGCCCGTGCGAAGACGCTGCCGTCGCCGAGGCGGACCTCGTCGAGCGCGAACGGATGTACGCGCGCAGCGGTGCGGGCCGTCACGAGCCGGACCCCAGGTGCGTTCTCGCCCAGGCCTCGACACCAGCGGCGTCGATCGGCAGGGCCCCCGAAAGCACCTCCGAGCCGGTGTCCGTCACGAGCACGTCGTCCTCCAGGCGCACGCCGATGCCGCGCAGCTCCGGCGGCACCGTCAGATCGTGCGCGTGGAAGTACAGACCGGGCTCGACGGTCATCACCACTCCCGGTACGAGGTCAGCGCCCATGTAGTCCTCGTACTGCGCCTGGCTGCAGTCGTGGACGTCGAGGCCGAGGTGGTGGCCGATGCCGCAGGCGAGGTACCGGCGGTGCTGCTGGCCCTCCGGAGAAAGTGCCTCATCGACCGATACCGGGAGGAGCCCCCAGTCGTGCAGGCCCTGCGCGACGACCTCCATCGCCGCGAAGTGGAAGTCGAGATAGGGCACCCCGGGGCGGATGCGGTCGAGGCCCGCGCGGTGCGCCTTCTCGACCAGGTCGTGCACGTCACGCTGGGCCGGGCTGAAGGTGCCGCTCGCCGGGACGGTGCGCGTCACGTCTGCGGTGTACAGGGAGCGCGCCTCCACTCCCATGTCGAGCAGCAGCGCGGCATCCGGCAGCACCGGTCCGTCGCAGCGAACCCAGTGCAGGATCGGCGCGTGCGGTCCGGAGCCGACGATGGTGGAGTAACCGGGTCCGTTTCCGAAGGTGCGCGCGTGCCGGTCGAAGGTGCCCTGCAGCCAGCGCTCGCCCAACCCGTCGCCGATCGCGCGCGGAACCTCCGACATGACGGCGGCGAATCCGCCGACCGTGGCGTCGATCGCGCTGCGGAGTTGTGCGACCTCCCACTCGTCCTTGACCATGCGCAGCGCGGAGAGGGTGCGCTCCAGCTCCGTCGAGACCTCCGCGCCGACCGCCGACGCCAGGTGCGCTGCCGACCGCGCGGCGTGCGCGTCACGCAGATCGCCGTGGCGCTGCTCCAGACCGTCCAGAGGTTCCACCGCCACGCCGAGGGCGTCCGCCCACTCGGGGAGGCCCGCGGAGGGGCCGACCCAGAGCTCGCCGTGGGCGGCATCCGCGAAGAAGCCCGTGTCGCCTGGCCGGAACGGACGCGGCAGGTACAGCACGGCGTCGTGACCGCCGGGAGCCGCCCAGAGCACCAGGACCGCACCCTCCACCTGACAGCCGGTCAGCCAGACGAAGCTGCTGTCGGCGCGGAAGCCGTACGCGGCGTCGTCGTTCCGGATCGGCGCGATGCCCGCCGCGACGACGATGGTCCGGCCCGGGTACGCCGCACTCAGCCGGCTGCGATGCGCCGCCGCCGCCGCGGCAGTGCCCTCCGGCAGGGCCGGGTACGCCGGGACGTCCTCCCACCCCGTCGAGACGAAGTCCGTGAACGCAGGGATCTGCGCCAGGCGCGGGTAACGCGTGCCCGCGTACGGCGGTCGCGTGGCCGTGGCGTGGTCGTGCGGTGCGGTCATTCGTTCTCTCCCTCTCGTCGTTCGCCACCGCGATCGCGGACCAACTCCCGCAGCGCGGTGAACGTCCGGCCGGATCCGATGCCGTCGTGCTCGAATTCGTTGGTGACCCAGTACTGCGAGTTGCCGATGCGGGACAGCGAGTCCAGCTGCAGCTGCGCGTCGACGTACATGTCGTCGAAGTAGACCGCCGCCGCGAGCGGGACCTCGTTCGCCGCGAGGCGCTCTGCGTCGTAGAGCGGGCTCCACTCGGTACGCTCGGCCAGCACATGCACCGCATCCCGGAATCCGCGCAGCAGGCGCACCTCGTCGAACATCCACGGGAAGGCCATCTCGCCCGTGAAAACCAGCGGCCGCGTGTCCTCTTCGAACTCGGGCCGGCGCTCGCGCTCACGCTGAGCCGCCCAGGCTGCCGGGCCGCTGGTGGGATCGCCGTAGATCGACTCCTGCAGCGTCCAGAACAGCGGATTCGCCGCGCTGGACGTCAACGTCATCGCATCCTGGAGGAACCCCGTCGACAGCCGGCCGGGACGCGCGAAAGCCTTCTCGGCGAGCCAGTGCAGGCGTTCGCGGCCCGGCTTCATCCCCAGGTCGATGCCCAGCGACTGGAAGCGGCGGACGGTCAGCAGGTCGCCGTCCGGGAGGTAGGTGTCACCCGAGGCGAGGACGTCGGCGATCCGCGCGATCGCCTCGGCGTCGCCCGGGTACTGCCGGTACAGTTCGGCGGTCTTGGTCGCGACGCGGTCGAACGTTCTGGCGTAGACCTCGGCCGCACGCGGCGGAGTTCCCGGGATGCCGCCGCAGACGTAGCAGGCCGTGAGTGCGTCGGGAGCGAGTGAGAGGTAGGTCAGGGTGAGGAAGCCGCCGTAGCTCTGAGCGAGCGTCGCCCACCGACGGCCGCCGTAGCGCATGGAGCGGACCTGCTCCAGGTCGCGCACGATCGAGTCCGCACGGAACAGGGCGAGCAGGTCGGCGCCGGCCCGCGCCCCGAGCGGCGCGATGTCCGCCGCCTCCAACGGTGTGCTGCGTCCCGTCCCGCGCTGGTCGACGAGCACGACCCGGTAGTGGCGCAGCGCCTCGTCGATCCAGCCGTCGCGCCGGAGGGGGCGCGGATTCGCACCCCCGGGACCCCCCTGGAGGTACGTGAGCAGCGGGAGGTCGTCGCCAGCCTGGTCCGGGTCGACGAGCTCCCGCACGAACACGGTGATCGTCCGGCCGTCCGGGTCCGCCCAGTCGAGGGGGACGTTCACATCCGCCTCGCTGACCCGGATGCCCGGGAGGTTGTACTCCGTCGTCATCACGCGTCGACACCCACGGACTCGCGGCCCACAGCCTCGCGCGAGCGCTGTGCTTCGCGGCGCCGCGCATCCCACTCCGGATCGATGCGGGGCACGGCCGCCAGCAGGGTCCGGGTGTAGTCGTGCTGAGGGTTCGAGAAGATCTGGTCCCGGTCCCCGGTCTCCACTATGCGGCCCTGGCTCATCACCGCGACGCGCGTCGCGATCTGCCGGACGACCGCGAGATCGTGGGCGATGAAGAGGTAGCCGAAGCCCTCATCGGTCTGCAGCGACCGGAGCAGGTTGATGACCTGGGCCTGAACGGACACGTCGAGCGCCGAGACCGCCTCGTCGCAGATGACCAGCTTCGGCTTGACCGCGAGCGCCCGTGCGATTCCGATGCGCTGCGCCTGACCGCCCGAGAACTGCGACGGGTAGCGGTCGGAGTGCGCCGGGTCCAGGCCGACCCGCTCCATCAGGGAACGCGTGAACGCGCGGGCGCCGCCCGGAATCGTGCGCTTCTGGTAGACGAGCGGCGCCGTGACCAGCGTCTCGACGCTGTGACGGGGGTTCAACGATGAGTACGGGTCCTGGAAGATCACCTGCACATCGCTGCGGAAGGAGTGGAGCGCCCGTCCGCTGAGCGCGGTCACATCCCGGCCCTCGAACTCGACCGTCCCGGCTGTCGGCTCCATCAGGCGTGCCACCAGGCGAGCCGTCGTCGACTTGCCCGAGCCGGACTCGCCCACGAGCGCCAGCGTCTCGCCGCGGTGCATCTCCAGGGAGACGTCGTCGACGGCCCGGAAGGGCGTGCCGCGTGAGAACATCGTCCCGCCGGCCCCGAACTCCTTCACCAGTCCGGTCGCCCGGCACAAGGGTGCGGTGTCGCTCACGCGTTCTCCTCCCCGACGCCGGCGAACGACATCCCCGTCGTCCGCAACTCGCCGATCTCGTCGTCGATCCGTGGCACGGCATCCAGCAGGCGCCGGGTGTACTCGTGCTGCGGATCGCTGAAGACGTCTGCCACGGCGCCCTGTTCGACCATCCGCCCTCTGCGCATCACCACGATGCGGTCGGTGACCTGGCCGACCACGGCGAGGTCGTGGGTGATGAGGATGAGACCGGCGCCGGTGTCACGGCGGATCTCGGCGAGCAGGTCGAGGATCTGAGCCTGCACCGTGACGTCGAGCGCGGTGGTCGGCTCGTCGGCGATGATCAGCTCGGGCTCCATGCTCAGGGCCATCGCGATCATGATGCGCTGGCGCATCCCCCCGGAGAACTGGTGCGGGTAGTGATCGACCCGGCGGCCCGCGTCGTGGATGTGCACTCGCTCCATCGCCTCGATCACCACCCTGCGTGCGGCTCGGGCCGAGACTCCGGAGCGGTGCGACCGATAGGCCTCGGCGATCTGCGTCCCGACCGTGTAGTAGGGGTTGAGCGACGACAGGGGGTCCTGGAAGATCATCGCGATCCGGTCGCCACGCACCCGCCTCATCGCGCGCTCGCCGATGGTCAGGAGGTCCTGTCCGTCGAAGACGATGGAGCCGGTGGCCGTGCCGCCCTTGGGCAGCAGCCCCATGATTCCCAGGCTGGTCATCGACTTGCCGGAGCCCGACTCGCCGACGATGCCGAGGGCGCCGCCGCGCGGAACGCTGAAGCTGAGCGAGTCGACGACGCGGCCGACTCCGGCCGCCGTGCGGAACTCGACACTCAGGTGGTCGACGCGCAGCAGATCGTCCGTGGCGCTCGTACTCATGCTGTCTCCGCTCATGCTCTGGCCGCCGTCCGCACCCGCGGGTCGATCGCGGAGTACAGCAGGTCGACGACGAGGTTGCCGACGATCACGAAGAACGCGGACAGCAGGGTCACCGCCATGATGACCGGCTGGTCGTTGGACGAGATGGAGTCGGCGGTGAGCTTGCCGACACCGTTCAGACCGAACACGGTCTCGGTGATGACGGCGCCCCCCAGCAGGCCGGCGATGTCCATACCGAAGATCGTGACGATCGGGGTGAGCGCGGGGCGAAGCGCGTGCCTCCGCCAGACCAGAGCAGGGTTGAGCCCCTTCGCCCGCGCCGTGCGCACGAAGTCCTCCTGCAGGGTGTCGATCACGTTGGCCCTGGTGAGCCGCGTGTAGACGGCCGCGTAGCCCACAGCGAGCACGATCCACGGCATCAGGAAGTTGAGGAACCATTGCCCGGGGTTGGCCGTGAACGGCACCGCCTGCGGGAAGGGCAGCCAGCCGAGCGCGACCACCAGCACGAACTGGAGCACCAGCGCCAGCACGTAGTTGGGGATCGACATCGCGCCCAGGGTGAGGCCGGCGAAGAAGCGGTCGAGCGGTCCGCCCTGCTTGACCGCGCTCAGCACACCGCCGACGAGACCGCCGAGCAGCCACAGCACCGCCGCGCCGATCGCGATCGTCGCCGAGATCGGGAGGCGCTGCACGATCATGTCGCTGACCAGCTGGCCGGTCTGGAACGAGTAGCCCAGGCACGGGGCCGGGCAGTGGATGACGGCGCCGGCCACCTCGTAGTCGCGGCCCCTGAACAGACCGGAGAGATACGTCCAGAACTGCGTCCAGAAGGGTTGGTCGAGCCCGAGGTTGGACCGGATCTGCTCGATACGCTCCGGGGTGCAGTTCTTGCCGCAGATCTGCACGGCCGGGTCGGGTGAGAGCACGAAGAAGATGACGTACGTGAACAGCGTCACCAGGAGCAGCACGAGCAGCATGCCCGCGATGCGCGAGGTCAGGAAGCGGATCATGCGCGCACCTCCGTGTTCTCTGCGATGGCGCGGATGCGGTCACCCAGGGTGGTGAAGGAGATGACCAGCAGGAAGAGGAACGCGCCGGGGATGAGGAAGTACATCGGGTCGACGGCGTACCACTGCGCCGCGGAGGCGATCATCTGGCCCCAGCTCGGTGTGGGCGGTACGACTCCCACGCCGAGGAACGACAAGCCCGCCTCCGTACCGATGTAGCCCGGGACGGCCAGCGTCGCCATGACGACGATCGTCGAGGTCAGGTTCGGCAGGATCTCGCGGAAGACGATCTGCCCGCCGGACGCTCCCGAGGCCCTGGCGGACTCCACGAATTCGCGCTCCTTCAGCGAGAGCGTCTGGGATCGCACGATGCGCGCCAGATAGGGCCAGCCGAACAGCGAGATGACGACGACGAGCAGGAACACCCGGTTGTCCGAGGGCAGCGCGGAGAGGATCGCGATCATGAAGATGAGCGCCGGGAAGGCCATCAGGAACTCCATGACCCGCGAGATGACGGTGTCGATCCAGCCGCCGAAGTATCCGGCGAGCAGCCCGAACAGCACGCCGAGGAACGTGGTCAGCAGCGTGGCCGAGAGGGCGACGGTCATCGACACGCGTGCCCCGTAGACGATGCGGGCGAAGATGTCGCGGCCGCTGCCCGGCTCGACCCCGAACCAGTGCTCGGCGCTGATGCCGCCGAACTCCCCCTTCGGGATGGCGCCCATGTTCGGGTCGATCGCCGACTGGTCGAACGTATACGGCCCCCAGCCACTGAGCTGCACGATCAGCGGAGCGAACACGGCCATCAGGATCACGATGACGATGTAGGCGGTGGACAGCATCGCCGGGATGTCGGAGAGGAAGCCCCGGAGAAGCCTGCGGCCCGAGCCGGGCGGCGACTCCAGCGCGCTTGCGAGCGCTGGGTCGCCTCCCGGCGTGGCCTCGACCTCGAGGATGGTCGAGTTGACGGTCATGCTCAGCCCTTCGAGGGGTCCTTCAACCCGATGATCGTCAGGTCCGTCATATTGGTGCTGGGGTGGTAGCCGGCGATGTTGCTGCCGCGCAGGAAGATCCCGTTCTCGAACACCAGCGGAGCGATCGGCGCGAGCTTCATGATCTGCTCATCGAGCTCACCCCAGGCTTTGTTGGCCTTGTCGGTGTCGGTCATCGCCTGGATCTCGGCGATCCGCGCGTTGACCTTCGGGTCGTTGAGCTGGGCGAGGTTCTGGTTGCCCTTGTCCGTGATCATCGCGCCGGCGAACAGGGGCGGGATGAACGTGCTCGCGCTGGAGGCCCAGTCCGGGCACCAGCCGGTGATGGCCGCGTCGTGCTGCTGCGACGGCGTCGCGATCGTCTCGTAGTAGATGGACGTGTCGATGACGTTGAGGTTCACCGTGATACCGACCTTGGCCAGCGACTCCTGCACCGCTTCGGCCTGCGCCTGCATGGCGGGCTGCGATCGGATGTCGAGCGTGAACTGGAAGCCGTCCGGAAGGCCGGCTGCAGCGAGCAGCTGCTTGGCCTTCGCCGTGTCGGGCTTCCCGTCCTTCGCGGGGTAGAGGTCGTAATCCTTGTGACCGTTGACCGCGGGCGGGATGATCGTCGTCGCAGCGTCCGCGAGCTGGTTGCCGCCCGACGCGTTCTGAACCGTCGTGCGGTCGAGCGCCCAGTTGACGGCCTGACGGACGCGGACGTCGGTGAACGGCGCCTTGGTCGTGTTCATCGACATGTACGTGGTGCAGAAAGCGGGCGCTTTGATGGTGCGGTCTTTGAGCGCAGGGGTCTGGATGCGCGGGAGGGCAGCACCGCTGATCTTCCCCCCGATCGCGTCCACGTCCCCGCCCTGACCGGCGATCAGGCGCTCTTCGATGGTCGCGGCGTCAATCCCCATGTCGAACTGCCACACGTCCGGGTACGCCTTGCGCACGTCATCCGTCTTCGGGTCCCAGTTCTTGTTGCGGACCAGTCGGATGGTGCTGCCCGGCGTGTACTTGTCGAGCGTGTACGGGCCGGATGCGATCACGGTGTGGATGAACTGGTCACCACCGCCGGTCCCGACCGGGAAGGGCACCGCATTCGCCTGCGCGACCACGTTGTCGAACTCCGGGAATGGCGCCTTCAGGTGGAAGACGACGGTCTTGGCGTCGGGGGTCTCAATGGTGGGGAGGTCGCCGGAGACATACGGCCCCTGGTAGTCGGCCGGAGCGGCGATGACGTTCTTGAGGTATGGCGATCCGATCCCGATCTGTGGATCCCAGGCCCGGGAGATACCGAACTTGACTTCGGCAGAAGTGATCGGCTTGCCGTTGTCGAATTTGAGGCCGTCCTTGAGCTTGTATGTCCAGGTCAGGCCGTCCGAGGACGGCTTTCCGAGCGCCGCCGCGAGGTCCGGGACGATCGCGTTCGGGTCCTTCGCGTCGCCGGCGGCCTGCATGGTGAGGCCGCGGTAGAGCAGCCGGTAGAACGCGTTCACTCCGCCGTCCCAGCCGCGGGCCGGGTCGAGGTACGAGAAGTCGGCGTTCTGGAGCATGTGAACGGTGCCGCCCTTGACGGGCTCTCCTCCTGCGGCGCTGTCTCCCTTGGGGGCGTTTTCTGCACCAGCGCAGCCGGACAGCAGCAGCCCTGCTGTCACGGCGGCGGCGATCAAGCCGGCCCATCTTCTCCTGGCGGTCATGCCGTCCCTTTCCTCTTGCTCCGTTGCGTCGAGTGACTCAACTATCAAACAACATGATGGTGCAATGTACAACTGCACTCTTTCTATCGTGTTCGGGAGCCGCATCGCTGCGCGGGAAACCAGAACGTCATAGAAGCGGAAAGACTGTTACATTGCGGAAACCTGAGGCGGACCTCCCCCGCTTGGTAGGGTCGAGCCATGGTCCTGTGGGGGGTGGGTCGCGTCGCCGCGACCGTGTTCGTGGTCGCGGTCGTCGGCCTGGTCTCGGGATGCACGCTGCTCGCTCCTCCGGCACCGACCCGGACGCCGGCGGCGGCAACGGCAGCGACTCAGGACACCGAACCGATCGCGCAGCAGCTCCCGAACCTTCTTGTCGCCGGCCAGACGATCGGCACGGGCGAGCTCCGCGTCATCGATCATGAGCCGATCGGGAATCCCGTCGCCGAGCATCCACTGACGGGCGCCGTACGCATCGTGGTCCGTCCCGACCGGGGCATCGAGGTGCGCATCCGCCCCGACGATGCCGCCGACACCAGCCTCACCGGGATCGACCTCATGATGACCGGCAAGCGCCACGACGGGCTGCCGGAGAACATCCAGGACCCGTCCTACTTTCCCGTGACCTCGGGCGCGCAGAGCGTCGACCCGGACGGTGAGCTCGTTCTTCCCCTGTCGGTCGACCAGGCATCCTTCGGCGACCCGACGTTCCTTCACTCCATCGAGGAGTCTCCCGCGGGGGACGCGCGTGTGTTCGCAGCGGCCGCGATCACCTGGACGCTCCCGTCCGCATTCCCGGGACTGAAGCCCGTGGACCACGGCGTGGTGACGTACGCCCACGGGAGGGTGATCCGCGATGGCGACGTGCTCGCCTACTACATTCCGAATCCGTACGACACGATCTACATGGTGTCCCGTCGCTTCGGCCTGACCGAAGCCCAATTGGTCTGGCTGAATCCCGAACTTCTCACGGACTCTCCCGACCCAGAGCTCACGATCGGAGTCGGCGTCAACCTCGACCCGGCCCGTCGCTGACGATCCACCACCAGTGCCAGCGAGTCGGCGCGCTGCGCTGGTGTATATCGCCGACGAGGTCGTCGCACTAGGTTGACGCCCATGAGCGACAACCCGCATCCGGATAGGCCCGCGAAAGCGGTGTGGCTCGACCTGGTGCACGGTCGCATCCTGCACCTGCCGGTCAGCATCGAACAGTCGATCACGGACTTCCACGACCCGTCGCAGGAGTGGAGGCGACTCTTCTCAGAGTTCCTGGGAACGTTCTTCCTCGTGCTCGTCGCTGCCGGTGGCGGCATGATCGGCCACGCGTTTCCGGACACTATCAGCCGGACCGCCGCAGTGGTCGCGCCCGCTCTGATGGTTCTCGCGGTCATCCTCTTCATGGGCAAGGTGTCGGGCGCGCACCTCAACCCTGCGGTCAGCATTGCGTTCGCCCTCCGTGGTGACTTCCCGTGGATCCGGGTGCCCGGCTACGTCATCGCCCAGCTACTGGGCGCGTCGCTTGCCGCGCTGTTCCTCAAGGGCGTCGTCAACGTGTCGCCGTCCTATGGCTCGAATTACCCGGCGAGCGGCTACTCCGACGCAATCGCGTTCGTCATGGAACTGGTGCTGACGTTCGGCCTGGTCAGCGTGATCCTGGGCACGGCGTCGGGTGCACAGAATGTCGGCATCGTTGGAGCGTTCGGGGTCGGCTCCTACATCGCCCTCGCGGGGCTGTGGGCCAGCCCGATCTCCGGAGCATCGATGAACCCGGCTCGCACATTCGGCCCCGACCTCCTCGCCGGTGATTTTCGTTCCTACTGGGTCTACGTGCTCGGTCCGATCGCAGGCGCGGTGATCGCGGTCGGTGCGGCGTTCGTACTACGCGGCCAGGGCGGCGGCATGGCCGGATCGGGAGCCGCGCAGGGTGCGCTCTTCGTCGAAGCGCAGCGTCCCGAACAGGAGTGAATTACGACGGCTTGCTGTTTCCCACGCCGTCGAGCCGAGCCTGCGCTGGAGAGGCGGCGCCGCCTTGTATAGTCGAACTGCTTGAGGGGGACTCGCCTATCGGGGCGACGTGTCTGGTTCGATTTCCAGAGTCCTCCACCATGAGCACACCTAACGCGGGGGCGGCAAGGGGGACCGGGTGTTTCAGGCGGCGCTCGACGTCGATGTCGTCGATGGGCCCGTGCCCGTCATCCTGTTCGCGATGGCTGCGCTGGCGATCGGTGTGCTGGTGGTGCGCCGGCCGACGCGGCCATGGCTGCTTCGGCTCGGGATCGCAACGGGGGTTGGACTGGCGGCGGCCGTGGCCACGTGGCTGGTGTGCGTGCGCTGGCTGAACCTCTTCGGCGAGTCACTCGGCTTTGGAAACTACGCGTGGGTTGCGGCCGGACTGGTCGGCATTGCCATCGCCTTCGCCAGCCTCGGACGGCGCCCCGTCTGGCGCACCGTCGTTGCGGTTGGGGCCGTGCCGGTCTTCTTCCTGGCGGCCGCCGTGGGCATCAACGCGAACTACGGACTGAACCGCACTGTCGGCAGCGTACTGGCGATCGCAGCATCCAAACCGTTGACGCTGGCGCCTCCCCCGCAGACCTCCGGCGGCTACGACTCTCAGCTCTGGAAGCATTGGACCCCACCGGCGGACATGCCCAGCCGGGGGCTGATCGGAACCGCGACGATTCCCTCCACGACCAGCGGTTTCCGGGCGCGCGACGCGGGCATCTACCTTCCCCCTGCGGCCCGGGTGAAGGATCCGCCACCGCTACCCCTGGTCGTGATGATGATGGGGCAACCGGGCAACCCGGACCCCGAGCCGATCGCCGAAGTGCTCGATCGTTACGCCGCCACCCACCACGGCCTCGCCCCCGTCGTGGTCGTGCCGGATCAGCTCGGCAACCCGTACAACGACACGCTGTGCATGGACACGCCACGGCTCGGACGCGCCGAGACCTACGTCGCCGCCGATGTCGTCGCGTGGGCGGCGGCGCACCTGCCCGTCACCCACGACCACCGGTTCTGGACCGCAGCCGGCTACTCGAACGGTGGACTGTGCGCGCTGGCGTTCACGGTCGACCACCCCGACGTGTTCAGCCACATCCTCGACATCTCCGGCGAGGAGTTCCCGGGAGCGGAGCATCCGGATGCGACCCTCCACGACGCGTTCGGCGGCGACTCAGCCGCCTACGAAGCCAGCAAGCCGCTCGTCAAGCTGCGGCACTTCGCGCATCCCGGGACGACGGCGATCTTCACCGCCTGCCGCGATGACCCCGGCTATCACCACGTGGCACTCAAGGCGAAGGCCGCTGCGACGGGCGCGGGGATCGACACCGCCTTCGTCGACCTCGAGTCCGGCGGGCACGGCCGCGGTGCCCTGATGGGCGGGCTCGACGGCGGCGTCCGGCTGCTCTACCCGATCCTGGGGCTCGAGCGTCCGCGAGTTGAACAGGGCGTGCTCCTCGGGGCTCAGTAGAGCTTCGCCCTGGCGCTGTCCGCGAATCTCGGGACACCAGCACGTGTCAGCGCGAGCAAGAAGTGATCCACAGTCATCGCCGGGGAGTTGTAGCCCTCGACGAGCTCGACCAGAGCACGAAGCGTAGGCGCGTGGTAAAGGTCGAGCTGATCCAGGAGAAAGTCGTCGGGGTGCACGACTTCCAGGTCGAACGGCTCGACGGAGCCCAACGGGAAGTGCTTCGTGTTGAAGGTCACCAACACCTCGGCGCCGCCGCGAACTGCTGCCGCAAGGACATGCCGATCCTTCTCGTCGTTCGTCATCGTCGGCACGAGGTCGTCGTAGCCGGTCACCATCGCGTCAGCGAAGTAGCGCTCCATCGTGCCGACGCGCTTCTCTACGAGGGTCGGGTCCTCGCCGTTCTTCACAAGGTTTTTTGCAAGCTCGAACAGGACGACCTTCGACCACAGGGGTCTGAACAGACTGCGGTCAGCTAGCTCCAGGATGAAGTCGTTGAGTAGCGCCCCGTAGAGGACGTTCGTGTCGAAGAAGGCAGGAAAACTCACTCAGCGTCGAGCTCCGCGAGACGCTTGACCTCGGCTGGGTTGCCAACCTGTACTTTCGCACCGAGGTTGGCACGCTGCAGCTCGCGCAGCGCAGCGCGGCGTTCGGCGCGGAAGTTAGCCTGGTACGCGACCAGGTCCTCCAATTGCACACGACGATGACGGCCGGGCTTGTCGAAGGCGATCTCGCCAGCCTCGAGCAGGCGAACCAGCGTCGGGCGACTGATCCCGAGGAAGTCCGCGGCTTGCTGAGTCGTCATGCTCATGCCCTGCGGAACGATGGTGATGCCCTCACCGGCAGCGAGCGCATTGGTCACCTGGTCAAGGATGCGGAAGATCTCATCCGGTATCGGGCGAGCCTTACCCTGTGGGTCGACGAGCGCGGCCTTCGATGAGTTCTGTAGAAGATAGACCTCAAGCTCGTGCATCAACTCGGCGAAGTCGAGAAGCTCAGCGCGGGCGTCAGCCTCGGGGAGGTACGTCTGTGCCTTGCGTGCACCGCGCGGCGTTTCTGTTGAGGCGCTCATATCGTCCACTCTAGTTCGTCGAATCGAAAAAAACGAACACTGGGCTCGGGCCTTCACTCCCAGGGGAGAGCGCTGTCGTCGGTGACCGGGGAGAGGGGGATGACGAGCACGGGCCGGTGCTGGCGGTGCGCGAGGTGGACGGCGACGGAGCTGCGGAAGAATTCGCGCATCCCCCGGCGCAGGCCGGCCTCGTGGGTGCCGACGATGATCATCCGCGCGTTCAGCGTGTTCGCGAGGTGACCGAGCGCCCGCGCGGGCTCACCGGCGAGGGAACGGACGCTCCACCGCACGCCGGTCGGCCCCAGTACGCGTTCGATCTCGGCGGCGAGCGCCGGGTCGAAGCCCTCCTCGTCGAGTTCGGGAAGATCCGGGTCGATGGGCAGGGAGTGGACGGAGCCGTCCGGGCGCTCCTCGACGGTGTAGCGGCCGAGGTCGACGTGCGCGCAGACCAGCTCGCATCCGAGGTCGCGGGCCAGCTCGGCGGCGCTCAGAAGCACGGCGTCGGGGCGGCCGCCCTCGACCCCGACGAGGATCACCCGGGCGTAGCCGCCCGGACGTGAGGGCGTGTGATCGGTCAAGACCGGCTCCTCTCTCGTTCGGCGCAGCGAAGACGGAGTGAGTCATAGTCTGCCCGAACTCCCCCGCCGTCGTAAGGGCGGCGATATCCGGGTACGGGATGGGCCGGCGGGTTTCCCCGCCGGCCCATCCCGTTACTCGCTTACTCCGCTGAGCGGCGTCGGCGGATCACCAGGAAGGCGGTTCCGGCACCGAGCAGGAGGATGGCGATCAGGCCAGGGGCGACGAGGTCGCTACCGGTCGAGGCCAGGCCGGGGCCCGGGTCGATCGGCGTGGTGGTGTCGCACTTACCGGCCGGGTCGCAGCTGCCGCCGTCCACGGCCGGGTCGACCGTGTTGACCAGGCGGTGGTTGCCGGCATCCGGGGTGTTCACCGTCACCGAGTAGGTCACTTTCAGCGTCTCCCCGACGCCGAGCGGACCGGACCAGGACAGGATCGTCCCAGCCAGCTTCGCCCCGTGGGTGGCGTCGCCGTTGTAGGTGGCGTCATCCAGCACATCCTTCATCTCGTCGGTGAATGAGGCCGGCTGCGCGGCGGTGTAGGCGAACGCACCGGTGTTGGTGACGGTCACGGTGTAGCTGACCTTCGCGCCCGGCTTGACCGTGCTCGTGGTGGAGACGGTCTTGCTCACCGTGTAGGAGGCCACCGGCGTATTGGTCAGGCAGCTGCCGGCCGTGTCGCACTTTCCGCCTGGGCCGGTGGGGACGACCGCGTTGACCAGCGCGTGGTTGCCGGTGTCCGGCTTGTTGACCTTCACCGAGTAGGTGACCTTGACGGTCTGGCCGACCGCGAGCGGTCCGGACCAGGTCAGCGTGTTGCCGCTGACGGTCGCACCGTTGCTGGCGTCGCCGTTGTAGGTGGCGTCATCGAGCACGTTGGTCAGGTCGTCGCGGAAGGACGCCGGGGCGGCGGCCGTGTAGGAGACCTGGCCGGTGTTCGTCACCGTCACCGTGTAGGTGATGGTGCCACCGGGGCTGACCGTCTGCGTCGACGCGGTCTTGGCGACCGTGTACGACCCAGAGGGCACGATCGAGCTGCACTGAGCGTTATCGGTGCCGGCCGGGCAGCCTCCCTCAGGCGGGGTGACGACCGTGTTGTTCAGGTGCTGGTCCCCGGTGTCCGGGTCCTTCACGGTCACCGAGTAGGTGACCACCGTGGTTGCGCCCGCCGCCAATGCGCCCGACCACGACAGCGTCGGGTCTGCGTAGGTCGCACCACCGGTCGCGTCGTTGTTGTAGGTCGCGTCATCCAGCACGTCGGTCAGGTCGTCGGTGAAGGACGCCGGCGCGGCCGCCGTGTAATCCACGACACCCGTGTTCTTCACGGTGATCGTGTAGGTCACCGTGGCGCCCGGGACGACCTCGGTCGCATCGGCGGTCTTGGTAACCGTGAACGCCCGCACCTGGTTCGTGGTGGTGCAGTCGGCCGGGGTGGCGCAGTCGCCGCCGGTCACGACGTTGGTCAACGTGCCGTCACCTGTGCCCGCCGGCCCGACGAGCACCTGGTAGGTGATCGTCTGGGTTCCGCCGACCGCGAGCGGACCAGACCAGTTCAGCGTCAGGCCGTTCACCGTCGCCCCGTTCGTCGCCGAACCGGCAACGTAGGTGGCGTCGTCGAGGACGTTGGTCAGGTCATCGGTCACCGTCGCCGGGTCAGCAGCGGTGTAGTCCGCCTGGCCGGTGTTCGTCACGACCACGGTGTAGGTGACCGTGTCGCCCGGGTGGACCTCTCCGGCAGCAGAGGACGTCTTCTGCAGGCTGTACGACTTGACCACGTTGGTCGTGCCGCACTCGTTGGGCACGCAGCTACCGCCGCCACCGGGGACCACAGCATTGGTCAGCACATGATCGGCGGTGTCCGGGTCCTTCACGGTCACCGTGTAGGTGATCGTCTTCGTGGCTCCGGCAGCAAGCGCACCGGACCAGGACAGCGTGGTCCCGGTGATGGTCGCCCCGTTGTCCGGTGCCCCGGTGACAGTCGCGTCATCCAGCACCGCCGACAGGTCGTCGGTGAAGGATGCCGGGTTCGCGGCGGTGAAGTCCGCCGTCCCGGTGCTCTTCACCGTGACCGTGTAGGTGACCGTGTCGCCCGGCTTCACAGCACCGGCAGGCGAGGACGTCTTCGATGTCGTGAAGGCGCGCACGTCGGTCGTGGTCGTGCAGTCCGCTGGGGTGTCGCAGCCACCGCCCGGCCCTGTCGGGCGAACCGTGTTGGTGAGCACGTTGTCGCCGGTGTCGGGGTTGTTCACCGTGACCGTGTAGCTGATGGTGACGGATGCGCCGATCGCGAGCGGACCGGACCAGTTCAGCGTGTTCCCGGTGACCGTGGCCCCGTTGTCCGGACCCGAGGTGATCGTGGCGTCATCCAGAACCCGCGAGAGGTTGTCGGAGAACGCTGCCGGAAACTGCGCCGTGTAGTCACGAGACCCGGTGTTGCGCACGGTCACCTGGTAGATGACGGTGTCGCCCGCGCGGGTCGTCGTGGTCGAAGCCGTCTTCGAGACCGTGTACGAGCCCTCCGGGATCAGGACAGTGCACTCCGGGTCGGCCGAGCCGACCTCGCAGTTACCACCACCGCCGGGAGGGGTGACCACGCTATTGTCCAGGTGCGTGTCGCCCGTGTCAGGGGTATTCACGGTCACCGAGTACCTGATCGTGACCGTGTCACCGGCGGCGAGGGCGCCCGACCAAGACAGCGTCGGTGCGGAGTAGGTGGCCCCACTTGTGGCGTCGTTGTTGTAGACCGCATCATCCAGCACCGCCGACAGGTCGTCAGTGAAGGAGGCCGGGGCCGCCGCCGTGTAGTCGACCTTTCCGGTGTTCTTCACGGCGATCGTGTAGGTGATCGTGTCGCCGGGGACGACAGTGGACGTGTCGGCCTTCTTGGTCACACTGAAGGACTGCACCGGGGTGGTCGTCGCGCACGAACCGGCCGGGTCGCAGCTTCCCCCTGTTCCCGGAGTGACCGTGTTGCCGAGGGAGTGGTCACCAGTGTCCGGGGAGTCCACCTTCACCGAGTAGGTGATGGTCGCGGTCTCCCCGACCGCCAGCGGGCCAGACCAGGAGAGCGTGGAACCGGTCACTGACGGCGCGGCCGAGGTCGACCCGGCGGAGAACGACACCGCCGCGTCGCCGTTGTACGCCGCGTCGTCCAGGACGTCGGAAAGATTGTCGCTGATCTGTGCCGGGTTGGCCGCCGTGTAGGGCACGTTGCCCGTGTTCTTCACCTGCACCGTGTAGGTGAGGTCCCCGCCAGGCTGCACGGTGGCTGCGGACGCCGCCTTGGTCACGGTGTACGCGGGCGCAGGGCAGAGCGCCGTGGAACGCACCTCGGCGTTGAAGCCCTCAGCCGCGTAGAAGCTCTTGACCTGCACGAGGATGGTGTTCAGTCCGGTCTGCCAGTTGCCCGCCAACGACGTGGTCGCCGCGCCGCCGGCCAGGAAGCCACCACCGATGTACGGCGTGTTCGGGGTCTGCGGCAGGTTTGCACCGCTCTGCGCAATGTCGTTCACCCAGACTCCGGCGACGCTGTTATCCGCCAGCCAAGACATATCGAGCTGGAACGACGCAGGATCTACTACAGGATCCAGGTTGAACTGGTACCGGTAGTACCAGTCGCCATATCCCGTGGACTGGTTGGTGCCGCTTGCCGGCGGGACATAGTCGGCAGAGATCCACTGGGACTTTCCCGACTGGCTGTTTGCCCACAGGGTGTTGACCTTGCCCGCGTATGCCGGAGCGTACGTGGTGCCTGCGGGCGGCAGGGCGGCAGGCGACGGCCCTGTCGGGCCAGTCGTGGTGGTGACATGGTTCAACCCGTCGAACCCGCCGGCGACAGTCCACCGCTCATCCGTCGAGCCGTCGGCTGTCTGGCCGCCGGAGGTGGAATTGTACCCGGTGTTGAAGATGACCGGGTCGGTCGTGCAGGTCACATTCGGGATCGCGAGGTTCGAGAAGGTGACCGTGCTGCTTCCGGGCGGGTTCAGGCCGACCGGAGTGACGTTGCCCGGGCCGTTGGTGAAGCTGCCGGCGACCGGGGAGGTGACCTGGACGGTGATGGTGCAGGACTGCTGGCCCGCGGTCAGGGTGCCGTTGGTCACCGCAACGGACGTGCCCCCCGCGGTCGCGGTGGTGGTTGCGTTACAGGTACCGCCGACCGTCGCGTTGGCCAGGGTCAGCCCGGCCGGGAGGTCGTCAGTGAAGCCCCAGCCGGCTTTGGAGGCGAGCTCGCTGGTGTTGGTCACCGTGAAGGTCAAGGTCGAGGTGCCGCCGGTCTGGACTGCAGCGGGCGTGAACGCCTTGTCCAGCTGCGGGGTGACATCGAGGATCTTTATGTTGTCGAACGCGGCGTCGTTGCCGACGCCGGAGCCGTTCGCGTTCTGCATCCGGATGCCAAGGGTGGAGCCGTTGAACAACAGAGAACCGTTCGACGTGTATGTGCCGACCTTGATATCGCCGGCGGGCAACGAGCCGTTGGCTGGTACAGGCACTGTCTTCGTCGAGGTGCAGGCGTTGACGACGCCGCCGACGTTGCTGGCTGCGCCCGTCTGGTTCAGGAACGCGAACTGGTAGAGCGGCGCGGATGCTGCGCAGTTCTGGGCGGCCGTGTCGACGCTGAAGGTGAGGAATCGACCCGATGAGGTCGCGAGGGGGATGTTGCTGACGGTCTGGAATTCGGTAGCGTTCGCGCCGGGGTTGTTCTCCGTATATGCCGCCACGACGTCATTCGTCGCTGGGGTTGCCGAGCCCGCGTTCGCCCCCAGTGCATACGCCAACTGGCGCAAATGGGCGGCGTCGTTCTCCGTCTGACAGTTGCCGAGAGTCGTCGAGGGGATGGTGGCGTTGACGATCTGACCGTTGCAGTTGGCCAGCCAGAGCGGATCGGAGGTGTACTTTTGGCCACCGACGCCGGTGTACGCCGTCAGCGCCTGGGGCGTAGTCCCCGGCCCGTTCTCGAAGTCTTCTTGGAAGGCCACCGAAGGTGCCTGCGGAGTCCCGGGAGTGCCAGGCGCGGCCTGCGCGGCGGTCGGCGTCGTCAACACGAGGGCTGTCGCGCTCACCGTCGACAGCATCAGAGCCAACGCGCCGAGCGATGCCGCCACTCGCAGCCGGCGCGATCGCAGCCGCGGCAACAGGCCGACTCGTGTCCCGGTGTCGTCGTGTGTCCCCACGGAGACCTCCCCTTAGTTTCCAGTGGGGACACACGCCCCCCCATCAGGACTCAGCTAAGCGGCGGTGACACGCCCGTGTCTTTGCAGCGACGCAAATTTCACCCCGAACCCCTCGAAAACCACCCCGTTCGACCCCCGATTGGGGGGTAGCGTTTAAGTGCCTCCCCGCCGAATCCGCAGGGGCGGCCGGCCGCGAACGCGGGCCGCGCGGGCCTCCACCGAGCGGGCGGGGACCGACGATCGCCGGGTTTTCGAAAAGGCTGAGAGGCTGACCGGGTGAATGCGCGATGAGTTCCAGTGAGGACACAAACGAGGACACGAGGGTCGACCCCAAGCGGAGGCCGCACGACCTGCCGGCCCTGGTGACGGAGGTCGCGACACGTGACGGGTGGCAGGCGGCCGCATCAGTGATCGAGCAGCACTGGGATGCGTTCGCCGGCGCAGCACCCGAGCAGCTCCTGGCCGCGCTCAAGGCGTTGCCCGGGGAAGCCTTCGTCGAGACGCCCGGTCTCCTCGTCGCGGCGAACTACCTCCAGCAGGTCAGCATCGACGGCGATCCGCGCCGCTTCTTCCACGACGGCAGGCTCGCCCCGCCGCCGAGCGAGGGCAACGGGTCGACCCTCAACACCCTGATCCTGCTGACCGGTCAGGCAGCCGGTGCCCGCACCGCCGGCCGGCTGGATGAGGCCCGTCGCTCGGCCCAGGAGGCGAGAAAGGCATTGCGCGCCCTCAGCCCGGCCGAGCGGGCGCCGTTCGTCGCGTCGATCCCGCACCTGCGCTTTCAGTGGGGACGCACGCTGGACGCGACGGATACCCCCGGCGCTCTCGCCGAGTACGAGGAGGCCTATCAGCTCGCCCGGCTGACGAAACAGCCGGTGGTCGCCCGCCGGACCGCGGGACACGTCGCGTGGTACCACGCCGAACGCGGACGGCTACGTCTGGCCGAGCTGTGGCTCGCCCGCGCCCACGCCGAGCCGGCCACCAACGGACGCTACGACGTGGTGGTCTTCCTCGCCTCGACGCTTCTCCGCCACGATCAGGGCCACCCGGATGCTGCGGCCCACCTGGCGCGCGCCTTCGGCCTGCCGCTCGGTGAGCACTGGGCTGCGGCCCTCTGGCTGTCGGCCATGCTGGAACACACGAAGCCCGGCGCCGCCTCGGTGCACGCCCACCTCGAGAACGAGCTCGAGCGTCACCCGGAGGCGCACGACCTCCGGGGGGCGAACGGGCGATACATCAAAGCTGCCGAAGCCCGGCTCGCCCGGCTGCGTCCGAGGCTTCGCATTCAGCGACCGTTGCCCGCGGCTCCCTCCGCTCTGGACCACCTCCTCGCCGCCCTGTCCGCCTACCAGTCCGGGCGCTACAGCGACGCATTGGAGCACAGTGAAGCGGCTGTCGCCCAGACCGTGGCCCCGCGCGTCGAGGCGCCGGCGCAACTCATCGCCGCGGCCTCCCACCTGGCCTTCGACCAGACGTCCACCGCGGCGGATGCTTTCCGTCAAGCCAACGCCATCGTCGGAGCGGAGCGCCTGTTCTCGACCTACAGCTTCCTGCCGTCGAAGACACTGGCCGAACTTTCGAAGGTGGCGGGCGAGCCCCTGCACGGGAGCGGGCACACCATCGTCGAACACACCGGACTCCCGAAGCTCACCAAACGGGAACGCGAGATCCTGGACCTCCTCCGGACCGGCATGCCGATGTCGACCATCGCTGCCGAGCTGTTCGTCAGTCCCAACACGATCAAGAGCACCACCCGGACGCTCTACCGGAAGCTGGGCGTCAACTCCCGCGCCGCGGCGGTCGCCACGGCGAATCGCGGGAGCTGACCGCCGCCGGCGCTCGGCGGCCTGACGCGACGGCACCCACTGCCCTTCCCGTCACGCGCCGCTCAGCAGCACCAGCTGCTGAGTGGCGCGTGTCATCGCCACGTACCGGTCGACCGCGCCCTCGATGCCCGTGCCGAACCGCTCCGGCTCGATGACGACCACGAGATCGAACTCGAGCCCCTTGGACAGTTCGGGCGTCAGGTACCGGATGCGCGAGCCGGGTTCGGACAGGCGGCCGGCCGCATCCGGATCCACACCGATGACGCAGGCGATTCCCTCCCCCTCCGCATGGTCGGCGCGCCAGGTGTCCAGGACGCCCTCCAGCTCGGCGACCGCGCCGTGGACGACCGGCACTCCGCTGCTGCGGACCGAGGTCGGGACGTTCGCATCGGGCAGCGCGGCACGGATCACCGGTTCCGCCTCGGCCATGATCTCCGTCGGCGTTCGGTAGTTGATCGTCAGGGAGACGACGTCGACGTCCGTGAGCCCGACACGGTCGAGCCGCTCCTGCCAGGTCCCTGCGAAGCCGTGCCTGGCCTGCGCGCGGTCGCCGACGATGGTGAAACTGCGCGACGGACAGCGTCGCAGCAGCATGTCCCACTCCGCGTCGGTGAGTTCCTGCGCCTCGTCGACGATGACGTGCGCGAACGGCCCGGCGAGCTGGTCGGGTGTGGCGCCGGGGAGGGCGGACTCGTCGATCAGGCTGTTCTGGGCGTCCGCGCGGCGCAGCATCGACATCACCAGCATCTCCGAGTCGTCGGCGGCGATCAGGTCGTCGACGACGCGCGCCATCTGCTCCTGCTGGGCCGCGAGCTCCGTGGAGCGGCGGCGAGCACGACCGGGTGCCTCGGGGTCGCCGGCCCGCTGCCGCGCAGCGTCCAGGTACGGCAGGTCGGACACCGTCCAGGCCCGCGGATCGTCGCGCTGTAGCAGCGCCACCTGCTCATCGTCGAGCCACGGAGCGCAGACCTGCAGATAGGCGGGCACCGACCAGAGGTCGCTCACCACGCCGACCGGGTCCAGGAGCGGCCACGCGCGCGCGAACGTTCCGGTCAACTGCTCGTTCTGCAGCAGCGCCCTGCGCACCAGGTGCGGCGGCACCTCCTCAGCGTCGAAGCGGTCGACCAGGATGTCGAGCAGCGCCTCCCAGACCTGCGCTCGTGCCTCGTTGTGCGGCGTGCCGCGATCGGCCGAGTCGAACGCCTCCGCCCACTCCGCGGCGCCGAGGCGGAGGTCTGCCCACGGCGTCTGCACCGTCATGCCCGAAGACGGAGGGACCTCGTAGAACCGGATCGCCGCATCGACCGCCGAGATCAGTGCACCGGAGGCCTTGAGCGCAGCGACCCGGGGATCCGACTCCACGGAGGCAGCCGAACCTTCCGCAACGAGATCGCGAAGGGTGCAGATCTGCACACTGTCCTCCCCCAGGCTCGGGAGCACATCCTCGACGTAGGCCAGATACCCGTCGCTGGGCCCGACGAACAGCACCCCGTCGCCGCGGGCGATACGCGGGTCGGAGTACAGCAGGTACGCGGCACGGTGCAGAGCCACGACCGTCTTTCCCGTACCGGGTCCGCCGTCGACGACCAGCGCACCCCGGGACGGCGCCCGGACGATCGCATCCTGATCCGACTGGATGGTGCTGAGCACGTCGCGCATCCGCGGCGACCTGCTGGTGCCGAGGCTGGCGATGAAGGCGGACTGGTCGTCGAGCGCAACGTTGCCGTCCAGGCCGTCCTCGGTGAAGACCTCGTCCCAGTAGTCGCTCACGCGGCGGCCGTTCCAGCGGTACCGGCGCCGGCTCACCAGGCCCATCGGGTTGGCGTGCGTCGCCGCGAAGAACGGCTCGGCCGCTGGTGCGCGCCAGTCGATCAGGAGCCGCTTTCCCGACCGATCCGACAGACTGAGCCGTCCGATGTAGATCGGCTCGTCGCTCCCCTCCGCCACGATCCGGCCGAGACACAGGTCGAGCGTGAAGCGGCGAAGGGTCCGGAGGCGCGCGGACAGTCGGTGGATCTCGATGTCGCGGTCCATCGCCTCCTGCCCCTGGCCGCCCGGCTGCAGGCGCTCCGCCGCAAGACGATCGGTCAGCTGGGAGATCTGCTCCTCCAGGCTTTCGGCGATGGCCGCGAAGTGGGATTCATCCCCCGCAATCAGGTTCGTGTCGCGCTTGGCGGCGAGTCGGTCGGGCAGGGCGAAGGCGCTGGTCGAAAGAGTCACGATCGACGATTCTCCGCCCTGACCGGGCCCTTGTGGCAAGCCACCCACCCCGCGTTATCCTGGAAATGCAGGGGGATGCCGATCAGGCCCGGTCGTGGAGGGTGATCTGGTAGCCGTCGGGGTCGGCGAACGAGAAGGTCCGGCCGAAGGGGCCGTCGACGGGGGCCGCGACGATGGTGTGGCCGTCGGCGACGAGAGCGTCGTGGATGGCTTGCACATCTGTCGCACGGAGCCAGATCGCGGCGCCGATGCCCGGCTGAGCGGCCACTGCGAGATCGGTGCCGGGGACGATGTCGCGCAGGGCGAAGGCGATCGGTTTCGTCTCGAAGACGACGGCGTGCGGGGGTCCGGCGGGCGAGCGGACGAGCCCGAGGTACCGCTCGTAGAAGGCCTGGGACGCGTCGAGGTCTCGCGCTTGGAGCGAGATGAAGTCGGGGCCGATCGCGGGCATGTGGAGCTCCTTCGTTGTGTGTCAGTTTTCTGACACGCACAGCCTATGTCAGAATGCTGACATGAGTCAAGACGGTGTCGGCGTCGACCTGGAAACGTCCCTGGGGTACCTGCTCAAAGAAGCCTCGAGCGCGCTGCGCGCTGCCATGGAGGACGTGCTCCGGCCGCTCGGGATGAGCGTGACGCACTACTCCTGCCTGGAACTGCTCGCCCAGCGACCCGGCTTGTCGAACTCCGAACTCGCGCGTGGCGCGTTCGTGACCAGGCAGACGATGAATGTGCTCTTACAGGCGCTCGAACGCGACGGCTCCGTGACCAGGCCCGCCGAGGCGCCCGTCGGCAAGGTCCTCCCCGCGCGGCTCACCCCACAGGGCCGGAGAAGCCTCGAACAGGCGACGGCGGCCGTCCGGTCCGTGGAGCTCCGGATGCTGGCCGGGCTGACCCCGGCGGAGCAGTCGGCCGCCTCCGGCATCCTGAAGAGCATGATCCGATCCCTGCGCGAAGACCACGACGACGCCTGACGCAGCGCACACCTTTACGGCCGACACCAGCGGCCCTACCATTCGAAGGGTCACCCCAGACCCCGGCGACACCGATTCGAGTCGTCGAGGGGTGCGCAACGATGCAGTACAGCCTGTCGTGGGCCGCGAGCCGTCCGGAAGAAGCCATCGAGGCTCTCGCTCCGGTCTACCGGAACGTGGACATCCGAACGGACGACGAACACCGTTTCGGGGTGTCGACGCTCGAGAGCGGCGACCCCACCGTGACTCTGTCCTCCTTCGACTGGACGGCGGACGGCCGCGGACGAAGCGAAGCCAACAGCTTCTTCACCGTCGGCGACGTCTACGCCGGATCCGTGACCGTCACCGCCGGCCGCGAAACACTCGACTCGAGCCGGCTGATGCTGATCCCGCCCCGCCGCCTGGATGCATCCTGGACCGGCTCCCACAGCGCACGAACCGTGCGCCTCGAACGCGCCACCATCGACGCCTACGCGCGAAACCACTTCGGCGTCTCCGCGACCGGCGTCCGCTTCACGGAGACCCGCGCCATCAGCCCGGTGCACGAGGCGCTCTGGCGCGCGGTGGAGCGCCACGCTCGCGAAGAGGTCGCCGCACATCCCGACCTGCTGCACAACGACCTGATCTGGGATGAGACCGCGCGCCATCTGGTCGCGACCCTGCTGACCGTGTTCCCCAATTCGACCCTCGAGGTCGCAGCGCCCCGGGACGGGGCCGCCGCTCTGCCCGCCTCCGTTCGGCGAGCCATCGCGTACATGGAGGAGCACGTTGCCGAGCCGGTCACCATCGCCGACATCGCCGCGGCTGCGCGGCTCTCGCCGCGTGGCATCCAGGACGCCTTCGCACGCATCGTCGGACACTCTCCGATGCGGCACCTCCGTCTGCTGCGCCTGGAGGCCGCGAGGAATGACCTACTGCTCGCCGACCCGACCAACGGCCACACCGTCGCCGACATCGCCCGCAGGTGGGGCTTCCCGCACGTCCCCCGCTTCGCGGAGGCCTACCGCGCGCAGTTCGGCGAGAATCCGAGAGTCACGCTGCAGCGATAGTCGTTCTCCGTACCCCATTGCAAACCACGCGAAACGCGCCGATCATCCATATCGGGCAACGCGAACGGCCCCAGGGTTGGAGAGCTCGATGCGCGAGACCGAGTCGACACCACCGATTTCGCCGAGCCTGCCCCCTCCGACCGTCGACGATGACGCAATAATTGAAGCGATGGCCAACGAAGACGAGCGCTTCACGCAGGCGATGCGTGACCTCCGCGGCGAGGTCCCTCCCGACAGAGACCTCACCGATACCTTCGTCGACCTTTTTCCGGTCTCAGGCACCGCGATCTCCACGCTCGGCGACCTCCTCGGGTCCGAAACGGTCTCCGCCAGCGACACCATTGCGGCCCGGCTCGACGAGCTGCAGTTCGACCTCGGCGTCGGCCCCTGCTGGGACGCGCTCAGCAGCGCCCGGCCCGTCCTCGAACCGGACCTTCGCCGGCCGAGAGGAACCTGGCCGGCCTTCACCGAGGCCGCCATCGCCGACGGGGTGGGGGCGCTGTTCGCGTTCCCGATGCTGGTCGGTTCACTCCAGATCGGGGCCATCGACATGTACTCGCGCGGCGCGATGACGCTCGACCGCATCCAGACCCGCCAGGCCGCGTCTCTCGCCGACCTCGTCGGACGTCAGGTGCTGCGGCGTGCGCTGATCCGGTCCAGCCTGGAGGACCCGGAGGAGCCGGAGAGCCCCTTCTCGAGGCGCCTCATCCATCAGGCCACCGGTATGGTGCTCGCGCAGCTCGACCTCAGCGCCGACGACGCGCGGCTCGTCATCCAGGGCCACGCCTTCGCGACCGGCCGCTCGATGATGGACGTCTCACGGGATGTGGTCTCCGGCATGCTGGACTTCACCGACGACAGCATGGAAGCCGGAGGCACCCGATGACCGCGCGGGTGCGGGAGCTCGAACTCCTCCGCGCCTTCGCGGGCTTCGCCGACACGCTCGTCGCCGGCTACGACGTGGTCGACCTCATGCAACGACTGGTGGACACCTGCAGCGACCTGCTCGAGGTCACCGCCTCCGGTGTTCTCCTGGCGGACGAGACCGGGGACCTGGACCTGATGGCGTCCACCAGCGAAGCGAGTCGTCTGGTGGAGGTTTTCCAGCTCAGCGCCTACTCGGGGCCGTGCATCGAATGCTTCACCACCGGTCAGATCGTCTCCCTCCCCGACATCACACTGTCTCCCCCACGCTGGGAGCAGTTCCGTGACAAGGCCCTCGACCAGGGCTTCGGGTCGATCGTCGCCATCCCGCTCCGGCTGCGTGAGACCACGATCGGCACGCTGAACCTGCTCCGGGAGGCGCGCGGTGAGCTGCCCGAGGACGACCTGGTCGCCGCCCAAGCGTTCGCCGACGTCGCGACCATCGGCATCCTGCACCAGAGGACGCTGCACGAGAGCGAGACGATCCGGGAGCAGCTGCAGACGGCGCTCAACAGCCGCATCGTCATCGAGCAGGCCAAAGGCGTGATCGCGCAGCTGCACAAAGTCAGCATCAACGAGGCCTTCACGGTGATCCGCGACTACGCCCGGCGCAACCAGCTGGGCATCACGGCGGTCGCCAGCGCGATCGTCGAGCGCACAGTGGTGCTGCCGCGCACACCCGGCGACGCGGCGGGATAGCCACCGCGCTCCCCCGACGTCGGCGACGCACGGCGCAACACGTCTGGCATGGTCCCGGCGCTGTCACTACAGTGACCCCATGCCGGACGAACGCACCCGCCCGCTCGATTTCGAGACCCGCCAGATCCACGCCGGAGCCGTCGTCGACTCCGACACCCGCTCGCGGGTGACACCGATCTACCAGACGGCGGCGTACGTCTTCGACAGTTTCGACGATGGAGAGGAGCGGTTCGCGGGCCGGAGCGCCCACCGCGCGTACTCGCGAAACGAGAACCCGACCAATGCGGTCGCGGGTCGCCGGATCGCCGACCTCGAAGGCGGTGTGGACGGGATCGTCGTCGCGAGCGGGCAGGCGGCCATCGCCACCGCGATCAGCGCTCTCGCGGGCAGCGGTGACCACATTCTGGCGACACGTTCGCTCTACGAGGGCACCCGCGAAATGTTCCGCGGCGTGCTCCAGCGGCAGGGAATCGAGTTCGAGTACGTCCCCGATGACGCGGACGATGCCGAGTGGGCGTCCCGCTTCCGGCCGACCACCAAAGCCGTCTACACGGAGACGCTGCCCAACCCGCTCGGCCAGGTGGTGGACATCGAGCGCATCGCGCGGCTGGCCCATGCGGCCGGCGTGCCGCTCGTCGTGGACAACACCGTCCCCACCCCGTACCTGTGGCGCCCGATCGAGGACGGCGCGGACATCGTGATCCACTCGACGTCGAAGTGGCTGTCCGGCCACGCCTCCGTCATCGGCGGCGCCATCGTCGATGCAGGGACATTCGACTGGGCAGCGCAGCCGGAGCGGTTCCCGCAACTGACCGCGGAGCCCCGACCCGGCGTCCCGTCCTACGTCTCCCGCTTCGGGGCTGGAGCGTTCCTGGCCTACGTGCGGAGCGTGATCGTGCTCGAATACGGCCCGACCATTCCCCCGACCAGCACGTTCCTGCTGCTTCACGGCATCGAGACGCTGTCGGTGCGGATGGATCGGCACGTCGCCAGTGCGCGGACTGTCGCCGAATGGCTGGAGGGCAGGCCGGAGGTTGCTGTCGTGCACTACCCCGGCCTCCCGTCGAACCCGTTCCACGCGCGGGCGGAACGCTACCTTCCGCTGGGGGCCGGCTCCATCGTCTCCCTGGAACTGGCCGGTGGGCGTGACGCCGCACGCCGCTTCATCGACGCGTTGGAGCTGATCTCGCCGATGACCCACATCGGCGACGTCCGCACCCTCGCGATCCATCTCGCCAGCACCATCCATGCCAAGTTGACCCCGGAGGAGCAGGCGGAGGCGGGGATCGGGCCGGGCCTCATCCGCCTGTCCATCGGCTTGGAGAGTGCGCGCGACATCATGGACGACCTGTCCCGCGCGCTGGCCGCGGCGGGCACGCCTTCCGACTGACGACACGGCCGGTCAGCCGCCTGCGTCGGAGATCTGCCCCTTCTGTCGGAGTTCCCGGCGATCGGCCGCCGGAATCTCCTTCCGGCCGCGGCCCGTCGGAGATTTCGGCCCAGTGCTCCGACCGAACCTGGACGGGAATCGGTACCGGTTCCGGAGATCAGCCGGCGAGCACCGCTTCCGAGCGGTCCGATGCGACGGTCGCCGCTATGCGCCGCACCGCCTCGACGACCGTCGACGGGTTGCAGGCGAGGTTGATGCGGGCGAACCCCCGGCCGGGATCGCCGAACGGCAGCCCCGAGTTGAGGGCGACGCGTCCCTCGTCGATGAGAACACGGGCCGGGTCGTCGCCCAGGCCGGCGTCGCGGAAGTCGAGCCAGACCAGGTAACCGGCTTCCGGCCGGACGGCGCGGACGGAGGGCACGTGGGCCGCCAGCTCCGCCTCCAGCAGCCGGTAGTTGGAGACCAGCAGCTCGACGAGTTCGTCGCGCCAGGCCACGCAGGAGAGCGCAGCGACGTTGGCGTGCAGACCGAGAATGCTCGTCCGTGCGGCGAGCTCCTCCGGCAGGGCGGTGAGAAGCCGGGCGGACCAGTCGTCGGCGGCGACGACGACCGCACACTTGAGGCCCGCGAGGTTCCAGGCCTTGCTGGCCGACGTGACGGTCACCGATCGCGCACCCGCGGCCCGCGCGATCGGGGCGAACGGTGTGAAGACGGCTCCGGGATGGGTGAGCGGCGCGTGCACCTCGTCGCTGACCACGAACACGCCGAACCGCGCGGCGAGCACAGCGAGCGCCTCCAGGGTGTCGCGGCTGTGACATCGGCCGGTCGGGTTCTGCGGGTTGCACAGCAGCAGCGCGTCGGCTCCCGCGGCGAACGCCGCCTCGATTCCGGCCAGGTCGAGCGACCAGTCCTCTTCCTCCAGCAGCGGGACCGTGACGGCCACCGCATCCGCCTCGTCCACCATCTCGAAGAACGGCGGGTAGACCGGCGGCGTCAGGACGACGCGTCCACCGACCTCGGGCAGCGCCAGCCGCAGCGCCTCCACCACACCGACGGTGACGTCGGTCGCGAGGTGCACGGTCGCCGGGTCGACGTCCCAACCCCACTCGCGGGCGGCGAAGGCGGCGAACGCCGGGGCGAGCGGACCGGCCGAGTCGAGGTAGCCGGTGTCCGAGTGACGCAGAGTCTCGGCGACGCGGTCCAGGATGGTCGGCTCGACATCGAAGTCCATCTCGGCGACGAAGACCGGCAGCACGTCCGCGGGGTAGCGGCGCCACTTGATGCTCGACCTGGTCGCGAACAGCTGCTCCAGGGAACGTGCCGGTCCGAAGCTCATCTGGACACTGTGGCGTAGTGCGGGAGCGGATGCGACCCCGGCCGTCAAAAAGCGTAGTGAAAGGCAACGGAGCGAAGAACGCCGGTGTCGCCCATGGGCGCCCTTCCGCATCCGCGGTCGAGCACGAAGTACCGGTTCGCCGCGACGATGCGGTCGACGGCGGAACGGTCTGGCATGGATCTCACCCTCTCGTTCCGTCTCGCGCCCGGTCAGTGGATGTCGTAGGTGAGGTGCGTCGCCGCGGGGGTGACCACCACCGAGCGCTGGTGCAGGGTGCGCGGTGGAGCGCCGACGAACAGGGGAGTGCCCGACCCGAGCAGCACCGGCGCCAGGTGCAGGGTGAGCGAGTCGACGAGGCCGGCCGCGACCGCCGAGCGGACCAGTGCGCCGCCGCCCATCAGAACAGCGTCGAGCTCACGCCCGCTCGCCGCGGATGCAGCCTCCGCCCGCTCCCGAGCGGCAGCCACGGCATCCGAGAGCCCCGTCGTGACGAACGTCCAGTCCAGCCCGGTCAGGCGGAACGACTCCGGCGCCGCGCTGGTCACCACCACGAAGGACGGCTTGCCCACCTCCTCGGCGCCGTAGCCGACCTCGTCGCTCCACCCGTCCGGGCCGTCGATGATGTCGAACAGGCGGCGACCGAGCACCACCGCGCCCGACCGCGCGGTGCCCTCCTGGAGCAACCTCCGCTCGTCCGGGTCGTCGGAGAACGCCCAGGCGTGCAGGGCCATTCCACCGTCGCCCATTCCGTTGCCAAGCCCGACATTCGGGCCGGTGACGAAGCCGTCGAGGGAGACCGAGATGTCGGCGATGACCTGGGTCATGATGTGCTCCTTTGTCGCATATCGCTTATTAAACCGTTTGGTTGAATACACGGTACGACCGGATGCGAGCGCACGTCAAGACCCGGTTGCGCAGAGCGGCGCGCTACCGGTCCGGCGTCGACCGAAAAGGGCCGAGCGCTGGGTCCGGCCTCAGGAGGCGAGGGCGACCTCGCGGAACCGGATGACCGACGAGTCGGCACCCTGGCCCGCGCGGTCGTACGCAGCGCGGATCGGGTCCACGACACGGCCGTTCGGCAGCACGACCTCGAGTCCCGCGTCGTCCGGTGCGGCGCGGCGTCGCGCGACCACGTTCCAGCGGCCACCATCCGTCCGGACCAGGATTTCGCCGATCAGGCAGCCCAGGCTCTGCAGAGTGAACTCGTCGCCGACGAAGCCGTCCTCGGAACCGAGGTCGGTGAACAGGCGCTCGACGTAGTCCAGGTCTGCGGCCACGTAGGTGACGGTGTGCCCGTAGATGTCGCGGATCCCGACCGCCATGGCGCCGGCCAGCAACGAGCCGGCGGCGGGGTCGGGCCGCCGACGGCTCGTCGCGTGAGGGAACCGGAACATGCCGCACACGGTACGCCTCCGCGCTCGGCGACTGCGCGCCCCAGTTCGAGTGCCCCCGTAGCGGGTCACTTCGTCGTCGCTATGCTGGGGGCCGACGACGGGGGGCGTATGCGCACGCGGATGCGGAAAAACGGGGCAGTGATCGCGGTCGGGATGGCGGCTGTGCTGATGGCGGCGTTGGGGACGACACTGACAGGATGCGCGGGCAGCGAGCCCGACGCCATCGCGGCGACCTCCGCAGCGACCGCCTCCCCGACGCCGATCCCATCCGGCACGCCCTACGACCTGAGCGTGCAGCGCACCTTCATCCTGAGCGACGGTTCGACGGCACCCGGCTGTGTGCAGGTGTCGGTCGTGCCGGACCCGCAGACCGACGACGGCACCAGCGCGGACCGTATCAAGCGGGCGCGCGCCCTCATCCTGAGCCGCAATTGGGACGCCGAGCCGGTCTCCCTCGACGAGCTGAGCGCGGATGAGCGACAGCACGAGAAGGATCGGGGGGAGACCGAAGGCGAAATGCTCGCCGGGGTGCTTTCCGACCACATCAGCAAGGCGGTCACCGATGCGAAACTGATGGGCACCGGCGTCTCCCTTCGCGGTCACGTCGGCTGCTGACAGCCCGGAAGCGCGGACACCCACGACACGGCGCTCAGACGTCGCGGACGCGCACCGCGATGGCTCCGACGACGAACGCCACCGCGGCCCAGCAGATCATCACGATCAGGCTCTGCCACTGCGTGAGGTCGCCGTTCGGCAGGCCGACGGTTCCGTTGGCCGCGTTGCTCAACAGGTAGGCCTGGGCCTTCCTGACCACGTCCGACTTCAGAGCGAACGCGATGAGCTGCCCGACCAAGGTCAGGACGAACAGTGCGCCGACTCCGAGCGAGATGGCCCCGGCCGAAACGCGAATCAGGCAGCCGAGGCCGAGCCCGAAGACCGCCGTGAGTGCGATCACGGCACCGGTCCCCAGCACTGACCACAGGAGCGGCGACAGGTCGCCGAAGGTGATCGACGCCCCGCGACCGACCAGGATCGGCAAGGCCGCGGCCCACGCGATCAACGCGTTGATGACACCCAGCCCGAAGCCGGCCGCTCCGACGACCAGAGCTTTTCCCACCACGAGCGGAAGCCGGGAGGGGACCGCCGCGAATGACGTGCGGACCATTCCCGTTGCGAACTCCGACGTGATGGCGAGAGTGCCCAGAACGACGATGATCAACTGCTGGAAGAGCACGCTGACACCGGCCGGGGTGACGCCGAGAAGGAGCCCCGCGTCACCGTGGGCCGCGGCGATGTCCTCTGCCCCCACATTCAGCGCCATCACCGTGGCCAACAGGAGCGTGAGCGGAATCGCGGCGGCGACGACCCACCACGTGGAGCGCAGGGTCCGTAGCTTCAGCCACTCCGAGGCGAGGACACCCCCGAAACTGATTCCACTGCGCCCGAGCTGCGTCGTGTCGTCGGACAGCGTCGCGGTCATCGCGCCACCCCCGTCCGGTACTCGATATCGTCGGCGGTGAGCTCGAGGTAGGCCTCTTCGAGCGAAGCGCGCACGGGCACCAGTTCGTAGAGAGGGATACCTGCGGTTGCGGCCGCCTCTCCCACGATCTCCGGGGCGACGCCGCTGATCTCGACCGTGTCGGGCCTGACTTCGGTGACGGAGACATCGGGCGACACCAGAATGGCCGTCAGCGCCCGCACCCGCGGGCTGCGCACCCGGACGACGTCGCCGGACGCACGCGCCACGAGGTCGCCGATCGGCGAATCGGCGAGCACGCGCCCGCGGCCGAGCACGATCACATGGTCGGCGGTCTGCGCCATCTCGGTCATCAGGTGGGACGACAGGAACACGGTCCTCCCCTCCGCCGCCAGGGATCGCGTGAACTCGCGAACCCAGCGCACGCCGTCGGGGTCGAGTCCGTTCACCGGCTCGTCGAGGATGAGCACCCCAGGGTCGCCGAGCATCGCGGTGGCGATGCCTAGGCGCTGTCCCATTCCGAGCGAGAATCCGCCGACGCGCTTGTCGGCGACGGAGCCGAGGCCCGCCATCTCGATCACCTCGTCCACACGACGACGCGGGATGCGGTTGGTGGCCGCGAGCGCCCGCAGGTGCTGCCGGGCACTCCGGCCCGGGTGCGCCGCCTTGGCGTCGAGCAGGGCACCGACGCTGCGCAGGGGAGCGTGGAGTTCGGCGTAACGCTTGCCGCCGACGAGGGCAGTCCCGCCGTCCGGGCGGTCGAATCCCATGATCATGCGCATGGTGGTGGACTTGCCCGCCCCGTTCGGGCCGAGGAAGCCGGTCACCCGACCTGGCTCGATCACGGCAGAGACCTCGTTCACCGCCAGACGCTCTCCGTAGCGTTTCGACAGTCGTTCCAGGGTGATCACGCGGATTCCTTCTTTCTCGGGCGAAGTCGGCACAAGGTGCCTCGTCACTACAGACGCACGAAGAACCGAATGATGACGCGCGTTCCCGCAATCCGTGGTGTCCCGAAACACCGGACGACCCCCTCGCAGTGCGCGACGGGGCCGTCCCTGTTGTGCGTGCGGAGCTCAGTCCCAGCTGAAGACGATCCAGTGCCAGACCGTGAACTGCAGGATCCAGCTCACGGTGACGATGAGGCCGAGAGCGATGGCCCACTTCGCGAGCCCCGAGCCGCGCTCGCCCGATGCGGCGACCTTCGGCAGCGCCAGAACCCCCAGGATCAGACCGAGGATGGGGATGAAGAAGGACAGGACGAACGCAACGACGGCGGTCGTGTTGAAACGTGCGGTGCTTGTGGAGGTCGACATCAGAAGGCGCCCTTCTCGCCGTTGACGGTGTTGCCGATGCCGACGATGTCCGGCGTCTTGGTGATGGATCGCATCATGAAGGGTGTACTCGTTTCGTTCACTGTGCGACGGGCCGGATGCCCCACTGACGGTATCTGCGGTCGGGCAGCGGAATGCGTGCTTACCGACGTCGCTGATATTGAAGACGTGGTTTCACCCGGATCGTGACGCGGCTAAACACAGAAAACGCATGTTTGCAAGGGTCGGGCACTGGCATTGACGGCTGCGCCCGGACGCGGTCTTATAGAACCATGATTGCTCTCATCGTGATTCTGCTGGTGATCTGGGCTGTGCTCGCCATCCTCGGCTTCGCCATCAAGGGACTGCTGTGGCTGGCGCCCTCGGGCACGCCGCCGCTTCCGTTTCGCACCGTCCCGCCCGGTTGGACATCACCGCGGACACGGACGAATGTGGAGTCATGGCTTACGTTGCGAACCCCTCCCGCTATGACGACATGCTCTACCGCCGCACCGGGCGCAGTGGTCTCGACCTTCCCGCCCTCTCGCTCGGCCTGTGGCACAACTTCGGTGACGACCGCCCGTTCGAGACGCAGCGCGCGATCGTCCGCCGCGCGTTCGATCTCGGCATCACCCACTTCGACCTGGCCAACAACTACGGGCCGCCGTACGGCTCGGCCGAGGTGAACTTCGGGCGCATTCTGAAAGAAGACCTCCTCCCCTACCGCGACGAACTGATCGTCTCGAGCAAGGCCGGCTGGGACATGTGGCCCGGACCCTACGGGCAGGGCGGCGGCAGCCGCAAGTACGTCCTGGCGAGCCTCGACCAGTCGCTGAAGCGCCTCGGGCTCGACTACGTCGACATCTTCTACTCGCACCGGCCCGACCCGACCACGCCGCTCGAGGAGACCATGCAGGCACTCGACACCGCCGTCCGTTCTGGAAAGGCGCTCTATGTCGGCATCTCGTCCTACGGGCCGGAGGATGCACGGCGCGCCGCCGAGATCCTGCACGACCTCGGCACGCCCCTCCTGATCCACCAGCCGTCGTATTCGATGCTGAACCGCTGGATCGAAGAGGAGGGGCTGCTCGACATCGTGGCCGAACTCGGCGTCGGGGTGATCGGCTTCACCGCCCTGGCACAGGGCATGCTGACCGACAAATACCTGAACGGCATCCCCGAGGGCTCGCGCGCCCGAGCGGGCGACTCGTTCGACGCCGACTGGCTCACCGACGACGCCGTGGACCGGCTGCGCGCGCTCAACGGGCTCGCCCAGCGACGCGGCCAGTCGCTCGCTCAGATGGCGTTGGCCTGGGCGTTGCGGGATGAGCGCGTCACCTCGCTCGTCATCGGCGCCAGCCGGGTCGAGCAACTCGAGCAGAACGTCGGCGCACTTGCCAACCTCGAGTTCAGCGCGGAGGAGCTCGCCGCGATCGACGAGCACGCGGTCGACGCCGGCGTCGACCTCTGGGCCGGCGCACGGCGCGGGGAGCTCTGAATGTTCACACCTCCGTCGCCGCTCTGACGCCTGTATTGTCATGCGCCGCCCAGGGTTGCCTGGTTGTCTGGTCGGTGTTCCCGTCCGACGCTTAAGAAGCTGAGATATGACCGTCCTCGTCGAACCGGACATCCGGGCGGGCCACCCGCTTCGAGCGGTGCGGCCCTGGACGATCGCGCTCGTTTTCGGGATCATCGCCACTGTGCTGTGCGCGGCGGCGAGTTGGATCCCCTCCCTGTGGGGCGACGAGGCGGCGACGCTGCTCTCCGCCAAGCGCCCGGTCGGCAGTCTGCTGAGCATGCTGACGCATGTGGACGCGGTGCACGGTCTCTACTACCTCGTCATGCACGGCTGGATCCGGGTGGCGGGCGAGAGCCCCTTCGCGCTCCGGCTGCCGAGCGCGCTGGCGGTCGGCGCCGCGGTCGCGGCGGTCACCCTGCTCGCGGGGCGCCGCGGCGGCCCGCGCGCCGCGGTGATCGCGGGTGTCGTCGCGGCCGTGCTGCCCCGGCTGACCTATGCCGGCGAGGAGGCACGGTCCTACGCCTTCACCGCGGCGGCCGCCGCCTGGCTCACCCTCCTTCTGCTTTGGTTGGTCGACGGCGGTGGCGGGCGGCTCTCCCCGGCGGCTCGGCGGGCCGCCTGGGTTGCATACGGGGTGGGGATGGCGGTGGCGTCGTACCTCTTTCTCTACTTCGCGACCCTGCTCGTCGCGCACGGTGTCATCCTGCTGGCGACCCGTGCATCCCGGGCCACTCTGCGCGCCTGGGCGCTGTGCGCGGCAGGCGCCGCGGTCGCGGTGTTGCCGCTGGCGGTGCTCGCTTTCCTGGAGCGCAACCAGATCAGCTACCTGAGCGCAACGCCGGACGATCCGGCGATCTGGTACTACTTCCTCTGGTTCGGGATGCCCTGGGTTGCCATCCCCGCGTGGGGGCTCATCGTTTGCGCGCTGTGGCCTGCCTGGCAACGATGGCGTCAGCGCGCCTCGCGGCCCGTCCTGCCGGGACCGCGGGCCGCATCCACCCGACTCGTCGCCGCCAGCTGGCTGTTCCTGCCGACCGGGCTGATGCTGCTGGTGAACCTCCTGTATCCGATGTACACCGGCCGGTATTCGACCTTCGCAGCCCCGGCGGCCGCTCTGCTGATCACCGAGGGCCTGTTCGTTCTCGGCCGCCGGCTCGGTCGGGATGCGGGACGCGCCGCGACCGCGACCGTTGCGGCGACCGCCGTCTTCGTCGCGCTCTGCGCGCCGGTCTACGTGCTGCAGCGCGGACCGTTTGCGAAGAACGACAGCGACTGGGCGGAGATCAGTGCCGCCATGGCCGCCAACGCCAAGCCCGGCGACGCGGTCGTGTTCGACGAGTCGGCGAAGCCCTCGCAGCGTCCACGTCTGGCCATGCGCACATACCCGGAGGGTTTCCGCGGGCTGCGGGATGTGACCCTCCGGACCCCCTACTACCGCAACGACTCGTGGGCCGACCGCGCGTATTCGGTGACTCAGGCCGCTGCACGCGGGCGCTTCGACGGCGTCGAGCGGGTGTGGGTGGTCGAGGTCGAGATCGATGGCGAGCAGGACATATCCGGACTACCCGAACTGCAGGCGATCGGGTTCGGTGAGCGGGGGCGCACCATCACCGACCACCGGAGCGTCATCATCGAGCTGACGCGCTGAGACCGCCGGCGCACTGACCGTCAGGCCGCATCCACCGGCTGGATCAGTTGCGGCCCGTCGTCGCTCGTCTTGAAGGGCGCCACCTGGTCGAAGCGCAGCGTCTCGGCCTCCGCGACACCGGCGCGCACCGCTTCGTCGACCAGCGCCTGGTCTCCGACGATGGACGGGTCGATCCAGTGCTGCCACATGTCCTCCGGCAGGATCACGGGGTTGCGGTCGTGGATGTCGGCAAGAGTCTGCACGGCATCGGAGGTGAGGATGGTGGCCGTCAGCACCCAGCGGTCCGGATCGTCTTCCGCCTTGCTCTTGTCGCGCCACCACGAGTAGAGCCCGGCGAAGCCCATCAGCCGGCCCTCGGGGTAGCGGATGAAGTACGGCGTCTTGCTGCCCTTCGGCCCCTGCCACTCGTAGTAGCCGCGCGCCAGGACGATCGCACGATGGGACTGGACCGGCTTCCGCCAGGTGGATTTGCCGGCGATCTCCTCCGCTCGCGCGTTGAAGGTCGGGAACTTCGGCTTCAGGGTGTCCGACCACGACGGCACGAGGGACCAGTGCGCCCGCTCGAACCGCAGCTCCCGGGTCTTGGCGGAGTCGATCAGCACCGGGATGTCGTCCGTCGGAGCGATGTTGAAGTCGGCCTCCCAGTCGGCGCGCCATTCTTCGGGCCGCCGACCCGTGGCCTCCACGAACTCGGTGATCTCGGCGTTGACCTTGTCGTCCATCGCGAACCTGCCGCACATGCTCACAGCATAGGCGCGAGGTACGACACGACCGGGTGGAGCGACCGCGCCCACCCCCCTTTCGGGGTATTGGGAGAAGGGGAAAATGATGTAATCTCAGTTCTGTCGATAGATGAGAAACGATCACTTTTAGTTTCCTGGTCTCATCCGAGCGTTTCCCGTCTGCGACATCCCGAAGAAACCCTGTCAACCCGAAACAGGTAGGTCTCGTGAACGAGTGCGCGCAGCGTCAGCCGACGGTCCGGAAACGGACCGCCGAGACGCGTGCAGGGCTTAACGCCCGGCGCTCCGCCGCGAGCACCCCCACGGTCGGAACCGGCGGCGGCAAAGCCATTCGAGACCATGGCTTTCCCCCAGCTGCCGCCGGTTCTCCCGTCCTCTCACTCAGGCGGTGGACGCTGTGACCGTCATCCGGCCCCGCCCGCTCGGCCACGGCCTCCGGCACCGCCCGTTCAGCGAGCCGGCACCCCTCCCCGCCAGCGTCTCGCCTCAGGCGCCCCGCTACCACTCGTCGGAACACACCTGGGCCCGCCGCTACCGCACCCGCCTCATCGTGACCGACAGCCTGATCGTCGTCGGATCGGTCATCGCCGCGTTCATCCTGCGCTTCGGACTCGACGACGTGGTGACCAGTGTGGCCGGCTTCCCGATCGCCTACGCCGAGATCAGCGCCGTGATCGCGGCGACCTGGCTCATCGCCCTCGCCGCGTACCACACGCGGGATTCGCGCGTCGTCGGTGTCGGGCTCACCGAGTACCGCCGACTCGTCAGCGCGAGCGTGATCACCTTCGGCACCCTCGCCATCGCCTTCCTCGTCACCAAGGTCGACGTCGCGCGCGGCTACTTCGTGCTGGCGCTCCCGCTCGGCGCGGCCGCCCTGCTGAGCAGCCGCTGGCTGTGGCGGCAGTGGCTGCTCAAGCAGCGCCGCTACAACCACTACCTCTCGCGGGCGCTGGTCGTCGGCGACCGCGGCGACGTGGAGTACGTCGTCCGGCAGATCCAGCAGAAGTCGGGCGCCGCCTACAACGTCGTGGGCGCGGCGATCGACGAACAGGCCGGGAAGCTGCGGCTCGGCGACAAACTCGTCCCGGTGGTCTGCGGTCTCGACGGCGTGACCGAGGCCGCCGGTGACCTCCGTGTCGACACGGTGATCCTCGCCAGCCAGCCCCGCGAGGGCGGCGCCTACACCCGCAACCTCGGGTGGGCTCTGGAGGGCACGGCCACCGACCTCGTGCTCGCCTCGCGGCTCACCGACGTGGCCGGGCCGCGCATCCACTTCCGTCCGGTCGAGGGCCTTCCGCTCATCCACGTCGAGATCCCGCAGTTCGAGGGCGGCAAGCACGTGCTCAAGCGGCTCTTCGACATCGCCGCCTCCGGCACCGCACTGCTGCTCCTGCTGCCGCTGATGCTGGTCGTCGGACTCGCGGTTCGGCTCGACTCCACCGGCCCGGCTCTGTTCTTCCAGGACCGCGTCGGCCGCAACGGGTCCACGTTCCGGATGCTGAAGTTCCGGTCGATGGTGCAGGATGCTGAGTTGCGCCTCGCCCGGCTCACGGCCCAGAACGAGGGCGCCGGCGTCCTCTTCAAGATGAAGGACGACCCGCGGGTGACCCGGATCGGCCGCATCCTCCGCAAGTTCTCGATCGACGAGCTGCCGCAGCTGTGGAACGTGCTCGTCGGCGACATGAGCCTCGTCGGCCCCCGACCGCCACTGCGGCGCGAAGTCGACGACTACGAGACGCACGTGCACCGCCGCCTCTACATCCGCCCGGGTCTCACCGGAATGTGGCAGGTGAACGGCCGCTCCGACCTCTCCTGGGACGAGAGCGTGCGACTCGATCTGTACTACGTGGAGAACTGGTCGCTCACCGGGGACATCGTGATCCTCTGGCGCACCCTGCGGGTGCTCATCCATCCCTCCGGCGCCTACTGAGGCCCGCCGGCCCGACATGACACAGACGACGACCTGGGGGCGACGCGAGTGAACGAAACAGCAGAGAAGACGGCAACGATAGCGCCGTCGGCCGACGTGGACGACCGCGCCACCATCGGCGTCGGCGCCCGCATCTGGCACCTGGCCCAGGTGCGCGAGGATGCCGTGGTCGGTGCGGGAAGCATCCTGGGCCGCGGCGCCTACGTCGGTCCTGGCGTGGTGCTCGGCGAGAACTGCAAGGTGCAGAACCACGCGCTGCTCTACGAGCCGGCCGTGCTCGAGGACGGCGTGTTCGTCGGACCGGCCGTGGTCTTCACCAACGACGTCTGGCCACGCGCCATCAACCCCGACGGCTCCCTCAAGGACGCGCACGATTGGACGGCCGTCGGCGTGACGGTGCGGCACGGAGCGTCGATCGGCGCACGCTCGGTGTGCATCGCCCCGGTCACGATCGGCCGGTGGGCGCTGGTCGCCGCCGGTTCGGTCGTCACGAAGGATGTGCCCGACTTCGCCCTGGTCGCGGGTGTGCCCGCGCGGCGCCTGGGCTGGGTGAGCGAAGCGGGCATCCGACTGGAGGACGCCGGGGACGGGCTGCTCCGCTGCCCCGCCACCGGCGCCCTGTACTGGGAAGAAGATGGGGCGCTCGTGCCGATCGGCGCCCGAGCGGACGGAGCACCGGCATCATGATCACGAAGCGCACCTGGCTGATGGCGACCGGAGTCGCCGCGGCCGTCCTGCTCATCGTCGGCGCGACGGTTCTGAACCGGATTCCCGGTCCGGAACCTGCGCCCGCCGCCGATCGCGCCACGACGTCGCCTACCGCATCGGCAGCGCCCGTGCCGACACACAGCCCGGACGCTCAGTCGCCAGAGCCCGCTACGACGGCGCCGCCGCAGAGCAAGCGCTTCACGACCGAGGTGATCCCCGGAGAGGGCGGCGCTCCGCTGCTGACACCCGCGAAGGCTGCCCCGGACCCGGTGAGCAAGCCGCTTCCGGCGTCCGCCAGCGCGAAGGGGAAGCTGGTCAGCGGCTATCCCGAGTCCGTGATTCCACCCGCCCCTGGATCGAAGATCGCAACAAGCGCGATCGCGACGCAGGGTGAGCGCTTGCAGGCGAGCCTGACGGCGACGACGACGCTCTCCGTCGCCGACCTGCTCGCCTACTACCGCACCAGCCTCGCAAAATACGGCATGTACGACGTTCCCGCCCCGGCGTCGAGCGGTGCGATCGCGTTCACCTTTCAACGCGGTGACAACGTCGTGACGCTGACAAGCCGAGCGGCCGGCGGGAGCAATTCCTACATCCTCTACGGCGCCTTCACGGCGAAGAGCTGAAAGGCGCACCGATGTACCTCTCTTTCTCCGACCGTGGCAAGACCGCGGTGGACGCGCCTGCCGCGGCGGATGCGACCGCCACGCTCGATGCGACCAGCGAGGACGCGCCGACGGGCACGACCCGCCGGAACGTCTCCCGGGTTTCCTCCGTCGTCATCGGGCTCGGCATTACCAGCATGTTCACCGACATCTCCTCCGAGTCGGTCGCCGCGATCCTGCCCCTCTACATCACCGGGGTGCTCGGCCTCTCCACCGTCGCCTACGGCTTCATCGACGGCATCTACCAGGGCATCAGCGCCATCGTCCGCATCGCCGGGGGCTGGGCCGCCGACCGTGGCGACCAGCCGAAGTGGATCGCCTTCTTCGGCTACGGCGTCTCCGCCATCGCGAGGATCGGCCTGCTGTTCGCCACCGGCTTCGCAGCCCTCACCGCCATCGTGGCGATCGACCGGCTCGGCAAGGGCGTCCGCACCGCGCCCCGGGATGCGCTCATCACCGCATCCTCGACACCGGAGACGCTCGGCCGGTCCTTCGGCGTGCACCGGATGCTCGACACGATCGGTGCGGCCATCGGCCCGCTGCTCGCCTTCTTCGTCTTGTTCCTCATCCCCAACGGCTACGGCACCGTCTTCGTGATCTCGCTCGCCTGCGCATTCGTCGGCGTCCTGGTCCTCGGACTCCTGGTGCCGAACAAGCGCCCGCGCGCCGATCGCGCGGCGACCGAGCACACGACTCGGACACCATTCCGCTGGCGTCAGCTGAACAACCCCCGGCTGCGTCGCGTCCTTCTGGTGTCCGGTCTGTTCGGCCTGCTCACGATCGGCGACGGGTTCATCTACCTCGTGCTGCAGGCGCGGAGCTCGTTCGCGGCCGAGTGGTTCCCCCTCCTCTATGTCGGCACCAACGTCGCCTTCCTGGCCCTGGCCGTGCCGTTCGGCAGGCTGTCCGACCGGTTCGGGCGGGCGCGGGTCTTCGTGCTCGGGCACATCGCCCTGCTCGCCGCGTACGTGTGCGCGGCGATCCCGGTCGCCGGCGCTGCGGTCACCGTCGCGTGCCTGGTCCTGCTCGGTGTCTTCTATGCGGCGACCGATGGGATCCTCGCGGCGCTCGCCGCGGAGAGCACGCCGCCCGCCAGCAGGGCCAGCGGGATCGCGGCGGCGCAGACCGTCGTCGCCCTCTCCCGGCTGATCGCGTCGGTCGGATTCGGGGTGCTGTGGTTCGCGGTCGGCCGCGAGCCGGCCATGTTCATCGTGTCGATCGCCTTGGCGGTCGCGATCCCGCTGGTCGCTTTCCTGCTGCGGGGCCTGTTCACGGCCGCGAAGCCGTCCGTGAAGACGGCCGCATGACCCCCCGCGTCCGCGCCTGGCTCGCCGGCGGGCTGACAGTGGTGCTGCTCGGCGGCGCCGCCGTGTACGGAGTGCTGTCCTTCGTCGACTACCAGAAGCGCTCCAATGCTCCCAGCCAGGTCGAGACCGTCGACCAGAGCACGCGCGCGACCGGAGCACGCATCGTCTTCCGCAACACCGCATCCGGCGCCGGCTACGGGATGGTCGCCTCCGTCCCGCTGAACGATCCGGCGGGTGCGCGTACGGTCACCCGCGAGGCGTGCGATCGCGTCTACGCGACCGCCGACGACCAGATGTGCTTGCACACCGACCGCGGGGTCGTCACCACCTTCCAGGCGACGCTGACGGATGCGAAGGGCGAGACGCTGAAGTCGTGGCCGCTGCCCGGCATCCCCAGCCGCACCCGCATCTCGGCCGACTCCAAGCTGGTGGCGCAGACGTCGTTCATCACCGGGGAGTCGTACGCAGCAGTGGGCTTCTCCACGCAGACGACGATCTCCAGCACGTCCGGCACGGACTACGGCAACCTCGAGGACTTCGCCTTCCTGGTGGACGGCCAGCGGGTCACCGCGGCCGACAAGAACTTCTGGGGCGTGACGTTCGCCTCGGACGACAACACCTTCTATGCGACCGGGGCGAGCGGCGGCAAGACCTGGCTGGTCAAGGGCGACCTGGCCGGGCGCACGCTCACCGCGGTGCACCAGACCGCGGAGTGCCCGTCGCTCTCCCCGGACGGCACGAAGGTCGCCTACAAGAAGAACGTCTCGACCGGACCGACGCCGTACTGGACCCTCGCCGTGTTCGACCTGGCCACCGGGACGGAGACCATGCTGCCCGTCTCGGACAACGTCGACGATCAGGCGCTGTGGCTGGACGACAGCACGCTGCTCTTCGGTCTCGCCGACGCGCGGGTCGTCGGGGACAGCAACGTCTGGTCGATCCCGATCGACGGCTCCGCGAAGCCGACCCTCTTCCTCCGTCACGCCTGGTCGCCTTCGGTGGTGCGCTGACATGGCGGACGAGACGGTCGCCATCGTGGGCGGCGGAATCCTCGGACTGGCCGTCGCCGAGCACCTCAGCCGGCACGGCGCCCGGGTGACCCTGCTGGAGAAGGAGGCCGGCTGGGCCGCGCACCAGACCGGCCACAACTCCGGGGTCGTGCACGCCGGCCCGTACTACGCGCCGGGCTCCTTGAAGGCGCGGATGTGCACCGCGGGCAACCGCTCGATGATCGCGTTCGCCCGCGAGCACGGCATCCCGCACGCGGTGCCGGGCAAGCTGATCGTCGCGACCGATCAACGCCAGCTATCGCGGCTGGAAGCGCTCGCGGCGCGAGCGCAGGCGAACGGCGTGCCATCTCGCCTCATCTCCGGCGAGGAGGCGCGGGAGTACGAGCCGGCCGTCGCCGCCGTCCGGGCGTTGCGGGTCGAGACGACCGGGATCGTCGACTACCCCGCGGTGAGCCGGACGCTCGCGCGCCTGGCCGCCGACCGCGGCGCAATCCTGCTGAACGACGCGCGGGTCGAGGGAATCGAGCACACCGGCGGCGGAGTGCGCGTGACGCACTCGCGCGGCGAGGTGCAGAGCGACATCCTCATCAACTGCGCCGGGCTGCAGGCCGACCGGATCGCCTCTCTGGCCGGGCTTCGGCCGGAGGTGCGGATCGTGCCCTTCCGTGGCGAGTACTACGAGCTCGTCCCGGAGCGCCGTGAACTGGTCCGCGGCCTGGTCTACCCGGTGCCCGATCCGGAGTTGCCGTTCCTCGGCGTCCACCTGACCCGGATGATCGACGGGACGGTGCATGCCGGCCCGAACGCGGTGCTGGCTCTAGCCCGCGAAGGGTACTCGTGGTCCCGGTTCGACCTGCACGACACGGTGGATGCGCTCAGCTATCCGGGATTCCTCCGCATGGCACGGCGAAACGTCCGGACCGGCTACGACGAGATCGTGCGCTCCTTCTCGAAGCGGCGCTTCGCGCGCGACCTCGCCGTGCTCGTCCCGGCGATCGGGCCGGAGGACATCGTGCGCGCGGGCGCCGGGGTCCGGGCGCAGGCGCTGCGCCGTGACGGCTCGCTGGCGGACGACTTCGTCATCCAGTCGGCGCCCGGGCAGGTGCACGTGCTGAACGCACCGTCCCCTGCCGCCACCAGCTCGCTGGAGATCGCTGCGCACATCGCGGCGCAGGCGGGCTTCGGCGCGCGCGCAACGCGCTGAATGTCCCCATTCCGCATAGTTGAGGATTATTCACCCTCGTTTTGGGGGCCTCATCTCGGGCCCGTTCCGGTAGCGTAGTCCTTGTAATGAGCATTCTTCACTTACCCTGGTGGACTTGCTCGAGGCGCGCAGGTCTCCGCGCTCGGTACTCGCGCCTTGCGTCCCATCCGTTGTCACCCGACCAACAGGGAGAGCACCAGTGAGCACCACAGCAGCGCGTTCCGAGAAGAAGACGCGGACGCGCCACCAGAACCCCGAGAACCGCCCGCGCAGCCATCCCACGCCGACACTGCGCGTGCGCGAGTACACCGACCTGGCCCTCGACGGCCTGCCTGCGTCGTTCATCAGCGACACGCTCGAATTCAGCCAAACCGTGCGCCACACCGAGGACGGCCCGACGGACCGCCTCACCCGCGAGGGCCACAACCTGCGCTACGCGGCGATCGTCGCCCTCGGACTCGCGACGGTCGCCGAGGAGACCCAGCGGGTGGTGCTGCGAGGCAGCACCGCACGCGACATCACCGAAGCCGCGGTCGTCCGCGCCGCCGGCACGCGCGACCCCGGAGCCGTGGCACTCGTCGCCTGGGCGGCCGCCGAGGTCACCGGAACTCCCGACGAGCGGCTGCTGCACCGGCTCGCCCGCATCCTCGACTCCGGCGACCCGATCCCCACGGTCGTCGCTTCGTGGATGCTGACCGCGGCCATCGCCTCCCTCGCCGTCGACCACACGGTCGCCCACGCGAGCGACATCGCCCGCGTCGCCCGCGATCGACTGCTCACGGCTCAGGGTCCTCAAGGGATCTTCCCGCACGCGCTGCCCGCGAGCACGCTCGGCCGGTTGCGGGCGCACGTCGGCTGCTTCGCGGATCAGGTGTACCCGATCCAGGCGCTGGCCCGGCTGGCCGCCTTCACCACCGACCCGGAGGCGCTGTACGCCGCCAACCTGTGCGCCGCGCGCATCTGCGAACTGCAGGGCGAGGCGGGCCAGTGGTGGTGGCACTACGACGCGCGTGACGGCTCGGTCGTCGAGAAGTACCCGGTCTACAGCGTCCACCAGCACGCCATGGCGCCGATGGCCCTGCTCGACCTGGCGAACTCCGGCGGCGACGACCACCGCGACGCGATCTTCCTCGGGCTCGACTGGCTGCAGACGCACCCCGAGGTCGACGAGGAGCTGGTCGCCGAGGAGCACAGCATGATCTGGCGTAAGGCCGGACGCCGGGAGCCCGCGAAGGCGGCGCGCAAACTGGCGGCGGTCACCACTGCCATCCACCCGGGCTGGCACCTGCCGGGCATCGATCTGATCTTCCCCGCCAACCGGGTGGACCGCGAGTGCCGGCCCTACGAGCTCGGCTGGCTGCTCTACGCGTGGCGCGGTGCCGAAGGCGTTGCGGCCATCGAGGCCGCCACGGATGACGACGGCGCAGCCGACGAGGCGGACGCATCATGACCGGCAACGGACAGCCGCTGTACGGCCTGGAGGTCGACCCGCTCACCATGGCGGAGGTGGTGGATGAGGCCCAGCGGGCGATCTCGGCCCGCCGCCGGTTCCTCATCGGGGTGGTCAACGCGGCGAAGATCGTCAACATGCGGCACGACGAGCTGCTGCGGGACTCGCTGCTGGAAGCGGACGTGCTGCTGGCGGACGGCCAGGCCGTCGTGTGGGCCAGCCGCCTGCTGGGCCACCCGCTCCCGGAGCGCGTCGCCGGCATCGACCTCTTCGAGCACCTGCTCGAGGTGGCCGACCGCGACCACCTCGCGATCTACCTGCTGGGCGCGAAGCCGGAGGTGCTGAACACGCTCGTCGACCGCATCCGGGCCCGCTACCCCGGGCTGCGCATCACCGGCAGCCGGGACGGCTACTTCAGCGAGGACGACTCGGCGCAGGTCGCCGAAGAGATCGCCGCCAGCGGGGCCGACATGCTCTTCCTGGGCATCACCTCCCCGAAGAAGGAGATCTTCCTCGCGCAGTTCGGGCACACGCTCGGCGTGCCGCTCCTGCACGGGGTCGGCGGCTCCTTCGACGTCATGGCCGGCATCACCCGACGCGCGCCGGCCGCCTGGCAGCGCGCCGGCTTCGAGTGGGCGTACCGCCTGCTGCAGGAGCCCGGGCGGATGTGGAAGCGCTACCTCCCGTCGAACACCGCCTTCATCGCCTTGACGGCCCGCGAGCGGTTCCGTCCGACGCACACGTACCGCCTCTCGACGGCGACCGCCGCCGGGTCAGACACGACAAAGGAACTCCGACATGGATGAGCCGTTCAACGGCCGGGTCGCGATCATTGGTCTCGGCTACATCGGACTGCCCACCGCTGTAGCGCTCGCGACCAGGGGCATCGACGTCACCGGCGTCGACATCAATCAGAAGACGGTCGATTCGATCTCGCAGGGCCACGTGCCCTTCGTCGAACCGGACCTCGCGGTCGCCGTGAGCGGCGCGGTCAGCATGGGGCGGCTGACGGCGACCACCGAGGTGCCGGAGGCCGAGGCCTTCATCATCGCGGTCCCCACTCCGTTCCAGGACGACCACACCGCCGACCTGTCGTACATCGAGTCGGCGGCGGCCTCCATCGCTCCCCGGCTCAAGACGGGCGACCTGGTGGTACTGGAATCCACCTCTCCGCCCGGCACCACTGAGCAGGTCAGCCGCTGGCTGGCCGAGCGCCGGCCCGACCTGCACTTCCCGCACGACACGGACGGCCTGCCCGACATCTCGGTGGCGCACTGCCCGGAGCGCGTGCTGCCGGGCCGGATCATGATCGAGATCGTCACCAACGATCGGGTCATCGGAGGCGTCACCCGCCAGTGCGCGAACCTCGCCGCCTCGCTGTACCGGGTGTTCACGCAGGGCGCGATCCTCACCACGGACGCGGCGAGCGCCGAGATGGCGAAGCTGGTGGAGAACGCCTACCGCGACGTGAACATCGCGTTCGCGAACGAGCTCTCGCTCATCGGCGAGCGCCTCAAGCTGGACGTGTGGGAGATCATCCGGCTGGCGAACCGCCACCCGCGGGTGAACATCCTCTCGCCCGGCCCGGGCGTCGGCGGCCACTGCATCGCGGTGGACCCGTGGTTCATCGTCGGTGCAGCGCCGGACCTGGCGAAGCTGGTGCGCACGGCCCGCGAGGTCAACGACTCCAAGCCGCACCACGTGGCCGACCAGGTGATCGAGCGGGCCTCGCGCTTCCGCGACCCGACGGTCGCCTGCCTGGGGCTGACCTTCAAGGCCAACGTCGACGACATGCGCGAGAGCCCGGCCGTGGATGTGGTGGCCGCGATCGCGCAGCGCGACCCCGGCCTGGACATCCGCGTGGTGGAGCCCTTCACCAAGGAGCTGCCCCGGCGCCTGGCCGACGCCCCGAACATCCGCCTGCAGTCCGCGAGCGACGCGATCGACGAGGCGGACATCGTGGTGCTGCTGGTCGACCACGAGCAGTTCAAGACCATCCCGAAGACGCGGCTGGAAGGCCGTGTGGTGTTCGACACGCGTGGCGCGTGGCGCTGACGCGCGGTCAGACGGCCGGGATTCCGCCCGCGACGAATTCGTCCGGGCGGGGTCCCGCGCCGAAGAAGTGCTCGATCGCCGCCACGATGCGCTGCGACGCCCTCCCGTCGCCGTAAGGATTCACGGCGCGGGCCATCGTCTGGTAGGCGTGCGGATCGGTGAGGAGGGTCGTCGCCTCCGCGACGATCCGTTCCTCGCCGGTGCCGATGAGCCGGACGGTTCCGGCGGTGACCGCCTCCGGCCGTTCCGTGGTCTCTCGCAGAACCAGTACCGGTTTACCGAGGCTCGGCGCCTCCTCCTGGACTCCCCCGCTGTCCGTGATGACGAGGACGGCCGCTTCGAGAAGGAAGGCCATATCGACGTAGTCGACCGGTTCGGTGACCATCACGTTGCGCAGCCCGAGCAGCGGCGGGAGCAGCGCTTCCCGCACGGTCGGGTTCAGGTGGGCGGGCAGGACGAACATGAAGCCGGGGAAGGCGGCGGCCAGGCGGGCGATCGCTCGCGCGATCGCCTCCATGGGCGGCCCCCAGTTCTCGCGTCGGTGGCTGGTGACCAGGACGATGCGCGATTCCCGCCCCAGCGCCGACAGGCGGGGATCGGAGGGCGGCAGCGATCGGGAGGTGATGTCGAGCAGCGCGTCGATGACCGTGTTCCCTGTCACGTGGATGGCATCGGGACGCACCCCTTCCGCGAGCAGGTTGGCGCGCGAGGTCGGCGTCGGCGCCAGGTGAAGCGACGTCAGCGCCGTCGTCAGCTTTCGGTTCATCTCTTCGGGATACGGGTTGTACGAGTCGCCCGTTCGCAGCCCTGCCTCGACGTGGGCGACCGGGATCCGTGCGTAGAAGGCGGCGAGCGCGGCCGCGAAGACCGTGGTGGTGTCGCCCTGGACCACGAGCAGGTCCGGGCGCTCTATATCGAGTATCGGCTTCATACCGGTAACGATCGCCGAGGTGATTCCCGCGAGGTCGGGCCGGTCGCGCAGGATGTCGAGGTCGTATGCCGGGGCCACTCCGAAAAGCTGATTGACCTGGTCGAGCATGGTGCGGTGCTGACCCGTCGCCACGAGGACCGTCTCAAGATTCGCCGCGTTCTTCAAGGCGTCGATCACGGGGGCGAGTTTGATCGCCTCGGGCCGCGTCCCTTCGACCACCATCACCTTGGGCATTTCAGCGTCCCATCCACGTCGGTCAGAGTAAGGGGCCCTTCGGGCGCGATCCTGCGTCACGATTCGTGCGCTTCCGCTCGAAGGCGAACGGGTGCTTCCGGCCGCCACGATACTAATGGCCCAGCGACGACTTGCCATAGGGGAAAGGAGCACCGGGGGACACGTCGCGCCGGGATGTACCCCATATTGGGGGCACAAAGTCGCACAGTTCATGTATGCTCCCCGTTGACTTGTGCGGCTTTCGGGAGCCTCGCTGCGGTCGTCTTGGGGGCTCGACACCGGGTAAGAAGTCCGAACTCCGCACTCCACTCACACACGTACTGGAGTTAATTTCATGAGACGACCGGCCCACAAGCGGCTACCGGGCACCTCCCGGTGGGCGCAAAAGCCCCTCCGATCAAAAATTCTGATCATCGGCGCGGTCGCCGCGGCGACGGTCGCCGGCGCCTCCATCCCGGTGAGCGCACTGGCGGCGGCGGCGACCGACGCAGCGGTCCAGCAGCGCATCGCCCAGGCGGCGACTCTCTTTGGGCAGGACACCCCCACGTCGGCGCACGTCGACGGCGAAGAGAGCAGCGTCGAGCTCGGAACCAACTTCACAGCATCGGTGAACGGCCAGGTGATCGGGATCCGCTACTACAAGACCTCCGAGAACACCGGCACCCACGTCGGCGATCTGTGGGACAGCTCGGGCCACCGGCTCGCGTCCGTGAAGTTCACCGGCGAGTCGGCCGACGGGTGGCAATCGGCCCTGTTCTCGTCGCCCGTGTCGATCGCTGCCGGACAGCGCTACGTCGCTTCATACCTTGCGCCGAAGGGGCGGTACTCCACCACGATCGGCTTCCAGCCGCCGCGTCCCGCCTCCAAGTACCTCTCCACGCCGGCAGTGAGCGGCGTCTACTCCTACGGCACGTCGAGTTCCTATCCGACCAGGACCTGGCAGAACTCCGGGTACTGGGCCGACGTCCTCTTCGAGCCGGACGCCAACGGAACGCCATCGCAGCAGCCGGGAGCATCCCACACGCCGAGCGCTACACCGACGCCGCCCGCCACGCCGAAACCGACCGTGACGCCGAAGCCGACCGTAACGCCGACACCGACTCCCACCAACCCGCCCGTATCCACCCCGGCGCCGTCCGCTCCACCGGCGACGCCTCCGCGCGGCAATCCGTCGACGTCGTTCGGCGGCCCCGGGAGCACCGGACCAGGAGCCGGCGGCTACGCGCCGAGCACCCGCTACACCGGGCCGATGACGATCACGACCGCGGGCACGGTGATCGAGAACAAGATCATCCCGCCGGGCCTCGTGGTCGATGCGTCGAACGTGACGCTCCGTGGCAATATCATCGCGGGCCCGACCGGCGACGGCGAGAGCCAGTCGCCTCTGGTCTTCGCGACGGCCAAGTCCACCGGCATCGTCATGGAGTACAACGAGCTGCGCGGTAACTCCGCCTCGTCCTGGCCCGGCCTCGACCCGGTGAACGGCGTGAAGCTGCTCGCCGACAACTCGACGTTCAATCACAACAACATGTACTGGGTGGCGGGTGACGGGCTCTCTCTGTACGGCTCCGGGTTCACCGGCATCGGCAACTGGGTGCACGACTTCGTCGTCCGGACCGACGGAGAGCACTACGACGCCTTCCACTGGCCGACGCCGACGGACTCCGCGTTCCATGACATCCTCATCCGCGACAACCGGATCGAGATGTGGATCACGAACGCCGGGGCCTCGGGCATGACGGCGGTCCTCGGGATGCCGGACGGCACCATCCGCAATGGGGTCGTCGACCACAACCTGCTCGCCGGCGGCAACTACGCCGTCTACGAGGGCAATGGCGTGGCCTTCACCAACAACCTGTTCTGGACGAAGTTCAGCCCGAATGTCGGGTACTTCGGCGCGATCGCGCATCTCGACAAGGCCGGTGTCTTCTCGGGCAACGCCTACACGACAGACGGCTCCACTCCGGGGACGCCGATCACGAGTTACTGACCGGCCGTCTCTCCGGCGTCGCGCGCCTCCGAGCGTGCGGCGCCGGGTGCTGCCATCGCCCTCCGGTCGCCGAAGAGCGGTCGAAGAGCAGCGCGCCGAGCGGGATCGAGGAACCGAACCAGGTCGCCGGCCACCACACCGGCCCAGAAGACGGCGGTCGCGAGACGTGAGTGACGGGATCGGTAGAACTTCACCCGGTTGAATTCGAGCAACGCGAACAGCGCGGGCGACTGGTGGGAGTCGCCCTCGTGGTGGACGACGACCGCATCCGGCACGTATTCCAGAGCGAAGCCCGCATCTCGCGCCCGCAGTGCGAAGTCAGTCTCCTCCGAGTACAAGAAATACGACTCATCCCACTCGCCCACGGCGTCCGCACAGCGTCGCGAGACCAGCATCGCGGCTCCGGTCGACCAGTCTGCCCGGCGGGCCCTCTGGTAGACATTCCTGCGCATCTCGACCTCTCCGAGGGAGGGCACCAGGCCGGCGCGTGTCCCGCCCAGGACGGCTTCGCCCCAAGCGCGTCGCGCCGTCGGCTCGCGCCGAAGCGAGAAACGGAGCGACCCGTACTGGTCCACCAGCCGGGGAACGACGATGCCCGCCCCTGTTTCGTCGAGACGTTCGAGCAGGAGTTGGAGAGACCGGTGGTCGACGCGCGAGTCGGGGTTCAGGAGGAAGTAGGCGTCCGCGCCCGGCGAAGCCCGGATGCCGGCGTTGATGGCAGCCGCATAGCCGGCGTTCCGACCGGTCTGAACGATCTGCGCGGCCGAGTCGGTGGCGGCCACGATGGACGTCGTCCGATCGCTCGAATCGTTGTCGACGACGATCGTCCGCACCTCGCCGTCGAACTGCAGCCTGCGCACAGAATTCAGGCATTCCGCGATGACGTCTGCACTGTTCCACGTCACGACGATGGCGACGACCTGCGGCGGTTTGTCTACGGACATCTGCGCTGATCCCCTCGGCCTGGACGCGGGCTCCCCCATGGTTGCCTGAACGTACCTTCGCTGGGAGGATTCCATCATGGCACAGGCCGGTTATGCCACAACGGTGGTCATCCCCGCACACGACGAAGAGGCCGGGCTGCGCAGGCTGCTTCCGGCCCTGCTGAGCGACGCCGCTCCCGGCGAGTTCCGCATCCTGGTCATGTGCAACGGCTGCACGGACGGCAGCGCCGCGGAGGCGGCACGTCACGGACCCGACGTCGAGGTGTTCGAACTGCCGGTCGCGTCGAAGGCCGCCGCGCTCGACGAGGCGAACCGCATCGTCGCCGACTTCCCCGTGGTGTACATCGATGCGGACGTTCTGATCGACACTGAGTCGCTGCGCTCGCTGACCGTCACGCTCGAGCGGGGCCATCTCCTCGCAACGGCGCCCGAGCGACACCAGGACCGGGAGGGAGTCTCCCGGGCGGCCCGCTGGTACTATGACATCTGGGAGCGCCTCCCGCAGGTGCGCGAGGGGTTGTTCGGCCGCGGGGTCATCGCGCTCTCACGCGGAGGGTTCGAGCGGGTGGCGGCGCTGCCCCGCTACCGGTCGGACGACCTCGCATACTCGGAAGCATTCGCCGCCGACGAGAGGGCGATCACCACGACAGCGACGGTGACCGTCTGGCCGGCACGCACGTGGCGTGCTCTGGTCGCCCGGCGCGTCCGGGTGATCCGCGGTACGCGCGAACTGAGACAAGCCGGCGGCGCCACCTCGGAATCGGCAACCGCCGCGTCGGACCTCATCGCGATCGCACGGAGGGAGCCGCGAATGGCCATCCGGCTGCCGGTGTTCGTCCTGATGACCCTGGCGGCACGGCTGCGCGAGCGGACTACCCGCTCGACGGCGTCCGAGTGGCTTCGGGATGAGTCGAGCCGGACCGCGTGAGCAGTTCGGGCCCGGGGGTCCGCGTTGACGATCCGCGCCCGCCGCGCGGCCGACGACGTCCTATGGTTGCAAGCAGCGCGGCGATGAGCAGCACGGCGGCCGCGACGGAGACGCCGACGGCGCGGACCATGCTGCCCTTCTGCTCCGTTATCTGGGGGACCGCCGGAGTGAGACTGGACCGGACGCGATCAGCGGCGGCCACGTGCTGCCCATCCTGAACGTCGTCGAGGGACGTGCGGACAGCGGCGAGTGCCGTATCCAGCTGATGCCGGGCGCCCTGCGGGGTGGTGTCGACTGCCTGGATGTCGAGGACCGGGTCCTCGAAGTTGTAGGCCCACTGGCCCCCGAGGTTTGGCTGTACGACCGAGTAACCGGACTGAATGCCCTGATCGTAGAGGGTGACGTCGGCGGAGACCGGGAGCGATTGCTGGTCCGTGCCCTGGACCTTTCGCGCCACCACGCCGGCGAGGTCGATCAGCGAGGCGGACGTGCTCCCCAGTGCGTTCGTCTGGGGGAGCTCCGGCGAAAGCAACACGACGCGGACCCGCGAATAGTAGACCGGCTGAGCGTGTGCAACGGTGAAGACCAACAGGACAGCGAGCGCGACGCAGACCAGCGTCACAGCCCAGCGCTGCACCGCGATCACGATGAGGTCCCACGCAGTCAAGTCTCAGATCTTCCGGAGTCGGGGGGCGATAAGATGAGGATGTCTAGACTATGGTAGTACGGTCTGTCTCAGGAGATGGGGGAATCACATGGGAGTCGTCGAACTCCTCCGAGCGGCGGGACGTCGCTGGTACGTCGTTGTGGCGGGCCTGCTACTCACCGCAGGGCTCGCGGCGGCTGTCTTCCGGTTCGTCCCTGTCGTCTATGAGGCCAAGGCATCACTGCTTCTGCTGCCGCCCGCCAAGACAGTCACGCAGACGACGGGCAACCCATTCCTGAGCTTGGGCGGTCTCGACGTCGTCTCGGGAGTGCTCTCGCTCTCGCTGACCGATACGGAGACGGTGCGCAGTATCGTGCCGCCCAGGTCGAAGACCACGTACACCGTGGTCCAGGACGCCGCCGTCTCGGGATCGGTCCTCGATGTCCAGGCGACCGCGCTCACCCCGAAGCAGGCCCTCTCGACGCTCTCGTCGGTCGAGAAGCTCGCCGGCTCGCGGCTGCAGGCGCTGCAGGATCAGGTTGCGGCACCCGCCGACACTCAGGCACACATCATGACGATCACCGACAACAGCGAGGCCACGGCGAACCCGGGATCGCTGATCCGCGCGCTGCTCGCCGTCGGAGCCGTCGGCATCGTCATCAGCTTCCTGGCCGCCATCGCAGTCGACGCGGCGGTGCGGCGGCACCGCCAGCGCAAGGCCTCCCGGCCGGAGCGCCCGACCGTCAAGCGGACGAGGTACGCACGTCGGCAAGGCTCGGCTACGCCGCCGGACGACCCGGCCGACACCCCGACCACCGAGTCCGACGCTGATGCAACGCAGACGGTGAAGGTCGCCGACGCGCCCCTCGACGATGACGCCTCGGACGTCCGTCTCGCGTCTCCGAAGGCAACCGCCGGCACGGAACGCGACCCGGGCGACGAGCGCGTCGATGCTGACGAGCTGACCAGCAGTGGCCACTGACCCCCGATGACACGGGCACCGGAGCTCAGCGAGGCCGCCGTCCCGGGAATCTCGGCGGGCGTGAGCGCGGCCTGGATGATCAACGTCTACGTCGCCGCGCTCATGCTGATCCCCGCGAACCTCACCGTCTCAGCTCTGGGTTCCGTTGGCACCCCTGCTCTCCTGCTCGGGTTGTGCGGGCTGGTGGTGTGGCTCGGCGGTCAGATGAACCGGAGTCGGTCGACGCTCAGCCCGAGTCAGCCGGTGCGGCGCGCGACGTTCCTTCTGATGATCGCGGCCTTCGCCTCGTACATCGCTGCAACGGCCCACCCGATCGGCATCACAGAGCTGAGTGCCGCGGACCGCGGGATCCTTCTGATCGTGTCGTGGGTGGGCATCGTCCTGCTAGCGTCCGACGGCTTCTCCAGCCTCTTCAAGCTGGAGACGACCCTCCGATTCCTTGTCTTCACCGGTGGACTGGTCGCCGTGCTCGGACTGGTGCAGTTCGCCACCGGGCAGGCCCTGATCGACTCCATACAGATTCCGGGCCTGAGTCCGCACGCAATGGTCCTGAGCGTCAACGACCGTTCCGGGTTCAATCGGGTGGCCGGAACGGCGACCCATCCCATCGAGTTCGGCGTCGTCCTCTCCATGATGCTCCCGTTGGCACTCCACTTCGCCTTCGCCGACACCCACCGGGGGTGGTTCCTCCGCTGGTTCCCGGTGGTCGCCATCGCCTTCGCGATCCCGATCTCGGTCTCGCGGTCCGCGATCGTGGCCACAGCGGCGGCGCTGATCATCCTCCTGCCGACATGGCCCGTGACACGTCGTCGCATTTCCTACCTCGCGATCGTCGGGTTGATCGGGGTCGTCTACGTGAGCGTGCCGGGCATGCTGGGAGCGATCACCAAACTTTTCACCGGAATCGGGACGGACACCAGTGCCGCGTCGCGCACCGACAGCTATGCGCTGGCGTGGACGTACATCGAGCGATCGCCTGTCTTGGGCCGTGGGCTGCTGACGTTCCTGCCCGAATACCGGATTCTCGACAATCAATACCTCGGGCTGCTCATCGAAGTCGGCATCATCGGTACTGCTGCCTTCATCGGCCTGGTCATCACCGGTCTGGTCGTGGCCTTCACGGTTCGGAAGTCCAGTGCCGACCCGGCAGTTCGCAGCATCGCCATTTCGCTCGTCGCGTTCGTGGTCGCCGGCGCGTGCGGCTTCGCCACCTTCGACGCCTTCACCTTCCCCCAGGTCTCCGACCTCCTGTTCCTCGCGCTCGGCCTCATCGGAGCGCTCTCGAACATTCAGCGCCGCAGCATGATGCCGACGGCCGCGATGTTGTCAGACCGCGGGAGGTAGGGGGCTGAGGTCCGCGGCGTACGGGGCGGCGGGTGCCGAGGCGGATGAGCTCTGCAGGGAGCGAACCCGACTCACCCACCACCGGGCCAGCGGGATGGCGTACACCAACGAGCCCACCACGCCGCCGACCAGTATGGCCAGCAGGGGAAGTTGAACCCATACCGAGATCGCCCACAGTACGGCCGCCAGTGGGATTCCGGCGAGTGTGGGCACGATCCATCCGCGCAGGAAGGCGAGAGCGCCTACCCCAGCGCCGCGCATGGCGATCAGATACGCCGGAAGGACTACGGCGCCGGCAACGATGAGGTGCGCCCATCCGGCACCGGCGATCCCGTCCAATCCGACCCCGGCGATCAGGGCCGGAACCAGAGCGAGCAGCCAGACGAGCTGGACGAGTAGGACGCGCCGGGTCATCCCACAGGCGATGAGATATGTGGCGCACAGGTCGAAGATGACGCGCAGCGCTCCGCTTGCGGCGAGCGGCACGACAGCGACCGCTGCTCCGGACCAACGGCTCCCGTAGAGCAGGCCGACGATCTGGGCCGCGAGGAACATCACACCGACGGCGGTCAGCAGCCCGAGCGACCACACGAGACCCCCGGTCCGGACCATTGCACGGCCCCGGGCGGCCGGGTCGCTCAACCGGGAGAACGCAGGAAGGGCGATCACCCGGATCGACTGTCCGGCGACCGACATCGGCCACGAGGCGATGTTGAAAGCGAGCGCGTAGAGGCCCAGGCTGATCGGCCCCATCATCCGCGCGACGATGAGGTTGTCGACGGTGAGGACGAGCCAGGACACCACGTTCGCGAGCGCGAGGTAGACGCCGAACCCGACCGCCTCGCGAGCGACGGTGCGATCCCAGCCGAACCGCGGGAACCGATGCACCGCGACGTACTGGAACAGGACGGTCCAAGCCTGGCCCGCGATCCGCCCGATGGCCAGTGCCGCAGGGCCCGCGCCCACCAGCACCAGCAGAACGGTCGCGGCCGTCGAGACGACAAGCGAGGTGCCGTCGATCGCGAAGATGGTTCCCTGCGCGAGGCGACGTTGCAGCAACGCCGCCGGAACGACGGAGAGTCCGATCAGAGCTAGCGGAATGGCCATCAGGCGAACGACGCCCTCGGCCGCCGAGCTGCCGAAGGCGGCCGCGATCTGGGGCGCGAGGATGAACATCAGGAGGCCGAGGGAAGCGCTCAAAGCCAGCCCGAGCGTGGCCACCGTCGGGATGTGGCGCTCATAGTCGGTGCGGCGCACGAGATCGGCGCCGAGCCCGAACTCTGCCACAGACCCGAGCACGGACCAGACCGCCAACGCGATGGCGAAGACACCGAACGCCTCCGGTGCGATCAGCCGCGCGAGGACGATGCCCACCACGAGGTTCGCGCACCGCGACACGATGTTGCTGACCGTGCTCCAAGCGAAGCCGCGCTTGATCCGGCCGGCGATCCCGCCCGCCTGGAGCGACTCCTCGATCGCGTCGCTCACGTGGCCCTCGCTCTCACCTTCCGCGCCAGCCCGCGCAGCTTTGTGTTGAGCCTGGCGGCCGCTGTCCTCGGGTGCGGAAGAGGTGGCATGAGGTCCTCGTTGAGGACGAAATGCCCGTCCTGGGCGTCGTAGTCCAGGGCGTCGGCCGATACGATCCGGGCCTTCCAATCGGCTGGGATGGCTGCCCCCGGGGTCCCGGCGAATCGACCGGTCCGGCGGATCCCCGCGACGGCCTCTGCCCAGTCGACGACCGCTTCGTGGGAGAACTCGGGGTGCTCCGCAAAACTGATCCGGCGCGCGTCGAGTCGGCGCTGGATCTGTTGGGGAGACCGGTAGGCGAAATGCTTGAGCACGATGCGCTGCGGGGACGCCGTGCGGTCCCAGAGCGCGCGCGGAAAGCCCCCGTCACCCACTCGCCACGAGAGTCCGGGCAGGTGGCGGAAGAACCGCGGCTCCGACCAGTGGTTGAGGTAGTACCTGCAGCGATCCTCGACCGGGATGTCGTCGGCGAATGCCGCAGGGTTGGATTCGTACCGCGCCGCGTCGCGGTCTGTGAAGTAGTACGAGAGGCTCGCCGACCAGACGCTGAAGTCCCCTGGGGCCACCGCAGCGAGCACCGCCCGCGGGTCGTCGACATAGAACTCGTCCGCGTCGAGCCGGCACCACCAGTCGCCTTCCACGGCGCTGTCCTTGCGCGCATCGAAGAGCGAGACGCGGATGTCGTCGAAGAACGGCCGCTCCTCCCGGCCCACCGCGATGACGCGGGGTTCACGCGCGGCGAGTTCGGTCACCAGCTCCCAGGTCCCATCGGTGCTGCCGTTGTCGAGCACCAGGATCTCGTCGGACCACTGCAAAGCGCTCGTCAGCGTCTGGGTGAGCACGTCGGCCTCGTCCTTGACGACGCAGAGGGAGCGGATGGTCATCGCTGAGCCTCCCCTGCGTCGACGGGTGCCGCGGAGGCTTCGGCTGCGGCGTCGGCCGAGTGACCGTATACCGCTCCCAGTATGAGCCGGGCGACTCCGCCCTCGGCATCGCGCCAGTCCTTCCGCACGCCGGTCGCGGCGCGAGCCGGTCGTTCCGGGTCGGTGGACTCGACGACCGCCGACAGCGCGTCGGCGATGCCCGCCGGAGTAGGCCTGGCCCACACCGCCTCGGGGTGGGACAGGTTGGCGCGGGCGAGAGGCGAGTCGTTCATGACGGGCACCGCGCCGGCGGCGAGCATCTCCTCCGAGACCAGCGAGATGTTGGTGAACGACATGGCGAGGCCGGCCACGCAGGTGTTGTAGAGCTCGTTCAACTGAACCGGCGTCAGCCGCCCGTGCCGCACCACCGGAATGGACCAGTCCGAAACGTCGCCGCCGTAGAGATGGACAGGCTGTTCGGGGTGCCTGCGGTGGAACTCCTCGAGGCCGAGCCGCGCCAGCTCGAACCCGCGGCGAGGCGTCTCGCGTCGCTCGTAGAATGCCACGCCCATCCGGGGGCCCGTGTTCAGGAGACGGTAGACACTGGAGTCGCATCCGAACTCCACGATGTGACTGTCGACTCCGACCTCGCTTCGAAGGGTGTCTGCGATCATCGGGCCGAGCGAGATCCGCGTGAAGTCGAAGCGGTACGTGTCCTCAGCCAGCGCGTAGAGCGAGCCTCGCGGATAGAAGTACGGTTCGTAGTCCTGCAGGAAGTAGAACCGGTGAACCGGGACGCGGGCCGTTCGGGTGGCGAGGACGTGTGCGGTCGGCCAGCTGCTCGCGACCACCGCATCGACCCCCTCGAACCCTTCGTCGACGCTGGCGATCCTCGCCTTCACCTCGGGCCACGCCTCGCGGATCACGCGGGCGTGGTTCTCGAGGACGCCCTTGTGCCGGTCGTACAGGTAGATCACGCAGGTGTGGCCCTGGCGCTCCAGCGCGGCCACCATCCGGAAGAACGTCGTGTGGCCGCCGGAACCGGCGGCAGGAGGGACGCAGATCCAGCCGATCGTCGCCGGTGCGCCCGCTGGGCGTGGCGAGGAGGGCACCGGGAGCCCAGGACCGCTTGAGTCGGCGACGTCGGCCGGGAGGAGGGGAAACTCCAGGTCGGCGGCGTCGACAGCCTGGTAGAAGCGCTTCGCGACACGGCGCACCACATCCTTGACGCCATTGTGGGCGAGGTGGCTGCCGGCAGCGCTGAGCGTGCGATAGGCGCGGGTGACCGGGTTCATGACACTCCTGCGTAGGACCAGAACCGCCACTTGGCGGCGACGAGACCAGTGACGACCAGACGGCGTGCCCGCTGAACCGGAGTGACGCGGGACTCCTCGCCCGACCGGGCGAGGCGGGCGTCCATCCCTCGCGACTGGCGCGCCGTCAGCGGACCCCCGTTCAGTTCCGCGGCGGTGGCGAGCAGTTCGCGTGCGAGTTCGATGCTGCCGCGGTCGAGCTCCTGCTCGGTCAGAGCCACCGCTTCGCGGACCATCGCCCGGCGTACCCGCTCGAGGTAGCGGGCGCCTTTCGGCGACGACTCCGCAAAGTCCGGACTCGCCAGGTACGAGAAAGCCTGCATGCGGTGCCGCAGATCGGTCGGCATCCCGGCATATACCGCTTGGTGCATGTTCGCGCCGTGAACGCGGTAGTACGCCTGCACCCGCCCGTTCACGTGACCGACATCCCAGCGGGAGGCGGTGCGGAGCCAGAACTCCAGGTCGCCGGAATGCGGCCGCTCCGGATTGTAGGCACCGACCTCGCGCAGCGCGGCCGTCCGCATGACCACCTCCGGCGAGAGGATGAAGTTCCGGCCCCGCCAGCTGGCCAGACCGATCCACTCGCGGCCCGGCCACACCGTCCAGGTCTGCGGCAGGCGACGCCAGCGCGGACCGGTGGGGTCGCCGCCCTCGAACGAGAACGGGCGACCGTAGACCATGCCGACGCTCGGATGCGCATCCATCAGAGCGGTAGCCCGCCCGTAGGCCCCCGGAGCGGCCAGGTCGTCGGCCGACACGAGCGTGACGTACTCGGTGGTGACGGCTGCGAGCCCATCGTTGTACGTCGCGATGTGCCCGCGATTCACCTCGTGTGCGATCACCTCGACCCGGGCATCCTCGGCCGCCAGTCGCCGGGCAACGGAGAGGGAGTCGTCGGTGGAGCAGTCGTCCACGATGACGACGCGGGCGCGCACGCCCTCCTGGCCGAGGATGCTCGCGACGACCTCCGGAAGGAACCTTCCGTAGTTGTAGCACGGCACCACAGCCGTGATCTCGGCCGCCCCGGATGCGGCGCGGGGGCGCGTCACTTTCACCGTAGAGCCCCCATCAGCTTCTCGACCACGTACTCCTGCTGCTCGGCGGTGATGTGCGGGTAGATCGGGAGCGACAGGATCCGGTCGGCGGCCGCCTCGGCGACCGGGAACGCACCGGCGCCGAGCCCGTCGGACGCATACGCCTCGGTCAGATGCAGCGGCGTCGGGTAGTGCACGCCCGCTCCGACACCGGCGTCGTGCAGCTCCGCCAGTACGCGGTCCCTCTCCTCCACTTGAATGACATACAAGTGCCAGACATCGGCGTTTCCGGGAGCCGAGAACGGAGTCACGACTCCTGCCACGGAGCGCAGCAGCTCGGTGTAACGGGCGGCTGCTGCGCGCCTGCGCTCATTCCATTCGGGCAGCAGTCTCAGCTTCACCCGAAGAACCGCCGCCTGGACGGCGTCGAGCCGCGAGTTGAGGCCGATTCGCTCGTGCAGATACTTCTGCTCGCTTCCGTGCGAGGAGATGACGCGGACCGTTCGGGCGATCCCCGGGTCGTCGGTCGTCACGGCGCCGGCGTCACCGGCCGCGCCGAGGTTCTTTCCTGGGTAGAAGCTGGTCGCGGAGACCGCAGCGAGCGAACCGGCCCGCCCGTCCGCCGACTCCGCCCCTTGCGCCTGGGCCGCGTCCTCAACCACCGGCACGCCCGCGCGCCCGGCGATCGAGAGGATCGTGCCGACGGGCGCTACCTGACCGAACAGGTGCACGGGCGCTATCGCCTGCGTTCGCGGGGTCAGCGCGGCGGCGACCGCGTCCGGGTCCATCAGCAGGTGCTGCGGGTCCACGTCGACGAAGACCGGACGAGCGCCGATCCGCGACACCGCTTCCGCCGTAGCGATGAACGTGTTGACCGGTACGAGGACTTCCCCGTCCCGCGTCACGCCGACCGCGCGGAAGGCCAGCTCCAGCGCGTCGGTGCCGTTGCCCACGCCGACGCAGTAGGCCGCGCCGACCAGGTCGGCGTACTCCTCCTCGAAAGCGCTCACGGCGGGGCCTCCGATGAAGGCCGCGTTCGCGAAGATGTCGTCGAGCGTGCGACGGATATCGTCGCCGATCTCGGCGTTCTGCGCCGTCAGGTCGACCAGTGGAACTCTCATCTCCGCACTCCCATCGCCCGGGCCGGCACACCGACCCACGTCTCGCCCCGCGGGACCTCGTCGAGGACGACGGCTCCCATCCCCACCGTTGCGGCGGCGCCGATCGAGGTGCGCTGCCGGACGGAGGCATTCATGCCGATATACGCCGCCTCGCCGACTCGCACCCCGCCGCCCAGGGCGACACCAGCCGCCAGAGTGACAAAGTCCTCCAGCACGTCGTCATGCGTGATGGTGCAGTTGGGCATGACGACCACGTGCCGCCCGATGACGATGTCCGCGGTCAGCGCGGTGTGCGCGAGCAGGATGCTGCCCGGGCCGACCGTCGCCGACGGCGGTACCGAGACGGACGAGTCGGCGAGGACCGCGAACCGCTCGTCGCCCACGCCGAGGTCCGCGAGCCGGGAAGCGATCGCCCGCCTGGCCGCTCCGGAACCGACGCACAGCAACAGCGCGGCGTCGTGCTCCGCGGCGTGCCCGAGCCGTCCGATGACCTCGACCCCGCCGACGGTGACGCCCTGGAGACCGGGATCGTCGTCCAGGATGCCGACTACGCGGTACTGGCTCTGGCTCATTCCGATCACCTCGCGCGCGAGACCGCTCGCGCCGAGAAGGATGAGCTCTCTCACGCCGCACCCCGCAACCGGGCAGCTCCGCGCAGCGCCTCGACGACGCGCTCCTGCTCGGAGTCCGTCATCTGGTGGAACAGCGGCAGGATGAGCGTGTCGCGCGTGAGTCTCTCCGTGACCGGCAACGGCGCTTCGCCGGTGTAGCGACCGCGGTAGGCGGGCTGCAGATGCGATGCCATGATCCCGCGCCGCGCGGAGACGTCGGCACCGGCGAGAGCCTCCAGGAGCCCCTCGCGGTCTACCGGGAAGGACGGTTCGACCTCCACCCAGTAGGACTGGAAGTTGCTCGTGCCCCACTCGGGGTCAGCGACCGGCCGAAGTCCTTCGATGGATGCCAGTTCCGCCGCGTAGCGGTCGGCCAGCCGCCGACGCTGGGCCACGATCTCGGGGAGACGTCCGAGTTGGACGATGCCGACAGCGGCCTGAAGGTCGGTCATGCGGTAGTTGAACCCGATCTCGGCGTACTCCTCGGCCGGAGCGAGGATGCTCGCCTGCCTGTCCTTCGCCGAGATGCTCATCGCGTGCTCGCGCAGACGCCGCGCGCGCTCCGCCCAGTCGCTCCGTCGGGTCGTCAGCATCCCGCCCTCGCCGGTCGTCAGCAGCTTGCGCGGGTGGAACGACCAGGCCGCCACGTCGGCGCCCGCACCGACGGGCCGGCCGTGGTAAGTCGAGCCGGCGCCGCAGGCGGCGTCCTCGATCACCACGATCCCGAGCGGGTCGCATAGTGCGCGAATCGGCTCAAGGTCGACGGGCACTCCGCCCTGATCGACCGCGATCACCGCGCGGGTGCGTTCGGTGAGGACGGCGGCCACTGAGTCGGAGGTGATGTTGCCTGTCCGGTCGTCGACGTCCGCGAAGATCGGGCGCGCCCCGACATAGGTGGGCGCGTTGGCGGTCGCGATGAACGACAAGGAGGGGACCACGACATCGTCGCCGGCGCCGACACCGGCCACGACGAGCGCGAGGTGCAGAGCCGTCGTGCAGTTGGACGTGGCGACGGCCTCGGCCGAAGCCATCGCAACCCGGAACTCGTCCTCGAACCGGGCGACCCTGGGCCCCTGGGCGACCCAGCCGGACGCGATCACCTCGGCGAGCGCCTCCACCTCCTCGGCGCCGAGCCAGGGCTTCATGACGTTGACGCGATTCACGATGACACCACCGCACGGCCAGCCGCGACCTCTTCGCGAAGCGGACGCCACCATTCGACCAGCTCCCGCAGGCCCTGCTCCAGCGGCACCTGGGCGATGAAGCCCAGGTCATCGCGGGCTGCGCGGGTATCGGCGAGGCGTCGGGTGACGCCGTTGACCGCCCGCTCCGGCCCATGCTCCACCGACAGGTCGGAGTCCATCGCGGCCAGGAGGGCTTGGGCCAGACCGAGAAGGCTCGTCTCCTCGCCGCTCGCCACGTTGTAGACGCCCTCGGTCGCGTCGCCGGCGGCGGCGAGGAGGTTGGCCCGCGCGATATCCCGGGTGAAGATGAAATCCATGGTCTGCAAACCGTCGCCGAAGATCAGCGGGGGCTGCCCATCGGCTATCCGCTCCATCCAGCGCACCAGCACCTCGGTATAGAGGCCGTGAACGTCCATCCGCGGACCGTAGACGTTGAAGTACCGCAGGATCACGTAGTCCAGGCCGTTCATCGCCCGGAAGCTGCGCAGCATCCCCTCGTTGAAGGACTTGGCGGCGCCGTAGAACGTGTCGTTGTTGTGGTGGTGATGGCGTTCCGTGGTGGGAAACTGCTCCGCCAGCCCGTACACCGAGGCACTCGACGCGCTGACCACTTTGTCTACGCGATGCTCCACAGCGGCTTCGTAGATGTTGAAGCTTCCGTCGACCAGCACTTCGAGCGCCAGCCGGGGCTCTTCCGCGCACTGTGTGATGCGGATCGCTGCCTCGTGGAAGACGAGGTCCTTGCCGCGCGTGACATCGTGCACGAGGTCGCGGTCGCGGATATCGCCCTCGACCAGGTTGACACGTCCGCTCCCGAACGCCTCGGCGAGATTGCCGAGCCTGCCGCGAACCAGATTGTCGAGCACATCGATGTGGGCGACGCCGGCCTCGAGCAGCTGGTCGACGATCTCGGAGCCGATGGTGCCGGCGCCGCCGGTGACCAGGACATCGGCGCCCGCCAGGGCGGTCATCGGAGTTCCCCGACCAGTTCGGCGCCGGAGCTGACGGCGGCGGCCGATCCGCCGCCCTCCAGGCTGCGACTTGCCGCCTCGAGGACCGACAGCACCCGCAGCCCGGCAGCGCCGTCCGTGCGTGGCGACCTCTTCTCCCGGATGCTGGCTGCGAACTCGGCTGCCATCCCGCCGAGCGCCTCCCGCTCGGGAAGTGCCGGTGACCAGGTGTCGCCCAGGCGGTACGACACGGTGGCCGCATTGCGCTCGACGCCGTCGAGCGCCTGCAGGCCGAGATCCACACCTCGGTCGTACACGCTCAACCGCTGCTGGGGGTTCAGGTCGTCCCAGACCAGGGTTCGCTTGGTCCCGCCGATGACCATCTGGCGGATCTTGGTTGGGCTCAGCCAGTTGACATGGACGTGAGCCATCGCCCCATTCGCTAGCGGGAGCACCAGGTAGCCCACGCAGGACTTGCCTGCGCCGAGCGGGTCGGCGCCGTGCGCCGACACCGTCGTGGGCTTGAGCCCGCCGGGGAGGACGAAGTCGATGATGGAGAGGTCGTGCGGCGCCAGATCCCAGAAGACGTCGACGTCAGGCTGGATGAGCCCCAGGTTGATCCTCACCGAGTCGATGAAGAGGATGTCGCCGAGCGCGCCCTCCTGCACCAACTCCCGGATTTTGAGGACCGCCGGCGTGTAGCAGTAGGTGTGGTCTGCCATCAGGACGAGACCCTCGGCTACCGCAGTATCCACCATGGTGCGACCCCGCTCTCCGGTATCGGCGAGGGGCTTCTCGACCATCACGTGCTTGCCTGCCGCCAGTGCTGCGAGCGCGATTCCGTGATGGGTTCGGGCCGGCGTCGCTACCGCGATGGCATCGATGTCGTCGCTCGCCAGAAGCTCGGCCAGATCGGTGACGACGCGGACGCCGCCCACCTGTTGCGCGAGCCGTTCGGCCCGTGACTTGTCGAGGTCGCAGATGGCCATCAGCTCCCAGTCGGGACTGTTGCTGAAGTTACGGGCCAGGTTGGGACCCCAGTAGCCGGCGCCGACCACGGCGATACGTAGCTGTTTCGTCAATTTGTGCCCCCAGACACCTTTCCGGTTCGGGACCGCTCGGGCAGCGGTCCCGCGTTCGAGACCCCGTCACTGAGCTGCGACGAAGTGGACATCCACCCAGTAGTTGTGCGTGACCGTCTGATCCGGGAACCCGGTCGAGTACGAGTACGCTCCGCCGTTGGCGACGGTGGTGAGCGGTCCGTTCGACACGGGGTTCGTCAGCGCCCCTGGGTCCACCGCGTAAGCGGACCAGGTGGTGTAGTAGCTGGCGCGGTACTCCGTCCCTGGAGTGACGCTCACCGGTGTCGAGAAGTAGAGATCTTGCCAGCCGCTGCCGCTCTCTCCCGAGAACGTCCCCGTCGCGAGCAACGTCCCGGTGGCCGACCACAGCGATCCGGTGTGCGTGCCGGTGTCACCGGTTCCTTTGTAGAAGCGGATACCCGTGATCGTCCCAGCGACGGATGTCGTGAAGCGGACGCCGAGCTGGACCGGCCTGCCGTCCTGCCAGGCGGTGTTAGCCGGGATGCTGGCATCAGGGAAGATCGAGACACCCGGCTGCGGTGTCGTGGTCGTCCCGCCGGTGCCGCCGGATCCGCCGCCCGTCGTCGTGGTGCCCCCGCCGGTCCCCGAGCCGCCCGTTCCCGAGCCGCCGGTCCCCGAGCCGCCCGTTCCCGAGCCGCCCGTTCCCGAGCCGCTGGTCGCCGCCGGCGTGAAGACCACATCGACGAAGTAGTTCGTTGCTCCGTACGAGTCGGTCGGGAATCCGCCGGCCGGGCCGTAGGTGAACCGGCCGTTCGTGGCGGCGGCCGCGGTGAGCGGACCGCTCGTGGCCGGCTGTGCGAAGTAGTTGGGCGAGCTCGCGTAGTGACCGTATGGCGCGAAGTACGACACGACGTAGGTCTGGCCGGCCGTGATCGCCACGGGAGTGCTCAGCTGGGCCGTCTGCCATCCGAGCGCGGTCTCGTTGGCGAAGGTCACCGTCGCCAGCGCCGTGCCGGAAGACGACCAGAGCGTGCCTGTGTGCGTTCCAACGTTGCCCGCCGCCTTATAGAAGCGGATCGCGCTGACGGTGCCGTCCTGCGAGCTGGTGAACGACAGCCCGAGCTCGAGAGCCGACGAGTCGTTCGTGGAGGGCGTCGCCGGTGTGGCATTGCCGAAGAAGCTGTAGGTCGTCGCTGCTGCCGCCGCCGTGGTGAACGACCACGACTGCGTCGGGAGGGAGCCTCCGCCTGTGGAGGTCACACCGGAGACGGTCGCCGTTATCGTCGCCCCGTCAGGCAGAGCCTGCGAGGGGGTGAACGTGATCGTCTTGCCGTCCGCGGACAAGGCTGCCGTCCCCGCGATCGCGGTCGAGCCGTTCTTCACCGTGAAGGCGTACCCGGGGGCGACCGGCGCGGAGACCGTGATCGAAATCGTCGAGTTCGCCGGGACCGAAATGGCCCCGCTGGCCGGTGCCTGCGAAACAACCGACACGGGATCCGGTGCCTTCATGAAGACCACGTCGACCAGGTAGCTGCTCGAGGACGTCGAGTTCGGGAAGGCGTCTGCGTAGTTGAACACTCCCGCATTGGCTCCGGCCACCAGCGACCCGTTCGTCATGCCGCTGGTGAAGGCGCCAGGCGTGACGGAGTACTTTCCTGTGGTGGTGCGGTACGACACCGCATACTTGGTGTTCGCGGTGATGTTCACCGGTGAGGTGAAGTTCAGGGTCTGCCATCCCGCGGTCGTCTCGTTCTGGAACGTGCCGGTGGCCAGTTTGGTGCCGTCGGCGGCCCACAGAGTGCCCACGTGTGCACCTGTGTTGCCCGAGCTCTTGTAGAAGCGCATCCCGGTAACCGTGCCGGCCGACGTGCTGGAGAACGAGAGACCGAGGCTCACCGGGCTATCGCTGAATTCCTGAACGGTCGGGGCGGTGGAGTCGTCGAACAACCCGCACGGGCACGACGCCCCCGGCGATCCCTGTGACGTGATGAAGGACCAGGTTCCCCCGGACGAGAGAGCGATCCCATTGGTGTCCTTTGCCGTCAGCGTCACGGAGTACGTGGTGGCGCTCGCCAGTGCCGCGCTGGGAGTGAATGTCGCGGTCCGGGTCGAGGCAGCGTAGGAGACGGTTCCGTCAACAGCTGTCCCTGCTGCGCTCGTGACCGTGAACGCGATGGTGGACGGGGTGACATCCTTCGAGAAGACCGCCCCGATCGTGGACGAGGTGGCGTTGCTCGATGAGCCCGGCAGCGGCCACTGGCTCGTCGCTTGGAGAGGCGTGTTGTCCACGGTGGTGAACACCGCATCCACGTAGTAATTGGCGTTGCCCGATGTCGTGTCGGGGAAGGACCCCGGCTGGCCGTAGAAGCCGGCGGTCGGGGCGCCGAAACCGCCGTCGACCCGCATCGGATCGGCGGCCAGCCCGCGGTAGGCGAAGGCATAGTTCTGGACCGCGTAGTGTCCGGCCGGATCCGTGTACGAGACGATGTAGCTCGTTCCCGCGGTCACCGCGACCACCGACACGAAGCTGGCCGTCTGCCAGCCGGAAGCCGACTCACCGGAGAAGTTCACCGTCGCGAGGCGTGTGCCGGTGGTCGTCCAGAGCGAACCCGTGTGTGCGCCGGTGTTCGCCGCGCTCTTGAAGAACCGGACTCCGGAGATGTAGCCGTTCTGCGTCGCCGTGAACTTGAGACCCAGCTCGTACGCCGCCCCGTCACCGGAGTCGGCGGTCGTAGGTACCTGCGAGCCGAAGATCGAGTACGGCCCGGTGACGGTCACCGACCGCGAGCTGGGCGCGGAGGTGTAGTTGCCGCTGTCATCGATGCCGCGCACCCGAATGGTCTGGGTGCCGGTGCCGTTCTGCACGTAGGTGTAGGTCCAGTTCGTCGTGCCGGTCGCGGGGTGCCAGGTGCTGCCGTCAGTGGAGACCTCGACGCCTGCGACCACACCGCCGATGTCCGAGGCGGTCCCGGTGACGGTGACGCTCTGCCCGTTGGGGATCGAGGCGCCGGCCGCCGGCGACGTGATGGTCGTCGTCGGTGCCGTCGTGTCGGCGGACGCGCTCGTCTGCACCATCCCGCTCATGAGCGTGGTGGCTTTCACACCCATGTCAGCGAACATGTTGATCTGCGCCTGCTGCATCCGCGAGTCGGCCGGAGCTCCGTCGCCGTCATGGTTCTGGGTGAGACCCCAGGCCCACTGAATGCTGCCCACCGAGTACACCAGCGCACCGCTCGGGGCCCTGTACATCGTGATGTGGTTGGTCGTCGTACCCGGGCCCACCGTGGACCCGAAGTCGAGCATCTCCTGCGACACGGCCCCCGTCACGGTCGAGAGCCGGATCAGGCCTGACGGCCGGAAGCCGTTGTCGAGGTCCTCGTCGGACTCGTATCCGACCGTGTGCTGCGCGAGAGCAGCAGTGCTTCCGCTCGTCAGGTTGGTCAGGTTGGTGCTCCGCCACAGCCGTGTCTTGCCCTCAGCGGAGGAGACGGTGACAGGCAGATCGGTGACGGTGGACATGTACATCGTGCCCGTGACGCCATTCTCCGGAATCCCCGCGCCGTTCGCCTGGGAGGCGAACCGCGGGTCGCGGTACGTACCGGTCCACTCAGCGGTGGGGTCGATCTTGGCGTTGCTCCACGTCTCTTTGTACGAGGTAAGCGTGCGGTAGCTCGTGCTGGAGCCGTTCGCGGTCGACGGCTCGTAGCGGGTATGCCAATACATCTCGTTGCCCGAGGCGAAGAGGAGGTTCACCCCGGCGTCGCGCGCAGCGATGACGTTGGCCCGCTGCCCGGCGCTCCAATACTCGTCGTGACCGACCGACATGAAGACCTTGTGGTTGGTCAGGAGCGAGCCGTAACGATCTGTGTCCACACCCGCCTGATAGGTGACGTCGTACCCGTTGCGCTCCATGAACTGGACCATCGCGAATTCGCTGCTGAAGTAGAAGTCGCGCTGGGTCGTTCCGTCGCGGGTGGCGAAGGGGCGGTTGTAGCTGATCTTGTAGGCGCGGCCGTTGTCGCCGCCCTGGTAGAAGTCGCTGCCGCCATAGGGGTTGTAGGCCTCCCAGGTCGGGTCCGAGGTCTGGAAGACGATGGCCGAGTGGCTGGCGTTGTTGCGTACCACGAAGATGATCTGGCTCTGCCCGTGCGTATCGTTACGGGTGAGCAGCGCGACGTAGACGCCGGAGACCGCGTCGGTCGGCACGGTCCAGGAGGCGGAGACGCCCCAGTTGCCGCAGTCGTACAGCTCCGTGGCCGCATCCGTCTTGCACTGCGGCTGGACCTGGGGCAGGGTCGCCGACGGGGTCACGTCGGCGATCTTGCGCGCCCCGAGCCCCTGGTAGTAGCCGGTGCGGAAGATCTGGATGGTGTACGCCTTGGCGGGAGTGTCGACCTTGAATCCGATACTGCTGCCCACGTTGACGCTGATGTCCGTGGCGAACCCTTGAATGGACGAGTCGCCGGATCCATCGAAGTTGTCCCAGACAGTCGGCGACGTCCCGGGCAATGCGTTCTCGCACGCGATCGGGTTGGCCTGCGTACCGCATCCACCGGCCGCGTTGGCCGGCGAGATCGTGAACGCGCCGAGAAGCGCACACACCAGCGTCAGCACGGCTACCGCCGCCAGCACCGGTGCCGTAGCGGTCCGTGGCCAGATACGCAGATTCGGGTTCTGAGTTTTCCTCACAAGATGAGAATCCCACAGTTTTTCCCGATCAAGCTACCCCCCAAAGGGGGACGCGCTCAGATTTGGTCCGAGAAGCGGCGAAAAGGGGCCCTGCGACCCTGCGATGGGCCTCAGATACCGGCGAACCGGTCCGTGGCCTCGATCAGCGCATCCAGGATGCCCGGCTCGTCGAACGCGTGGCCCGCATCCGGGATCATGCGCAGCTCCGCCTCCGGCAGCGCCCGGTGCAGATCCCAGGCGGTCATCGGCGGAGTGCACACGTCGTAGCGCCCCTGAACGATGACGGTGGGGATGCCGGACAGGGTCGGGGCGTCGCGGATCAGCTGCCCCTCCTCGAACCATCCGCCGTTGACGAAGAAGTGGTTCTCGATGCGCGCGAAGGCGACCGCGTAGGCCTCCTCGGTGAACGACTCCACGAGGTCGGGGCGAGGCAGCAGGGTGATGGTGGACGACTCCCAGCGCGACCAGGCGACGGCCGCCGGGCGGTGCACTGCAGGGTCCGGGTCGGCGAGCAGCCGCTGGTATGCGCGCATCAGGTGCGACCGCTCGTCGCTGGGAACCGGCTCGAGGAAGCCCTCCCACAGGTCGGGGAACAGGGCAGCGGCGCCGCCCTCGTAGAACCAGTCCAGCTCCTGGGCGCGCAGCGTGAAGATCCCGCGCAGCACCAGCTCGGTCACCTGCTCCGGGTGCGTCTCGGCGTACGCGAGCGCGAGCGTGCTCCCCCACGAGCCGCCGAACACCTGCCAGCGCTCCACGCCGAGGTGCTCGCGGAGGCGCTCGATGTCCTCCACCAGGTGCCACGTGGTGTTCACCGCCAGGTCGGCTTCGGGCTCGCTGGCGTGCGGGAGGCTGCGGCCGCACATCCGCTGATCGAACAGGACGATGCGATAGCGCTCCGGGTCGAACAGGCGGCGGTGAGCCGGAGTGGTCGCGCCGCCCGGGCCCCCATGGAGGAAGACCACCGGCTTGCCGTCCGGGTTGCCGCTGACCTCCCAATAGAGCTGCTGGTCGTCGCCGACGTCGAGCATCCCGGTGTCGGAGGGCTCGAGCTCGGGGTACAGGCTGCGCATGGGTCGAGGCTAGTGGTCGGAAGCGGTCAGGCCGGGGCGCCGCGCTCGATGGATGTTCGCAGCGCGCGCCCCGCCACCGGGTCGTCTCCGAGCAGCCAGGCCTGCAGCGCTGCGGCGGGCCACTGCCCGGAGCGCAGGTCCAGGCCGGTGTCGGGGATGAAGCCGGCGACGTCGCGCAGGCGACCCACCACATCCAGCAGGGCGACGGTCGCGGCCACACGCGGGCTCGGATGGTGGTCGACGGCGAGCGACCACCGGACGGCGTCGCGCAGCGAGTCCTCTTCGGCGCAGCTGCGTGCCGGGTGGACGGGTGACGCGGCGAACCCGAAGAAGGTCCGGTTCCGCTCCCCCAGGACGCCGCGCTCGACGAGGCCCGCGATGACCGCGTCCGTGACGGGTCCGCAGGCCAAGCGGTCTATCCACCACTCGTCCGTCCGCGGGACAGCCGTGGCGGCGATCAGCGTTCGGGTCTTGAGGAGGAGGGGGCCCGCCGGACCTGCGAGGGGTTGGGCGCGCACCCGGCCCTCGGCGTCGAGCGTGATCTCCTCCCGTGCCGCCAGCTCGGCCAGGAGTCCGGCCGCGAGAACCGCCTGGAACGTGCGCAACGGGACCGCGCGGCGGCCGTCCGAATCACGGAGCAGAAGCAGCGCCAAGCCTTCGGGGACGGTCAATGAGAGGTGGGCCATACCCTTTATGACGCAGGCCGCGGCGTTTCGTGACGCGCGCGCGGCGAACCGCACCCGCAGCTGTCAGGGAGCGATTTGCCCCAAATGTCGCTTATGGCCGAGGTGGTTTCAGCTGGTGAGTGCAACACCTTGTAGGTATTCGTCGAGTTTCTCGGCTGGGGTGGCGAAGTTCAAGGTTTTGCGGGGGCGGATGTTGAGCAGGCGTTGGGTTTCGGCGAGGTCGGTGTCGGTGATGGTGTTGAAGTTGGTG
>NZ_JBFRGV010000007.1:0-187247 GCF_052115525.1 Leifsonia sp. 2MCAF36 | reverse complement strand
CACCAACTTCAACACGATCACCGACACCGACCTCGCCGAAACCCAACGGTTGCTCAACATCCGACCCCGGCAGACCTTGAACTTCCACACCCCAGCGGAGAAACTCGACGAGTACCTACGCGGTGTTGCACTCACCGCCTGAAACCGCCTGCCGAGTGGTGACTTGATGTCGCAACTGGACGATGGGAAGGCACCAGCCGGGCACATGGCCCTCAGATTGGGGGCGGGCCGGGGTACAAAATTGTCCTCCATTCGACCCACACGAACGGGACTTTTCGTGTAGTCTTCAAGAGCGCCGGAAGAACCCGAATATCCTCCGGAGTAACCCCGAACGTATGCCGGGCCGTGAGACAAAATCCTAGTCGTCTCACAGCCCGGCATCGTGGGTTAACAGCGAACGTGCAGCACGGCGAACGTGCAGCACAGGAAGTCCGCAGGCCCGTTAGGCGTCGCCCATCATCAGTCCCTCGATCGTGTGCTTCTGCGTGATCGGCGTCAGCTCGTCGACGACGGGGCAGACCAGGTGCCGGCGCACGCGCTCCGGCAGGGAGTCGTAGAAATCGTGGGTCACCGCCATGTCGTGGTGCTCCGCGTTGCCCGCGCCGGGCGCATCCACACCGAGCACCAGCACCGGCCGCGAGAGCTCGGACGTGTTCTGCGTGCCGCGGTGCAGCGTCAGGGCTGAGCGGGCGGAGATGTCGCCGCGCTGGGGGTACTTGCGGACCGCGCGCTCCAGGAAGCGCGGATACAGCTCCTTCACCGGGAACATCTCGTGCTCGAAGCCTTCCGGCAGGTCCCACTGGGTGCCCGGCGCGATCTCGAACGGGCCCATGTCCTCGGTGGTGTCGACCGCCGTCAGGTTGAAGGCGAGCGAGGTGAGCCGGCCGGTGTCCTTCGTCTCGTCGGGCATCGGGAAGTCGCGATGCCACGGTTGGTCCTTGGCGCCAGGGCCGGGAACGTCGAAGCCGAGCTCGATGATCTGGTAGTCGGGCCCGAGGACGGCCTCGCAGACGCCGCGCACCCACGGGTGGTCCACCAGGTCGAGCCAGCCGCGCATCTGCTCCGGGTGGATCTCGACGTAGTAGCGTTTGGTGCCGCGTCCGACCGCGCCGCCCTCGCGCTGTAGGGCGTCGTCGAAGGCGACCTCGATATCCTCCCGCAAGCGATCGGCCCACTGGGCGCTGAACGCGCCCTTCTTGCCGGTGATGCCGTCGGTGTAGAGCGCCTCCACCGCCTCCCGGAGCTCCGGGTCGAGGCCGGTGGTGTCCGGCTGCGCCGGTGTGACGCGGGGAACGTCGTCGTTCATGGGGATTCCTCTCGGTGGTGGTCGATCTGCAGAGCGCCGAGGTGCAGCTGCCGTGTCGTCTCCTCCTGATTCCAGGAGTGGAACGCGATGATGTCGGTGCCGTCGGGCGCCACCGTCAGTGAGTTGTGTCCGGGACCACGCAGCCCGCCCCCGCTTCGGAGGAGGGGAGGCTGATCGATGTGCGACCACGGGCCGAGCGGATGCGCCGCGACGGCAACGCCGACCGCGTAGCCGGGGCCGGTCCACGCGCCGCCCGAGTAGGTCAGCCAATAGCGGTCACCGCGCCGCACCACCGCCGGCCCCTCGAGCGTGTGCCAGTCGAAGCGGCGACCGTGGATGGGACGGTCGCGCTCGTAGAGCTGCCAGTCGGCGTTCGGCGCGAGGACCGGAACCGCCGGGCCCGCCAAGGATGCCATCCCCTGGTCGAGCGGAGCGACCGCCAGGTGGGTGCCGGGGCGCTCGTGCTCCAGCACGTCGTGCGCGAAGAACAGGTACCAGCGGCCGTCGTCGTCGCGGAACGGATGCGCGTCGATGGCGAAGACCTCGTCGGGCGTCAGGTCGATGCCCAGGTCGTGGAACGGGCCGGTCGCGGAATCCGCACGGGCCACCCGGAGGTGGTGCCCCTCGATGCCGCGTCCGACGGAGTAGTACATCCAGAACGCGCCACCCGCCTCGGCGACCTCGGGCGCCCAGTAGTCCTCGCCGAAGCGGTCGGGGAGGCGCTCCAGCACAGCGCCGGCGCTCCCCCAGCGCTCGAGGTCGGGCGACACCAGTGCCTCGAACACTCGGTCGCCCTCCTGGCCTGGGTGGGTGCCGTAGGCGACATAGCCGCCTCCCGCGAGGCGCAGCACGAACGGGTCGGCGAAGTAGCCGCCCCACACCGGGCCCCAGTGCCGGGGCACGCGCAGCGCGACTCCGGTCACGGCGACAGCTCGGGCAGACCGTCGTGCCAGGCCACCGGCACGGCGTGCATGCCACGGTAGGCGAACGCTTCGTCCCAGGAGTGGAAGAGCATCCAGTCCGTGCCATGGAAGGTGATCAGGTCCTCTCCTCCCGGGCCCAGATAGCGGCCCTTCGAGCCGGCGGTCGACAGCAGGGGTTCCTTGGACTTCGTATAAGGCCCGAGCAGGCTCTTCGCCGTCGCAGCGCCGGTCACGTATGAGGAGTTGCCGTAGTCGTTCGCCGAGTAGAGGAGCACGTACTCCTCGTCGTGGCGGACGATGACGGGCGCTTCGACGAGCTTGCCCTCCCAGGACTCGGTCTGCTTGATCAGCCGGGTGGGAGGGCCGGCCAGCGACGCTCCGTCGGCGGACAGCGGCTGCGCGGCGATCCAGGTGTCGTAGCCGCAGCAGTTGCCGTCGTTCTTCCACACCAGGTACCGCTGGCCGTCCGCATCTGCGGTGACGCTCGCATCGATGGCACCGCCTTCGTCGACCGGGCAGACCAAGGGCTTGTCCGACGTCGAGCTGAACGGTCCCTCGGGCTTGTCGGCGAAGGCGACGCCGATGCACTGGTACCTGCTGGCGGCGTCCGATGCCGTGAAGTACAGCGCGAACCGGCCGTCCGCCAACTCCGCCGGACCGGGCGCCCAGGTCTTCCCGGGCAGTGCCCAGGACGGCAGCTCGGGCAGTGCATCCTGGTCGCTCACCTTCCAGGTCTTCATGTCGCCGCTGGTCGCGACCTGCACATTCACCCCCGGCCGGTTGGTCGCGTACGCGTAGACGGTGTCACCGACCACGAGCGCCCCGGGGTCGGGGAAGTCGCTGTCGATCTGGAAGGGGGCGACCTTCGGCGACGACCCGGCCGTGGGATGCGTCCCCGCCGAGCAGCCCACGAGGCCGGCGGCGAGCCCGATCGCCGCGCCGGTCGCCAGGGCTGCCCGGCGGCCCGTCATCCCTTGACCCCGCTGGTGGCGACGCTCTCCACGATCTGCTTCTGCGCGAAGAAGAAGAGGATGAGCACCGGCACCGACGCGATCACGGCGCCCGCCATCACGATGGCGTAGTGCGTCGAGTACGCGCCCTGCAGTTGCGACAGCCCAGGCTGCAGCGTGAGGTTCTCGGGGCTCAGCAGCACGTACACCGGCCACAGGAAGTCGTTCCAGTTCGCCAGGAAGCTCAGCACCGCAAGCGTCGCCAGCGCGGGGCGGGCGAGCGGGAGCACGATCTGCAGGAAGATCCGGACATCCCCGGCTCCGTCGATCCGCGCCGCCTCCTCGATCTCCGCCGGCAGACCGACGAAGAACTGACGGAGGAAGAAGACCCCGAAGGCGCTCGCGGCGCCGGGGATGGTGATGGCCCAGAGCGTGTCCAGCCAGCCGAGGTTCTGCACGATCAGGTAGTTCGGGATCAGGAAGATGACCGGCGGAACCAGGAGAGTGGAGATGATCAGCCCGAAGACGATCCGCTTGCCCCAGAACTCGAGCCGCGCCAGCGCGTACGCCGCCATCGACGCGGTGACCAGGATCAGCACCGTCTGCAGCGCCGCCGCCGCCAGGCTGTTGAGGAACCAGCGGAACACTGGCTGCTGCCCGCTCGACAGCGTCGTGTAGGCCTCGGTCGAGAACGGGTTCGGGAAAGCCGAGTACGGGTTGCTGATGGCGTCGCTGTCGGTCTTGAACGACGTGAGCAGGATCCACGCCAGCGGCAGGATGACAGCCAGCGCCAGGACGATCAGGACGGCGTAGAGCATCGTCTTCCGGAGCGCGGCCTGCGGCGTCTGCTTACGACGGGTGCGAACGGTCTTGGTGGTCGCGGTCTTCTCGGGTGCAGTCGTCGTCATGAGGCGCTCTTCTCTGCGCGCTCCCGCTGGAGGCGGAAGTTGATGATGCTGATGACCGCGAGGAACGCGAAGAGCACGTAGCTCATCGCCGCCGCTGCGGCCAGGTTGTTCTGCGACAGACCCTGGTCGGCGATGTACATGATCGCCGTGCGGGTCGTGTTGCCCGGGCCGCCCTTGGTGATCAGGAACGCCTGACCGAACATGTTGGCGCTCGCCAGGATGGTGATCGTGAAGACGAAGGTCATGACCTGGCGGAGACCCGGCAGCGTCACGTTGGTGAATTGCCGCCACGCGCCCGCGCCGTCCAGGGCGGCTGCCTCGTAGAGGTCCGCGCTGATGCTTTTCAGCCCGGCCAGGATGATGACCGTGTTGAAGCCCATCGTCCACCAGACGGTGACGCCGGCCAGAGTGACCCAGACCCACGGAACGTCGACGGTCCAGGGCAGGTTGCTGGGCAGGCCGATCATCCCGAGCAGGTGGTTGATGATGCCGGCCTGGGTGTCGAGGAGGTACTTCCAGATCACGCTGATGACGGCGACGCCGAGCACGTACGGGGCGAAGAAGACGCCGCGGAAGAACGATCCGGCACGGATCCTCTGGTTCAGGAGCACCGCGATGAACAGGGGAATGACGATCAGGAACGGGACACTCGCCAGCGTGAAGATGCCGGTCGCGGCCATCGACTGCCAGAAGTCGCCGGAGGTGGCGGAGCCGGGCGTGAACAGGTCGATGTAGTTCTGCAGCCCGATGAACTTCTGGGTGGCCCGGAACGGGCTCCAGTTCGTGAGGCTGATCCACAGGCCGAAGACGGCGGGGGCCAGCACGAACACGATGAACAGCACCAGGAACGGCGCCAGGAACAGGTAGGCGACGCCGGTGCGGCGCGGGGCGCCCGGCCGTCTGCCGGCTTTCCTGCCGGAACGGGATGGGCGTGGCGCCCCGGTCTCCCGGGGCGCCACGATCGAAGCAGTGTCAGCCACTGTACTTCGCCTTGTTCTGCTTCAGCAGCGTGTCGGCCTTCGCGGCTGCGTCGTCCAACGCCTGCTTCGCGTCCTTCTTGCCGGTGATGGCCTCGTTCACCGCGACGGTGATGGTGGCCTCCACCGTGGTGATACCGGGAGCGATCGGCTCATAATGCGCGTAGGGCAGCTCGTCGAGGAACGGCTTCAGGTGCGGGTAGGTCTGCACCAGCTTCGGGTCGTTGCGAACCGAGTTCTTGGCGGGGAGCTCACCGGTCTGCGGCCAGTCGGCCGAGTTGTCGTTCATCCACTTCACGAACGTGGCGGCAGCGGACGTCTTGTTCTTGTCCTGGCCCTTGTTGTTCATGAACATCCAGTGGGTGGAACTGGACCAGACGGCCTTCTGGTCACCGATCTGCGGAACGGCGGTCGCCTGCCAGTCGACCTTCTGAAGCGGCTCGTTCGTGGTCTGCCAGACGCCGTTCCAGTTGAAGGCGTTCTTTCCGGAGATGAGGGCGTTGATGTTGCCGTCCTGCGCCACGTTGGCCGGGCTGTAGCCCTTCTTGATCAGGTCCGTCATCCAGGTCAGCGCCTTGACGCCGGCGTCGGAGTTGAAGGTCGCCTTGCTGACGTCCTTGTTGAACAGGTCGCCGCCGTACTGCCACAGCAGGCTCTCGAACTCGAACGTTCCGGTGAACACGTAGCCGTCGACCCATTCACCCTGGACGCCCGCAGCCTTGAGCTTGTCGAGCGCGGCCAGGTACGACGTCTTGTCCGTCGGGATGCTGTTGGGGTCGACGCCCGCCGACTGCAGCACAGACTTGTTCACGTACAGGCCCAGCGGCGTGATGCTCCACGGCACGGCGTACTGCTTCCCGTTGTACTTGCCCGCGTCGAGCAGCCCCTCCGGGAAGTCGCCGGCCTTGTAGCCGAGCGCCTTCACGATGCTTCCCGCGTCGAGGACCAGGCCCTGCGCTGCGTAGGTGGCGATGTCGTCGCCGTGACCCACCGCGACGTCCGGACCCTTGCCGGCCTTCACGGCGAGCGGCATCTTGCGTGCGACGTCCGCCCACTCCATCGGGACGTCCTTGACGACGATGTTCTTGTGCTCGGCGTTGAACTTGTCGATCAGCTTCGGCACCAGCACGGGGGCTGCGCCGCCCGTCCAGCCGTTCCAGAAGCTGATGGTGACCTTCGGCCCGGTGTAGTTGGCGGAGGAGACGTCTCCTCCCCCTGATCCGGAGCTTCCGCAGGCCGTCAAGGCGAGCCCGAGGCCCGCCGTGACCGCCAAGGCGATCGCGCGTGCGGCGAATCGCTTCTTCATGTGATCTCTCCCTTGAGTGAGCCGTTCACGCGATGCCTTTCGCTGCTACGAATGCGTGAGCGGTGCTGCTGGTGCCGGTACACTCGGCATGTTCGGCGAATTTACAGCGCTGAACAGACGGTGTCAACCCGGTGTGTGCACGCGATGGCCGCAGTAGAGTGTCTCCGCGGGAAACCGCTTCGTGACGTTCGTGACGCGAGAGGATGCGCGATGGCGGTCAGACTTCAGGACGTGGCTGAGCACGCCGGCGTCTCCATGAAGACCGTGTCCAACGTTGTCCGCAATTACGCCCACGTCAGCCCGCAGATGCGCGAGAAGGTGCAGCGGGCGATCGACGAGCTGGGCTACCGGCCCAACGTCATGGGGCGTCGCCTGGCAACCGGGCGGACGGGGCTCCTTGCTCTGGCGTTCGCCGATGTGACGCTGCCGTACTTCGCCGAGCTGGCGCGTGTCGTCGCGGACGAGGCGGAGCGCCGCGGCTACCGGGTGCTTCTGGAGCAGACCGAGGGCACGATCGAGGGCGAGCGCGCCGTGGTCTCCGCGGGAGAGTCGGGGCTGGTCGACGGCATGATCTTCCAGCCGAGCGTCATGAACTCCTCCGAGCTCGCGCAGACGCGCACCGACATCCCCCTGGTGGTCCTGGGCGAGAACGCGGCGCCGCTCACCGTCGACCGCATCATGATCGACAACGTGGTCGCCGCGCGCGTCGCCACCGAGCACCTGATCGCGCAGGGTCGCAGGCGCATCGCCTTCGCCGGCCACGAGAGCTCCCGGCCGACACGCACCTCGAAGCTCCGCATCACCGGGTACCAGCAGGCACTGGAGGACGCGGGACTGACCCCCGAGCCGGACCTGCTCATCGCGAGCGTCGCGGTCTCCGCCGGCAACGCCGTGCGCGCCGTCGGAGCGGCACTCGACTCCGGACTGCGCTTCGACGGCCTGGTCTGCCGCGACGACCTGGCGGCGATCGGCGCCCTCCGCGCCCTCCAGGAGCGTGGACTGCACGTGCCGGACGACGTCGCCGTGACGGGATGGGACAACACGCCCATGACGGCGGTCACCTATCCGTCGCTGACCACGATCGCGCCGGACATGCGCGGCCTGGCCTCGCGGGCCGTGGAGATGCTCCTGGAGCGCATCGCCGGCTTCGATGGCATGGGCCGTCACGAGTTGGCGCCGTTCTCCCTCGTCACGCGGGAGAGCGCACCCGCGCTCGGCTGACCACGCCGACTGTCGGATTTCCGACTTTACAGCGCTGCATGGATCAGGCATGCTGTTGGGATGCTCACCGAGGAACGCCGCGTCGTACCGGCCACCGCACAAGACGGCCGCTACCCGCGGCCGCAGCTCGTCCGGGCCGACTGGCTCGACCTGTCCGGACCGTGGACCTTCGCGTTCGACGACGACGACCGCGGCCGCCGGGAGCACTGGGAGTCGACCGGGTCGCTGCCCGGTGTCATCCAGGTCCCGTACCCCTTCGAGTCGGACGCCTCCGGCGTCGCCGACACCGGCTTCCACAGCGTCGTCTGGTACCAGCGAACCGTGCTGCGGGACGACGTCCCGGCCGGTGAACGTCTCCTGCTCAACTTCGGCGCCGTCGACCACGCCTGCGAGGTCTGGGTGGATGGGCGCTCGGCCGGCCGGCACGAGGGCGGCTCGACGCCGTTCAGCTTCGACATCACCGACCTCGTCGGCGACGGCGACTTCTCCATCACCGTCCGGGCGGAGGACGACCCGGCCGACGTCGCTCAACCCCGCGGCAAGCAGGACTGGCGGCACCACCCGCACTCGATCTGGTACCACCGCACCACCGGCATCTGGCAGCCCGTGTGGCTGGAGGCCGCCCCGGATGTCCGCATCGAGCAGCTGCACTGGCTCACCGACATCCCGGCGGGCGAGGTCACCGCGCAGCTGTGCCTGAGCCGGACGGCGCCGGCGGGGACGACCGTGCGCATCGAGATCGCGCTCGGCGCTGAGTCCCTGGCGAGCGTGGAGACGAGTGCCGCCGGCCGCGAGGTCGTGGTGCCGTTCCGCATCCACCGCCAAAGCAACGGGCAGGCCTACGAGGAGCTGCTGTGGTCGCCTGCGCACCCGACGCTCCTGGACGCGACCGTCCGGCTGCAGGTGCCGGACGCGGCGACAGATGTCGTGTCTTCCTACTTCGGGCTGCGGTCCGCGGCTATCGAGGGTGGCCGGTTCCTGCTGAACGACCGGCCCTTCTACGTGCGCTCCGTCCTCAACCAGGGCTACTGGCCGCAATCGCACTCCGCCGCGCCGAGCGCCGATGCGCTGCGCGCCGAGGCCCAGCTCATCCTCGACCTGGGGTTCAACGCCACGCGGCTGCACCAGAAGTACGAGGACCCGCGCTTCCTGTTCTGGGCGGACAAACTCGGCCTGCTGGTCTGGGGTGAGGCGCCGGCCGCCTACGCGTTCACGCCGGAGGCCGTGCGCCGCAGCATCGCCGAGTGGTCGGCGATCCTCGACCGCGACCGGTCGCATCCCTCGATCGTCACCTGGGTGCCGCTCAACGAGAGCTGGGGGGTCCAGCACCTCGCCCACGACCAGCGGATGGTGTCGTACGCGAAGGCGCTGGTGCACCTGACGAAGACCGGCGACCCGACCCGTCCGGTGATCTCGAACGACGGCTGGGAGCACGCGGCCTCCGACATCCTGTCCATCCACGACTACGACCACGACCCGGCGCGCGTCGCCGAGCGCTACGCGACGCGGGAGGGCATCCTCGGGGCGGAGTTCACGTTCCCCGGACGACGCCTCATCGTCGACGCCGAGCAGCGGACGGACGTGCCCATCATGCTGACCGAGTTCGGCGGCGTCTCGTACACCGAGAACGGTCCGGCGGACGCCTGGGGCTACTCCACGGCCACCAGCACGGACGACCTGGTGGACCGGCTGCGTGCCCTGGTCGGCGCGGTTCGCGAGGCGGCGCCGCTGGCCGGCTACTGCTACACGCAGCTGGCCGACACCGGCCAGGAGACCAACGGGCTCGTCTTCGAAGACCGCCGCCCCAAGGCTCCGATCGAGGAGTTGCGCGCGATTTTCGGCGGCTAGGTCGTCGAAGCGCTCCAGTAGGAGTAGCCGGAGGCCCAACGGAAGCCGAGCGATGCGTAGAGCGCGTGGGCCGCGGCGTTGTCCGCGAGAACCTGCAGCCAGAGCCTGCGGACGCCGCGGTCTGCGGTCGCGCTCGCCAGTTCCCCGGCGAGCGCGCGGGCGAGCCCGCGCCGCCGAGCAGTGGAACGCGTCGCCACGGCGTACAGGCCGCCCCACTCGTCCACGAGCGCGAGTCGTGCGACGGCGTCGGGCGCGGACGGGTCGCCGACCGAGGCGTAGAGCGCTGGGCCACCGGTGAGGATGCGCTCGGCGATGTCGCGCTCGGCGTCGCCTCCCCGGCCGTCGACGGACCACCAGGTGGTGAGCCAGGCGTCGTCTGGGTTGTCGGAGAGCCGCACCCGCGCATCCGCTGGGCCGCTGCCGAAGACCGCCGCCGTCGCTGAGGCCGCGGCCGCCGCTGCCGTCTCGGCGCGGTCGGCCACGAGGATGTCGGTGTGCGAGTGCTGCCGGTATCCGCGGCGGGAGAGCGCCTCGGGCAGGGCCGCCGGTGAGGCCGGGCTGAGCTGGAAGACCGCGGGCAACGAGCGGTCGGCGTACCAGCGCTCCGCCCGCTCGATCGCCGCGAGCGTGTCCGGCACCGCGCCAGCGGTGAGTACGGAATTGGCGCGGTTCGTGACTCCGCCGGATGCCCGAAGCACCCAGCCGTCCAGCTCCTCTCGCTCGAGCGCCGGCCAACCGCGATCGGCCAACAGATCGAGGGTGAGAGCATCGGCGGCAGGCATCTGTCGACGCTAACGCAGACGGCGTACCGTTCGTGCCATGACCGACACCCGAGCAGCCACCACGGATGTGTTTCCCGACGCGGAGGTCGCGGGCCTCAGTGCGAAGACCGTCGCCCACGTCATCCACTACCGCCGGAAGACCTACGTGACCCGGCCAGCCGAGGGCTACGCGCTCCTCAAGAGGGTGCGGACGCTGCTGCGCGACGGGACGACCGACCTCGTGCCGCTGGTCCACCGGGACGGCTTCGTCTGGCTCACGGTCGGCCCCGGCATCCCGATCGCGATCGACGAGATCGAGACGGACGCCGGCCACAGCGAGAAACACACGCTGAAACGGCTCGGGCTCGACTGACCGGACGCGTCGGAGATTCGGTCTCGAAACTCCGACGGACCGCGGTCGGGCGGAGAATTCGGCGGGAAGTCGTGCGAATCTCCGACCGAAGCGGCTGGATCTCCGACGATGCAGGACGCGACTCCCGCGCCGGCCAGGCTCAGCCGGCCGCGGCGGTGACCAGCTCGAGCGCGGGCGACGCGGTCTCCGGGTCGTCAGCCGCGGAGTCGTCAGCCGCTGGGTCGTCAATCACCGGGTCTGCGGCCGCAACCGCCGGCACCAGTGACGGGAGCACCGGGAACGTCGGAATGGGCGCCGTCTGCGCCGGGCCGGCCGTCGTCACGAATTCCTTCAGCCACGGCAGCAGGTCGGGCCCGAGGTCCGCGCGCGCCACGGCGATCTGCACGATAGCCTTCAGGTAGTCGAGCCGGTCGCCCGTGTCGTAGCGGCGCCCGCGGAAGATCACCCCGTACACGCCTCCGGTCCACGCCGGTGCCGTCGCCAGGCCCTGCAGGGCGTCGGTCAGCTGGATCTCGCCGCCCTTTCCGGGCTCGGTCTTCTCCAGGATGTCGAAGATCTCCGGCCGCAGCACGTAACGCCCGATGACGGCGTAGTTCGACGGGGCGTTCTCGCGGCTGGGCTTCTCGACCAGGCCCGTGATCCGCACCACGTCGTCGTCGTCCGTCTCGACCACCGCGGCGGCGCCGTAAAGGTGGATGGACTCCGGCGGCACCTCCATCAGGGCGACGACGGTCGTGTTCAGCGCGTGCTGCACCTCCAGCATCCGGCTGAGCAGCGGGTCGCGCGCGTCGATGATGTCGTCGCCGAGCAGCACCGCGAAGGGCTCATGCCCGATGTGCATCTTGGCGCGGAGCACGGCGTGGCCGAGGCCTTTCGGGTCGCCCTGCCGCACGTAGTGGACATCCGCGAGCGAGGTGGAGTAGCTCACCGTAAGCAGGCGGTCCATGTCGCCCTTCTTGGTGAGCGCATCCTCTAGTTCTGCATTGCGGTCGAAGTGGTTCTCCAGGGCGTTCTTGTTGCGGCCGGTCACCAGCAGGACATCCTGCAGTCCGGAGGTCACAGCCTCCTCGACGACGTACTGGATGGCCGGCTTGTCGACCACCGGGAGCATCTCTTTGGGCATGGCCTTCGTGGCGGGCAGGAAGCGGGTGCCGAGTCCCGCAGCGGGAATCACGGCCTTAGTGACGTGCTTGCTCATCTTCTTCTTCTCTTCTCCTGAGTTCCGGTTGCCGAGGTGCTCGTAGTGGCTGCCGACACGCCGGTCGATAGCGCATCAACGAGCACCTCGCGCAGTGGGCGCGGGTCAGCGGACGGGGGCGAGCGCGGCGAGGTCGTCGGCGAGCGGGGCGACCTCGGGCACCGTGCCCATGGCGTACACGCTCCAGCCGGCGCGGTTCCACGCCGGGGCGTCCAGGCAGTTGCGGCCATCGATGACCGTCCGTCCGCGGACGATCGCACGGAGGGCGGCAGGGTCGGCGGTCGTGAACTCGTCCCACTCGGTCAGCACGACCGTCAGGTCGGCGCCGGTCAGCGCCTCCTCCATCGAGTCGGCGTAGCCGAGGGTGGGATAGAGCCGCTGGGCGGTCGCGCGGGCCTGGGGATCGTAGACCACGACCTGAGCACCACGGAGGTGCAGGGCGGCCGCCACGTTCAGTGCCGGCGAGTCGCGGACGTCGTCGGTGTGCGGCTTGAACGCAGCGCCGAGCACCCCGATCCTGCGGTTGAGCACCGAACCGCCGAGCGCCTTCAGCGCGAGGTCGATGACCCGCTGACGACGGCCCATGTTGATCTCGTCCACCTGCTGCAGCAGGCCGACCGCGGCGTGCGCGCCCAGCTCGTTCGAGCGGTACATGAGCGCGCGGATGTCCTTCGGCAGGCAGCCGCCGCCGAAGCCGAGGCCGGCGTTGAGGAACTGGCGCCCGATCCGCTTGTCGTGTCCGAGGGCGTCCGCGAGGAGGGAGACGTCCGCTCCGGCGGCGTCGCAGAGTTCGGCGATCGCGTTGATGAAGGAGATCTTGGTGGCCAGGAAGGCGTTGGCGCTGACCTTCACGAGCTCCGCCGTCGGGAGGTCGGCGACGAGCACCGGGCAGCCCTCCGCGATCGGCTTCTGGTAGATGCGGCGGAGGGTGGCCTCCGCCTTCGCGGACGTGCCGCCGAAGACGAGGCGATCCGGCGAGAGTGTGTCGTCCACCGCCTTTCCCTCGCGCAGGAACTCCGGGTTCCAGACCAACTCGACGTCGATCCCCGCGGGGACCGCGTCCGCGATGATCGCCCGCAACCGTGCGCCGGTGCCGACCGGAACGGTCGACTTGCCGACGATGAGGCCGTCGTGCGTGAGGCTCTCGGCGACGCCACGTGCCGCCGCCTCCACATAGGAGAGGTTCGCGGCGAACGAGCCGGACTGCTGCGGAGTTCCGACGCAGATGAAGTGGACATCCGAGACGGCGACGGCCTCCGCGAGGTCGGTGGTGAACGTCAGCCGCCCGGCGGCGACGTTCCGCCGGATCAGCTCAGGGAGTCCGGGCTCGAAGAAGGGCGCGCGTCCCTCCTTCAGCTCCTCCACCTTGCGCGGGTCGGTGTCGACGCCGACGACGTCGAAGCCGAGCTCGGCCATGGCGGCGGCGTGCGTGGCGCCGAGGTACCCGGTGCCGATGACGCTGATCCGCGGGGCGGGCTGGTTCGTGATCTTCTTGGGAGCGGTCATGGTGATCGTCCTTTCTCTGAACTCAGGGAGCGGGTGTGAGGGCGAAGTCGTCCTCAGGTCTGGTGAGGCCGGCGATGAAAGCGGAGAGCGTGTCGGCGCGGGAGTCGATCCGCCAGTCGTTCGTGGCCCGCACCCCCTCGACGTAGCTCGTCACCGCGAGGTTGAACCAGGAGAAGCCGATGATGTCGTCGTTCTCCGGTTTGGCGAGCGCCTGGAAGAAGGAGGTGATCCAGGCGGGCTTGTGGCCATCCGTCTCCGAGGCTCCGACCTCGGCGAGGATGATGGGCTTGCCGGTGATGGACCGGAGTCCGTCGAGACTGGCCTTGAAGGTGTAGTCGAAGCTGAAGTCGTTGTCCGCCTTGAACGGCGGGCGCAGGTAGCCCGACAGCCCGACCCAGTCGACGTAGGCGTCGCCGGGGTAGAGCGAGGCGAGGTATCCGGGGACCTTGTGCGACGCGGGAAGGTTGTTGACGATGTTCGGCGCCCACACCCAGATCGCGAGGCTGTTGGCCCCCTCCTGCTGGAAGATGTCGTGGACGTGCTGCCACATCTTCACGTAGTCGCCCGCGCTGTTGCCGTTGATGGAGTTGCCCTGGCCGTCGGTCTCCGCCCACGGATACCAGACGCCGTTCATCTCGTGGTCGAGGCGGATCGCCAGCGGCAGGCCGGTCGCCACGATGTCCTTGGCGTACTGGTGCAGGTAGGCGTCGAAGTCGCCGCGGATGATGTTGGGAAGCGAGTAGGCCGGAGCGTTCACCGAGTCGTTGCCTGCGTCGATCGGGCGCGACTCCCACGTCATCATCGGCAGGCGCCCCTGCTGCCAGGCGCGGGTGACGGCGTTGGCCCGGAAGGTCTCATCCCAGCCGCTGAAGTAGCCGACCAGGTTGGGCGAGACGCCGACCTTCGCGCTTGTGGCATCGAAGGTGGCCCAGTTGAAGGGCGCCTGCTCGGTGTACATGCCGTAGTAGCGCTTCGCCGGGTTCACCAGGTCGGCGCGGGCGGGTGCCGTGATCGGCTCGACGGAGGAACCGCTCGAGCCGGAACTCGAACCGGTCGTGCCGCCCTTGCCGGTGGTCGTTCCGGAGGCGATCGAACCGGAACCGGCCTTGGCCTGCGCGGCCGATAGCTGCGACTTCACGCTGGAGAGCTGCCCCTCCGCGGCGGCGGCCTGCTGCTGCGCCGTTGCCAGTTGCTTCGCGGCGGCAGCCTGCGCGGCGAGGGACGCCTTCTCGAGGGCGGTGAGCTTGCCCTTCTGGGAGGCGATGGTCTCGGTGGCACGGTCGAGGTTGCGCTTCAGCTCGGCGTTCTGTGCGGCGAACGGAGTGACGACCTGCGCGGCCTGGTCGACAGCCTTGCGGAGCGGCGCACCGGTCGGCGACACCCAGACGTAGGCCGAGATGCCGACGAGGACGGCCGTGAGGACGATGGCCGCGGCGGCGGTCGCCTGCGAGCGCGACTTGGATTCGGACCACCAGGCGGCGGCCCGCGAGGGGGCGGTCTGGTCAGACAAGGAAGAGAGCCTCCAGGGTCAGGATCGCGATTCCGATCAGGTACGGGATGGCGGCCAGCGGGTTCAGGCGGCGCCTCGGGGTCTTCGTGGGTGCTGGTGCCTTGACGGCCGCTCTGACCTGCGCGCGCGTCACCGGCTGGGTCCGCGTGGCCAGAGCAGTGGCCGTGGTCACTCCGCCGACGGAATCGGGAAGCGCGGGCGATGAGGTGTACGCCTCTTCAGCACCCGACGTGTGCAGCGCGATCTCCGCCTCGGAGCTGGTCTCCGCAGGGCCCCCGGCGTAGGCACCTGCGCGGGTGCCCCATCCACTCGCGTGCGCCATCCGGAAGAAGCCGATCAGGCGGATCGGCATGAGGAAGAAGGTCGAGACGATGATGAAGACCGGCAGCCGGAAGAAGTCGCTCGGCTTCTCGCCGAGGTGGCGGATCTGCCGGATCGACATGCTGATCACCGAGGATGCGACCATCAGGGCGACGACGGTGAGGATGCCGCCCCCGATGCCGTAGGTCTTCAGGAAGCCCTCGTAGAAGTTGTACCCGCCGCCGGTGATCGACCGGTACACCCAGCCGCCGATCACGCCGGCGAGCATGAACGGAAGGATGATGTCCATCACGAAGAAGAACGCCAGCAGCGGGGCGTGGCCGAGCATCCAGGGCAGCATCCGCAGCGTGTTGTACTGGCTCCCGCGTGCCCAGCGGAGCTGCTGCTTGTACAGCTTCTTCACCTTCAGCGGGGCGTCGGTGTAGACCAGGCTGGTGTGCTGGTAGACGGTCCGGTAGCCCTCCTTCAGTGTGAGGTTCGTCAGCGTGCGGTCGTCGGAGACCTCGAGGAAGACGCCGAGGAACTTCTCGTTCATGAACTTGTCCATGACCCGCATCAGGATCGAGCGGCGGAAGGCGATCGTCCGGCCCGGCAGGCAGCCGATCTGGCCGACCACACTCTGCGCCGGCATCGAGTAGAGCGCCCGCGAGTTCTCCAGCCAGTCCGCCCACCGGGTGATCCAGCTACGCTCCGGCTCCAGGATGCGCTGCTTCGTCGTGACGCCGCCCACCCGCTCGTCCTCGAACGGCTTGACGAGTTCGGGCAGCGTGCCCTCGGTCCAGATCGTGTCGGAGTCGACCAGCACGGTGATCTCGCCCGTCGACATCCTGGTGCCGATCATCACCGCGTTGCGCTTGCCCGGGATGGGCGTGTGCACCCAGCGCACGAGCGGCGCGAACTCCTCGCACACCTCGGCGAGCTCCGGGTTGGGGGCGCCGTTGATGACGACGATGATCTCGCCCGGCTTCTGCTCGACCATGCGGCCGAGCACGTCGCGGAACAGGTCGAGCGGCTCATCCACCACCGGCACGACGACGCTGGTGGTGCCGTGGAACTCGCCGGTGTACGGGCGGTAGCGGCGCGACATCAGCACCTTGACGATCCAGATGACCCAGATCAGGGCGGAGTAGATGGCGAAGAGGTAGAACTCGGGGTGGCCGCCGAGCATGTGACGGATTTGCAGCAGGAAGATGAACACGGACGGGACCTCTCACAGACGGTGGGGGCGGCATCCGCAGCGCTGGGGATCTGGTCGGTTCGGGTGGTGCCAGTTCTACGGGAGGGTCGTGACGGCCCGCAAGTGGGGGTCGACGGCGGCGTTGCGGCGTGTCGGCGTGTGCCCCATTCGTGGGTGTCCTCGGACATGCGGACACGGTGCTGAGCACCCCGCAGGATCGACGTTCGCGAGGGGAATCGCTGATGGGAGGGTGGATCGCGTCGATCGTGGGCATGCCGGCAACCACGATCCGACACTCCCGGGCGGTGGCTATCTTGTACCCCGGTCGGGTCGCGGTGCGGCCCTCCGTGACGGTGGCGAACTTTTACAGCGGCGACACATCCCGTTCACACAACGGCCCGGGAATACCGCGCGGCTCCATGCGTTTACATGCTTAGCTCGGCAATGGAGCCGCCTCATCCACCCCGCACCGCGTCCACTGAGGAGACCCCGATGACCATGACCGATTTCGCCACGCGAAGCGCCGAAACGTCCGTGCCGCTGCTGCCGGCACTCGCCGAGCGCTGGAGCCCCCGAGCCTTCGACGCCGCCGCCGCCGTGGACGAGGACAAGCTCCGCGCCGCCCTCGAGGCCGCGCGCTGGTCCCCCTCCGCCAACAACTCACAGCCGTGGCGCTTCATCGTCGCCCGCCGCGGCAGCGAGGCCTTCGACACGATCGTCGCCAACCTGGCGGGCTTCAACCAGGTGTGGGCCGGATCCGCTGCGGCGCTCGTCGTCGCCGTGGCCGAGACCATCGACGCGGAGGGCAAGGAGCGCCGCTGGGCCACCTACGACCTCGGCCAGGCGGTCGCCCACATGACCATCCAGGCGCACCACGATGGCCTGCACACCCACCAGATGGGCGGCTTCGACGCCCAGGGGCTCCGCGAGGCTTTCGAGCTCGGCGAGGGTTTCATCCCGGTGTCGATCACGGCCATCGGCGTGCTCGGCGACGCCGACACCCTGCCCTCCCCCCTCCGCGAGCGCGAGGTCGCGCCGCGCACCCGCCGCGCGCTCGAGGACGTCGTCGTCGTCAACGCCTGACGAACCGGCCGATGCAGGCATCGGCGCACACGAACGGGCGCCCGCCCGGGTTGAGATCACTCCCCGGCGGGCGCCCGTTTCCGTGGGCCTTACAGACGCACCTTACGGACGCACCAGCGTCTTGATCGCGCGGCGCTCGTCCATGGCGGCGTAGGCCTCGCCGATCTCGTCGAGCGGCACCTCCAGGTCGAACACCTTGCCCGGCTCGATCGCGCCGGACCAGACATCCTGCAGCAGGTCCTCCACGTAGTTGCGCACCGGTGCGACACCACCGTTGACGCCGATGTTGCTCTGGAACAGCGGGCGCACCGGCAGCTCGGGGCCGCCGTTCGGGACGCCGACGTAGCCGACCATCCCGCCCGGACGCGCGGAACGGATGGCCTGGTCCATCGACTCCTTGGTGCCGACGGCCTCCAGCACGCAGTCGGCGCCGATCCCGTCGAGCAGCTCCTTCACCGCGGCGACGCCGGCGTCACCGCGCTCGGCGACGATGTCGGTCGCGCCGAACTCGCGGGCGAGCGCCTGACGGGTCTCGTGACGCGACATCGCGATGATCCGCGAGGCGCCGAGCCGGGCGGATGCCAGCACCGCGCACAGGCCGACCGCGCCGTCGCCGACGACGACCACGGTGCTCCCCTGCGTCACCCCGGCTGAGACGGCGGCGTGGTGGCCGGTGCCCATCACATCCGACAGCGTCAACAGGCTCGGGATGAGTTCGGCGCGCGGGTACTCCGGCGTCGCCACCAGGGAGCCGTCGGCGTGCGGCACGCGCACCCGCTCGCCCTGGCCACCGTCGGCGAAGCCGCCGATGCGGTCGTCCGACCCCCACCAGCCGCCGTTCAGGCACGACGTGCTGACACCGTTGCGGCAGTTCACGCAGGTCATGTCGCAGTCGTAGAACGGGGCGATGACGAAGTCGCCCGGCTTGATGGTGCGCACCTCGGCGCCGACCTCCTCGACCACGCCGACGAACTCGTGGCCGATCCTGTGCGGTTCCTTCGTGGGGGTGACGCCGCGGTACGGCCACAGGTCGCTGCCGCAGACGCAGGCGGCGACCACGCGCACGACGGCGTCCTGGCCGTTCGAGCCGGGGCCGGTGTAGAGGGTGGGATCGGGGACTTCTTCGAGGCGCACGTCGCGCTCTCCGTGAATGACTGCAGCACGCATGGTTCGAGCCTACGCGCAGGGGGCGGCACCGCTCGCCGGACGCCGCGCTGGCGGACGCCGCGCGCGGGCGTCGTGCCGGAAACGGAGGAGCCGACGAGCGGCCGGGCGTCTCGTCTCCTCCGTTTGCTGCACATGCGGCTGTTCGCCTCCCGTTCTCCTCCGTTTCCGTCGCGATCGGAAACGGAGGAGAACCGCAGGACCGAGCCGGGATTTGCGGGGAACGGAGGAGAATGCCGACCATCAGAGTGCTTAAGACCTCCGCTGGCCCCAGGCTCGACGACAGGGAGGCGACGCCCCGATCACGGGACGCCGCCTCCTGAACACCTCCGACGGCCGCTACTCGCGCACGGCCCCCACGGTGAGGTGGTCGTTCACGCGGTCCAGGTCGACCCGGACCAGGTCGCCGTCGCGCACGTCGCCGGCCAGCAGCGCGGTGGCGAGACGGTCCTCGATCTCACGCTGCATCAGCCGCCGCAGCGGGCGCGCGCCGTAGATCGGGTCGTACCCGCGCTCGGCGAGCCACGCCCGGGCGTCCGGGGTGACCGCCAACTCCAGCCGCCGCTCGGACAGCCGCGCCATCAGCCGATCCAGGCCCAGCTCGACGATCTCGCCCAGCTCCTCCTTCGTCAGCGTCGAGAACACGACGATGTCGTCGAGGCGGTTCACGAACTCCGGCTTGAAGGCCTGGCGGACCATCTGCAGCACCGCCTCCTCGCGCTCGGTCTCGTTCAGGGTGGGGTCGACCAGGTACTGGCTGCCGAGGTTGGAGGTGAGCACCAGGATCGCGTTGCGGAAGTCGACCGTGCGGCCCTGCCCGTCGGTCAGCCGCCCGTCATCCAGCACCTGCAGCAGCACGTCGAACACCTCGGGGTGCGCCTTCTCGACCTCGTCGAGCAGGATCACCGAGTAGGGACGCCGGCGCACGGCCTCGGTCAGCTGACCACCCTGCTCGTAACCCACATAGCCCGGAGGGGCGCCGACCAGGCGCGAGACGGAGAACTTCTCGCCGTACTCGCTCATGTCGATGCGGACCATCGCCTTCTCGTCGTCGAACAGGAATGCGGCGAGCGCCTTCGCCAGCTCCGTCTTGCCGACGCCGGTCGGGCCGAGGAACAGGAACGATCCGGTCGGCCGGCTCGGGTCGGAGATTCCGGCGCGGCTGCGGCGGACCGCATCCGACACCGCCTGAACGGCCTTCTTCTGCCCGATGATGCGGCGGCCCAGCTCGTGCTCCAGGTGCAGCAGCTTCTCGGTCTCGCCCTGGGTGAGACGGGAGACGGGAATGCCCGTCCACGCGGCCACCACGGCGGCGATGTCGTCGGCGGTCACCTGCTCGTTGACCATGCGCGGGACGTCGTGCTCGGCCTGCTCGGCCTCGGCGAGCTCGCGCTCGATGCCGGGGATGGTCTCGTACTCGATCCGGGACGCCTCCTGGTAGCGGCCGTCGCGCAGCGCGAGGTCGCGCTTGGTTTTGGCCTCTTCCAGCTGCGACCGCAGCTCGCCCACGCGGTTGAGCGACGCCTTCTCGGCGCGCCACCGTGCCTGCAGCTCCTCGAGCTCGGACTCCTGCTCTCGCAGCCGCTCGCGCAGCTGCTCCAGGCGCTCCTTGCTGGCGTCGTCCTTCTCCTTCTTGAGGGCGAACTCCTCCAGCTTCATCCGCTCCACCTGTCGCTGAAGCGTGTCGATCTCGACGGGGGCCGAGTCGATCTCCATCTTCAGGCGGGACGCGGCCTCGTCGATCAGGTCGATGGCCTTGTCCGGCAGCTGGCGCGCGGTGATGTAACGGTTGGAGAGGGAGGCGGCCGCGACGAGAGCGGAGTCCTCGATCGTGACGCCGTGGTGCGCCTCGTACCGGCCCTTCAGCCCGCGGAGGATCGCCACGGTGTCCTCCACCGACGGCTCGCCCACGTAGACCTGCTGGAAGCGGCGCTCGAGGGCCGCATCCTTCTCGATGAACTCGCGGTACTCATTGAGGGTCGTGGCGCCGATCAGCCGCAGCTCACCGCGGGCCAGCATCGGCTTCAGCATGTTGGAGGCCGCCACGGACCCCTCACCGCCACCGGCGCCCATCAGGATGTGCAGCTCGTCGACGAACGTGATGATCTGCCCGTCGGCGTCGTTGATCTCTTTGAGGACGGCCTTCAGCCGCTCCTCGAACTGGCCGCGGTACATCGCGCCCGCGACCAGCGCGGACAGGTCGAGGGCGACCAGCTGCTTCCCCTTGAGCGAGTCGGCGACGTCCCCCGCGACGATGCGCTGGGCGAGCCCTTCGACGACCGCCGTCTTGCCGACGCCGGGCTCGCCGATGAGCACGGGGTTGTTCTTGGTGCGGCGGGTCAGCACCTGGCTGATCCGCCGGATCTCGGCGTCCCGCCCGATCACCGGGTCGAGCTTGCCGCTCTTGGCGATCTCCGTCAGGTTGACGCCGTACTGTTCGAGAGCGCTCTTCGCGTCCTCCTGCGTGGAGGGGGCGCCCTGCATGTTCGCCATGTGGTTCCTTCCCATTTCGTCGTGGGCAAACTTGAGTCTACTAGGCTCAACTTTCCTTCGCGAGGCGTAATTCCCGATTGGGCGAGGATTTCTCGGTAGCCTGTCGCTCATGGTGGATCCGGCCGACCTCCGCGTGGTGCTGATCGACAGCGCGACGGCAGCCACATTGGCGCAGGTGCTGCCCCTGCTGCTCCTGACGCTCATGGTCGAGTTCCGCCGGGTGGAGGTCCACCGGCGCGGCAACATCATCGCCACGCGGGTGCTGCTCGGCCTGTTCTTCGTCGCGTTCGGCGTGATGGAGACGATCTTCGTCCTCTCGATCGACGGCAAACTCATCCCGTTCAGTCTCAGTGATCTGCTGTGCGGGCTGGCGATCTTCGCCCTCCTGGCGCTGCTGTTCTTCCTGTCGATGCTGGACTCGCCGTCGAGCCGGCGACGCCCGGACGACGACTTCTAGCGAGAACGGCACTGGTAGTGGCACTACCGGTAGTGCTACTATCAGCGCGTGCTCATCTCCGAACTCGCCGAACGCTCCGGCACCCCCGCCGCCACGATCAAGTACTACGTGCGTGAGGGGCTGCTGCCCGCCGGGGAGCGTGTTGGCGGCAACCGGACGCTCTACGGCGATCAGCACGAGCGGCGGCTGCGTCTGATCAGAGCGATGCTCGAGGTGGGCAAGCTCTCGATCGCCTCCGTGAAGAGCGTGCTGGTCGCCCTCGACGATCCGGACGCACCGCTCGTGCACACCTTCGACATCGCCCAGCAGGCGCTGTCCCGCTCCGCGGTCCCGGATGTCGCCGAACCGTCGGCCGACGCGCTGGCGCGGGTCGACGCCCTCACCGCACGCGCCGGATGGACGGACTGCGACGACAACATCGGCCGCGACATCGCGGCGCGCGTCATCGACGCGTTCGCGAACGCCGGCTTCCCGCTCCCCGACGACTACCTCGACCGCTATGCGGCGGCCGCGCGCAGCCACGCGGAGGCGGACCTCGACGCCGTCGCCACCCTCCCCGACCCGTCGCGCATGACCGAGTTGATGGTCGTCGGAACGGTTCTCGGCGACACCCTCTCGCTCGGCCTGCGGCGAATCGCCCAGGCCGTCGTCACCAACGAAAGAAGAAGCTCGTGAAGACTGTCTTCGCCTGGCACCGTCCGCTCATGACGGTGGCCGCCCTCATGGTGCTCAGCACCGTCGTCTGTGTCATCGGACTCCTCGTCGACCCGCGCCAGATCACCGGACTCGACGCGTGGGTGAAGCCGCTCAAGTTCTCCGTGTCGATCCTGCTCTACAGCGTCACCTGGGCGTGGTTGATCGCCCACCTGCCGCGGTGGCGCCGGGCTGCGCACCTCGCGGGGACGGTCATCGCCGTCGCTCTGATCGTCGAACAGGTGCTCATCGTCGGCGCGGCGGCGGCGGGCACCACAAGTCACTTCAACGTGTCCACTCCCTTCGCGAGCGCGGTGTGGGCGACCATGGCGGTGTCCATCACAACCCTCTACGTCTGCACCTTCCTGACCACGATCGCCGTGTTCTTCTTGCGGCTGGGCACGCCATCGACCACCCTCGCCGTGCGTGCGGGTGCGGTCATCGCACTGGTCGGGATGGGGCTCGCCTACCTCATGACCGGACCGACCGCCGCCCAGCTGAGCAGCTTCAGCGGCATCGCCGGCGCGCACACGGTCGGTCTGCCGGACGGCGGCCCCGGACTGCCGGTGCTCGGCTGGAGCACCGTGGGAGGGGACCTGCGCATCCCGCACTTCATCGGGATGCACGCGTTGCAGCTGCTGCCGCTGCTCGCCGTCGCTCTCGGCTGGCTGGGCGCTCGCTGGCCGCGACTCGCGGATGACCGCGTGCGGACGCGACTCGTCGTCGTGGCGACCGCCGTCTATGCCGCGGTGGTCGCCCTGGTGACGGCACAGGCACTCGCCGGCCAGTCCATCGTCCACCCCGACGGCGTCTTCCTGGCCGCCGGGTGGACGATCGTCGCCGGCGGCATCCTCGCCACGACCACTGTGCTCGCCGTCCGCCGTCCGCCCCCGCGCCGCCCTGGCCGCCGCCTGACTCCCGCCCCTCCCCCCACCGTCGAGTACACGAAAACTGCACGCTTTCAGCAACGAAAGCGTGCAGTTTTTGTGTACTCGACGGTTGGGGCGGGAGGGGCGGGGTCAGCGGGCGGCGGGGTCGCGGTCGTCGACGTTGGGCGGGGCGGCGGCGTCGAGCTCGTCGGGGAGCTCGAGCGGGCGGCGCTTGTAGTAACCGCTGGCCTTCCGGTAGAAGATCACGATCGGGACGATGCCGAGCACGATCAGTCCGAGCCCAAGCACGTTGACCACGATCGCGTCGTTCTGGAAGTTCTGCCAGATACCGACCACGAACATCACGCCCATGAACAGCGCGCCGATCCCGGGCCACAGTCCGATCAGGATGAAGTTCTTCACCGACTTGAGCAGCACCTTGCGGTACGCGACCACCACGGCGAGACCCGCGAGCGTGTAGTAGAACGCGATCTGGATGCCGATGGAGAGGATGGCGTTGTTCATGATGTCCTGGACGCTGCTGCCGATCAGGTTCGCACCGAGGAACAGGATGAGGGAGACACCGACCACGATCAGGGTCGCGAACGCGGGCGTGCGCCACCGGCGGTGGATGGAGCCGAAGATCTTCGGAATGGTGTTGTCGCGTCCCATCGAGAACAGCGTCCGGGTCACCTGGATCAGCGTGGTCTCGAGCGTGGCGATGGTGGAGAGCGCGACGGCGATCACGAGGATCTTGCCGCCGATGCCCGGCCAGACCGCCTCACCGAGGACGGACAGGACGTTGGCGCTGTTCGCCTCGATCGTCTTGGCCGGCAGGATGACCATGGTCGCGATGGTGAAGACCTCGAACAGCAGGAACACGATGATCACGCCGATGATTCCGGCCGAGCCCGCGCTCTTGTGGCCATCCTTGGTCTCCTCGTTGAGGTTCGCCGCGACATCCCAGCCCCAGAAGTAGAAGGCGGCGATAAGGGCGGACGAGACGAAGACGCCCTGACCGGTCAGATGCTGGAAGCCCAGCCAGTCCCACGAGAAGGAGGGGCCGGCGTGTGCCGACGTCGACGCGCGCACGATCATCAGGACTGCGAAGACGAGCAGAATGCCGACCTCGATGACCGACATGATCCACTGCGCGCGGGCGGTGACGTGCACACCGAACAGCACGCACGCCGCCATCACGAGGAACCAGAGGGCGCCGACGCTGGTGATCAGGAGGGTGTTATTGGCCTGATCCGGGGCGAACAGGGTCACCGTCATCGCTCCGGCGGGGAGCGCGCCCGCGACCATGAAGATCGTGGCCGAGATGACGAGCGCCCAGCCGGAGAGGAAGCCGAGAATGGGGTGGAGCGCACGCGCCACCCAGGAGTATGCAGCTCCCGCGTTCACGTCGAGGCGTCCGAGGTAGAGGAACGCCCACGCGATGCCGAGCATCGGGATGCCGCACCAGAGCAGCGCGGCCGGAGCGCCGAGCGCCGCGACGCCGACGAGGGTCGCCGTCGTGGCCGCGATGGAGTAGGCCGGCGCGCTGCCCGCGACGGCCATCACGATGGAGCCGGCAGCGCTGATGCCGTCCGCCTTCAGCGCGTGGTTCTCCTGCCGGGTGTGCTCGGTGCCGCCTTGCGGGGCATCGGGCCGGGAACTGGTCTGCGTCATTGCTCTCCCTGACTGCGAAGGTCGCGGGTACGACGGGGCTGGGGGGCGCCACGCCGTTGTGCGACAGGGGGACGTTAGCAACTTCCGTCGCTGAGGACAAGGTCATAGCGACGGATTCGGTTGCAAAAAGGCGTTAGTTGCCCCTGAAAGCGTTGCGAGTGCGCACATTCACGGCGGAACAAGTCGCTCAGCGGGCGCGGGAGACGGTGACGGTGAATTTCGCGTTCCGCGCGATCTGACGGGTCGGCCCCACCGCGCGTTCGAGCGCTGAGCGGTAACCGAGGTGCGAATTCCAGACGGTCCAGAGCTCGCCGCCGGGGGCCAGCACCCGGCCGGCGTCGGCGAACAGCCGGTGCGCGATGCCGGTGTGCACCGCGCCGCCGATGTGGAACGGCGGGTTGAGGACCACGAGGTCTGCCGAGGCGTCCGGTTGCGAGCCGAGACCGTCATCCCGCACCACCGTCACACGGTCGGCGACACCATTGGCCGCAGCGGTCGCGGCGGCGGAGGCGACAGCCGCGGCGGACTGGTCGGTCGCGACGACCCGGAGCGCCGACCGGGCCACGGCGAGCGCCGCGGCCAGCACGCCCGTCCCGCAGCCCAGATCGATCGCCGTGCGCGCATCCGGCACCGCCTCGCCGAGCACCCCGAGCAGGAAGCGCGTGCCGATGTCGACCGCCGTACCCGCGAACGCTGCACCGTGTGCGCACACCCACAGCCCACTGTCCGCGTCGAGCATCCGCTCGGGCCAGCGGTCGAGCATCGTGGCGGCGGCGGGATGCGGTTCCCGAGCGGTCAGCACGCGCGCCTTCTGCCGAGCCAGCGACGCCTCCACCGACCCGAAGACCTCCGCGAGCACGCCGTTCATCGCGGTCGTCATGTGCTTCAGCATCCCGCCGGCGTGGACGACGACGTCGGCGTGCGCGTGCTCGGCAATCAGGGTGGCGATCTCGGCGAGCGCATCCAGGCTGCGCGGCAGCCGGAGGAGAACGGTCCGTGCTCCCCGCAGCAGCGACTCGTCCAGCGGCCGGTGCTCATAGCTGCCGGTCAGGTCCAGGTCCGCTGCGTTGCGATCGAGCGCCCGCTCGCCGGTCAGCGCATCCTGGTGCACCCGGATGCCGCGGGCGCCGCGGGCTGCCGCCGCGAGCGTGAGCGCGCCGTACGCGTCGCCGATGACGACGAGCCCCGGAGTGACAACAGCATCACCGGCAAGGTCGGCCAGCAGCCGGTCGGCGGCGTCCGACGCGAACAGGTTCGGCGCCTCGACGTCCGGCCACCGGCGCAGCCGCTCGTAGGGGAAGCCGGGAGCTGCGGAGGACACGTCCCCCAGTCAACCAGAGGGCGCGACCGGCGGCATCCCGGCTCCGCGCTAGATCCACCCCTTGCGCTTGAAGACGAAGTACAGGCCGACGCCCATCGCCAGCATGAGCAGCAGCGCGAACGGATAGCCCCAGGCCCAGTGCAGCTCCGGCATGATGCGGAAGTTCATGCCGTAGATCGTTCCGACGAGGGTCGGGGTGAACAGGATCGCCGCCCATCCGGAGATCTTCTTCACCTCGTCGTTCTGCTGCTGGCCGACGAGCGTCGTGTGCACCGTCAGCGCGTTCTGCAGGATCTGGCGGAAGCCGTCCGCCCGCTCCGTGATCCGGATGACGTGGTCCTCGATGTCGCGGAACGCATCCCGCAGCGCCTCGTCCTCCTCGTGCGCGAGCAGGCCCTGACGGAGGCTGGTCAGTACACCGCGCAGCGGATCGACGGCCCGCTGGAAGTGCATCACCTCGGTCGACAGCTCGAAGATGCGCCGGGAGACCCCGCGGTCGCCGGAGAACAGCTGGTCCTCGATCTCGTCGATGTCGTCCTCGAGGCCGGCGATCACCGGCGCGTACTCGTCGACGATCTCGTCCAGGATGCCGTACAGCGCCGCGATCGGGCCGTGCGCCAGCAGGGCGGCATCGCCCTCCAGCCGACGGCGCACGCCGCTCAGGTCCGGGCTCTCGAAATGCCGGACGGTGATGACGAAGTCGTCGCCGAGGAAGAGGTGCACCTCGCCGAACTCCACCTTCTCCGTCTCGTCCACATAGTCGGCGGGACGCAGCACGACGAACAGCATGGAGCCGTACTTCTCGATCTTGGACCGCTGATGGCCGGAGAGTGCATCCTCCACGGCGAGCGACGGGAGGTCGAACTCCTGCGCCACGGCCTGGAGCTCGTCCGCGGTCGGGCGGTACAGGCCGATCCACGCGAAGCCGCCGCGGTCGCGGACCGTCTCGGACGTCTCCTCCAGCGACGGCGGCTCCGTCCGGTGCCCGTCCACGTACACGGCGTTGTCGACGATCATCTCGCCCCTTTCCTCCGCCACCGTACGCTCAGCGCGCGCCGGTCTCAGGCGGCCGGGCCATAGACTGACCGCAATGTCCGCGCTCGCCTGGCTCGCCGCCGCCCTCATCGTGGTCGGCGCCTACCCCGCGTACCGGTTCGTGCGGCGCTCGTGGCGGTTCCGCGCCAACGCGACCGTGGTCGCCGTCGTCGCCGGCCAGGTGATCGGGCTCGTGCTCGTCGTGGTCGGCGTACTGCTCCTCCCACGGCCGGACCTGGTCGGGATGGGGTGGTTCGACCTCCTCCTCGCCGCGACGATCCTGCCGCTCGCGATCGGCGACCTCGTGCAGTCCGCCGATCGGAAGGCCGTGCGCGTCGGGCTGGCCGCAGCCGCTGCGGCCCTCACCGTCGGCGTCATCGCCGTCGCGGCGACGCCTGCCTTCTCCCAGCCCGTGGTGGCGGGCCGCGCCATCCCGGTCACCGAGAAGACGCTGGCCGACGGATACCAGCTGGCGGTCCGCATCCCGCCGACCGCCTCCGACTTCGCGGCCCGCGACGCGCACCTGTTCGTGCCCCCGGGCTGGCTGCGCGACCCCTCCTCCACCCGGCCGGTCGTCGAGATGATGATGGGCCAGCCCGGCAGCCCGACCCTCGGAGCCACGCTCGACGCCCTGCACAGCCTCGGTGACGACCGGCTCAACCAGGCGCCCTTCGTGCTCGTCGTGGACCAGCTCGGCGCGTTGGACAAGAACCCGCCGTGCGCGGACGTGCCCGGCAGCAAGCTGGCCACGTACCTGTCGCAGGACGTCCCCGCCTGGATCGACGCGAACCTCCCGGCGTCGCACGACCGCTCGCAGCGGGTCATCGCCGGGTTCTCCCACGGCGGCGAATGCGCGGCATACCTGGGGGCCGCGTTCCCGCAGACGTGGGGCGCGGTCATCGACATCTCCGGACCGGACAAGCCCGGCGAGCATCGTCCCGTGTTCACCCGCGATCAGTACTTCGGCGGCGACCAGGTGGCGTACGAGAAGACGTGGCCGGTGAACGTCCTGGCCTCGCGCGACTACCCGCAGAAGACGGTCGGCATCTTCATCTCCGGCGCCGCGGACCCGACGTTCCGGAAGCAGGTCGAGGACACGGCGACGGCGGCCGAGAACGCCGGGTGGAAGGTCACGTACTGGCCGGTGCCCGGGGCGGGGCACTCGAGTCCGACGCTGACGAAAGGCTTGGCCACGGGCTACAACCAGCTGATCGCATCCTGGCTCCCCACGGATGCGACCGGGGCGGGCGAGCGCTTCCTGTGCGTGCCCGACCAGGCGTCCCGCGCCTGCGGGCTGACGCAGGCGGCCGCGGTCGGCGGGACGGTCGCGATCGTCGACCTGTCCGCGCTGGCCGTGTTCCTCGTCATCGCGCTGAGCCTGTTCTTCGCCCGCCGCGGCGCCACGCTGCGGCGCACCCGCCCCACCCTCGACGACTGACCGCCTCTCCGCCTCCCCGCCTCCCTGCCCCGGCTTGTGCCGAGATTTGCCCCAAGTGTGCCGAAAGAGCGCCGGAAAACGCACATGTGGGGCAAATCTGCGCCCTCGGGGTGGTGAGGGGGCGGGGTCAGCGCGCGACGGTCGCGCGGGACGCGACGAAGGCGTCCACACAGCGGCGGATTTCCTCCTCCGTGTGCGCCGCGGACAGCTGCACGCGGATGCGCGCGCGGCCCTTCGGCACGACGGGGTACGAGAACGCGGTGACGTAGACGCCCTGGCGCTGCATCTCGTCGGCGATGCGGCCGGTGAGCGCCGCATCCCCGAACATCACCGGGACGATGGGATGCGCTCCCGGCAGCAGGTCGAAGCCCGCCTCGGTCATCAGCCGGCGGAACAGCTCGGCGTTGGCGATCAGCTGCGCGCGCAGGTGGTCGGACTGCTCCAGCAGGTCCAGCGCGGCAAGCGTCCCGGCGACGATGGACGGCGCGAGGGTGTTCGAGAAGAGGTACGGACGCGCGCGCTGCCGCAGGAGGTCCACGATCTCGCGGCGGCTGGAGACGTAGCCGCCGGAGGCTCCGCCGAGCGCCTTGCCGAACGTCCCTGTGTAGATGTCGACCCGGTCGGAGACGCCGCAGAACTCAGGTGTCCCCCGACCGTGCTCGCCCACGAAGCCGACAGCGTGCGAGTCGTCGACGAAGACCAGTGCGCCGAACTCGTCGGCCAGGTCGCAGATCTCCGCCAGGGGGGCGATGTAGCCGTCCATCGAGAACACGCCGTCGGTGACGATCACCGTGAACCGGGCGCCCGCATCCCGTGCCGCTTGCAGCTGTGCGCGCAGGTCGGCCATGTCGCGGTTCTTGTAGCGGAAGCGCTGCGCCTTCGAGAGGCGGATGCCGTCGATGATCGAGGCGTGGTTCAGTTCGTCGGAGATGATGGCGTCCTCGGCCGCGAACAGCGTCTCGAACACGCCCCCGTTGGCGTCGAAGCATGAGGAGAAGAGGATGGTCGCCTCTGTGCCGAGGAACCCCGACACGCGGCGCTCCAGCTCGAGGTGCTGCTCCTGGGTGCCGCAGATGAAGCGCACGCTGGCCATCCCGTAGCCCCAGACGTCGAGCGCCGACTTCGCGGCGTCGCGCAGGGCCGGGTGGTCCGCCAGCCCCAGGTAGTTGTTGGCGCAGAAGTTCAGCACCTGCTGCCCGTCTGCGGTGATCAGCGCCGACTGCGGGCCGTGGATGCTGCGTTCCCGCTTGGTGAGCCCGGCCTCGTCGATCTCCTGCAGCTGCGTGGCGATGTGTTCGCGGAAACTCCCGTACACGTTCAGACCTCCGTCCAATCGAGGATGACCTTGCCCCCGCCCGCAGCGGCCGCGGCCGCGAAGCCTCTCTCCCAGTCGCGCGCGGGGAAGCGGTCGGACACGATCGACGCGATCGCGTCGTGCAGGGTGGCCGAGGTCTGCAGCATCGCGCCCATGGCGTTCCACGTCTCGAACATCTCCCGGCCGTAGATGCCTTTCAGCGTCAGCATGTGCGTGACGACGATGCCCCAGTCCACGGCGATGGGCTGCGACGGAAGGCCGAGCATCGCGATGCGGCCGCCGTGGTTCATGTTCTCGATCATCGACGGCAGCGCCGTCGGTGCGCCGCTCATCTCGAAGCCGACGTCGAAGCCCTCGCGCATCCCGAGTGCCCTCTGCGCCTCGTGGATGTCGTGCTGCGAGACGTCGACGGTGAAGTCGGCGCCCATCCCCTTCGCCAGCTCCAGGCGCTGCGCGCTCACGTCGGTGCCAACGATGAAGCGCGCGCCGACGTGACGGGCGACGGCGATCGCCATCAGGCCGATCGGGCCGCATCCGGTGACCAGCACATCCTCACCGACGACGGGAAAAGCGAGGGCGGTGTGGACGGCGTTGCCGAGCGGGTCGAACAGCGCGCCGACCTCCGGCTCGATCGCGCTGTGATGGACCCAGACGTTCGTGGCCGGAAGGACGAGCTGCTCGGCGAACGCGCCGTCGCGCTGCACGCCGACACCCCGGGTGCGGATGCACATCTGGCGGCGGCCCGCGCGGCAGTTGCGGCAGGTGCCGCAGACGATGTGCCCCTCGCCCGAGACCAGGTCGCCGACCTCGACGTCGTGAACCAGCGGCCCGACCTCGACGACCTCGCCGAAGAACTCATGGCCGGGGACGAGCGGGGCCTTCACGGCCGACGCCGCCCAGTCATCCCAGCGCAGGATGTGCAGGTCGGTGCCGCAGATGCCGGTGCGCAGAACGCGGATCCGGACATCCTCTGGGCCCATCTCGGGCTCTGGGACGTCGACCAGTTCGAGACCCGGTGCGGCCTCGCTCTTGAACAGGGCTCTCATCGTCGCTTCCTCGTGGGAGTCGGTGTGCTTCATCGCAGGACGGGCGGTTCGCCTTGTGGGCGGTCCGACCGAGATAGAGCCTAGACCAGCGGCCGTGCCGCGGGCGCTAGAGTGCACGCATGAAGCGCGCGCTGATCGTGATCGACCTGCAGAACGAGTACGTCACCGGCAACCTGCAGATCTGCTTCCCGGACCTGACGACCTCCATCCCGAACATCGAGGTGGCATGGGATGCGGCCGACGACCACGAAGTCCCGGTCGTCGTGGTGCAGCACATCGAAGAGGAGGGCGCACCCGTCTTCGCGCGCGGCTCGGAGGGTGCGGCGCTGCACCCGTCGATCGCCGACCGGACGCCCGCGCACGTTGTGACCAAGGGGAGCGTCTCGGCCTTCCCGGGCACGAACCTCGAGTCGTGGCTGCGGGACGAGGGTGTGGACACGGTCACGATCGCCGGGTACATGACGCAGCACTGCTGCGCGGGGACGGCACGGGATGCGGCCGAGCTCGGGTTCACGGTCGAGTTCCTCTCCGACGCGACCGGGACGCTCGACCTCGTCAACGAGGCCGGCGCGATCTCGGCGGACGCGCTCCACCGCAGCGTGCTCGTCACCATGCAGTCGGAGTTCGCCGCGGTGGCGACGACGGAGGAGTGGACGCTGGCGGTCGAGGCCGGCGAGACGCTGCCGGTGTCGAACCTCTGGGAGAGCACCCGCCACGCGCGGCTGCCGGGGAAGCACGCCGAGCTGCACAAGCTGATGCGCGACGTCCGCGCGGGCATCGACCGCGAGATCGCGGAGGGCGAGGCGCACAGCATCCAGAACACGCTCTACGTCGGCCAGGGCGTCTCGTCGCTCTGAGCGTCGTGGATGGGCATCGTCGCTGAGCGTCGTCGCTGAGCGTCGTCGCTGAGCGTCGTCGCTGAGCGTCGTCGCTGAGCGTCGTCGCTGAGCGTCGTCGCTGAGCGTCGTCGCTGAGCGGGCGCACCTGAACGCGCCCACAGCATCGGACCTCGCTGGCTGAGAGCCGGCTTGGAGCTGTCCCCCGCGCGGTGAATGCCGCGTGAACCTTGGTCGAGCAGTTCGGCGCGCGCATCGCGGTGGCAGCGCAGGGCCATCAGGATCGAGCCGGGTTGACGCACCCCCGGTCGGGGGTGGACCCCCTCGAAAGGAATGCTGATGCTCTCCACCAGACGGACGGCCGGTTCCCGCGTCCTCGTCGTCGGCGCCGCGCTCGCCGGCGGCGCCCTCCTCGCCGGCGTCGTCGCCGCACCCTCCCTCGCCGACGAAGGCGACAGGGAGGGCGGGCACGGCGCGACGGCCAAGCACGTCCTCCTCCTCTCGGTCGACGGTCTGCACCAGAAGGACGTGGACGCGTACGTCCGCGCCAACCCGAAGTCGGCGATGGCGGCCCTGGCGAACCGCGGGACGGACTACACCAACGCCGTCACGCCCGTCCCCTCCGACTCGTTCCCGGGGATGGTCGCTCAGGTCACCGGAGGCAACCCCGGCACGACCGGCGTCTACTACGACGACACCTACAACCGGGCGCTGCTCCCCGCGGGTACCACCGACTGCGCGGCCGCGAAGCCCGGCGCCGAGGTGGCCTTCACCGAGGCAGCCGACAAGAACCAGGACAGCATCGACGCCGGCCAGGGGCTCTCGGGCCTCCCATCGAGCATCCTCTCGATGACCGGCGCGCCCGCGAGCCTCCTGAACCCGGCGGCCCTGCCGGTCGATCCCGCCACCTGCAAGCCGGTGTACCCGCACCAGTATCTGAAGGTGAACACGGTGTTCGAGGTCGCCAAGCAGGCCGGCATGCGGACGGCGTGGAGCGACAAGCACCCGGCCTACGAGATCCTGAACGGCCCGTCGGGCGCTGGCATCGACGACCTCTTCACGCCCGAGATCAACAGCATCGCCGGTGCGCAGTTCAGCGGGGACTGGACCAAGGACAACGCCGCAACGCAGCAGTACGACGGCTACAAGGTCACGGCGGTGCTCAACGAGATCGACGGCAAGGACCACTCCGGCGCGAACGCTGAGCCGGTTCCGGCGATCTTCGGGATGAACTTCCAGTCGGTGTCGACCGCGCAGAAGCTCCCGACGTCCGACGGCCTGACCGGCGGGTACCTCGCCGATGGGAAGACGCCCGGCCCGCTGCTGGCCAAGGCCCTCGGCTTCGTCGACACCTCGCTCGCGAAGTTCACTGCCGAGCTGAAGAAGACCGGACACGACCGGGACACGACGATCATCCTGTCGGCGAAGCACGGACAGTCGCCCACCGACCCCGCCGCGCTGAAGCGCATCGACGACGGCCCGATCATCGACGGCCTGAACGCAGCGTGGACGGCCGCCCATCCGGGTTCCGGCGCGCTCGTCGCCTTCTCGACCGATGACGACATCATGCAGCTGTGGCTGAGCCAGCACACGCAGGCGGCCGCGGACTTCGCCAAGAACTACCTGGCGACGCACACCGGATCCGGCACGACCTACAGCACGGCTCCGATCACCGTCGGGTCCTCCGGCTTGACCGACATCTACGCGGGGGCCGCGGTCGCGAAGTACTTCGGGACGTCGGCGTCGGACTCGCGCATCCCGGACATCCTGGGCATCGCACAGACCGGCGTGGTGTACACCGGCGGGACGTCGAAGATCGCCGAGCACGGTGGCGCCTCGGCGGACGACCGTGATGTGCCGATCGTCGTCGCGACGCCGGATGCGCGCCGCGCGAAGCGGATCGGCGCACCGGTCGAGACGACGCAGATCGCGCCGACCATCCTCAGCCAGCTCGGCCTCGACCCGCGGGCCCCGCAGGCGGTCCGGATCGAGGGGACGAAATCGCTCCCGTCGGAGCGCTGACCCACCGCGACCCCGTCGCGAGGGTCGCATCCCTCGCGAGGTGCTCGTAGTCGTGGACGACATGCCGTGTCGGTGCGCAACTGCGAGCACTTCGCGTCGTCGAGTCGTGAGTGGGCGCTCCTATTCGCGACGGGTGGTGACATGATGTCGCAATCGGAGGGATGCGGGACGGCGAGGTGCTCGTAGTCGTCGCCGACACGCCGTGTCGGTGCGCGACTGCGAGCACTTCGTGGTTCTAGTCGTGAGTAGGCGCTCCTATTCGCGACGAGTGGTGACATGATGTCGCAATCGGAGGGATGCAGGACCCCCGGCGCCGCGCGAGGTGACCGAGCGCGGGACGCGCGGAGCGCGGCGCGCGGGACGCGGGGACGCGGGCCGCGGCGCGGTCAGCGCTCGAGCGGGCGCCAGACGACGAGCTGGTTGCTGCGGCGGATGCGGGTGCCCGCACGCATCGAGACGACCTCGCCCTCCGAGCCGGCCGCGAAGACGCGGCGGCCCGGCCTGTTGAGGAGTTCGTCGGCGAGCGCCGACTCCAGCTCGCGCACCCGGCCGCGGAGCTCGCCCACCTGGTCTTCGAGTTCCAGGATGCGGCGGATGCCCTCCAGGCTCACGCCCTCGGAACCGAGGCGGGCGATCTCCTGAAGCTTGGCGACGTCGCGCATCGAGTAGCGGCGTGACTTGCCGGCGGTTCGGTTGGGGCTGACGAGTCCGAGCCGGTCGTACTGGCGGAGCGTCTGCGGGTGCATGCCCGCGAGCTCCGCCGCGATCGAGATCACGAAGACCTGGCTGTTCTCGTCCATCGTCAGCTCCGGGCCTTGGCCAGGATGTCGTCCCGCGGGTTCTCGTCGGGCAGCTTGGCGGCGAACGCCTCCAGCGCATCCTTCGCCTCGGCGGAGAGGTGCGACGGGACCGCCACCTGGACGACCGCGAGCAGGTCGCCGGTGCCTTTGCCGGTCTCGACGCCGCGACCCTTCACGCGCAGCACGCGTCCGCTCGGGGTGCCGGGGGCGACGCGCAGCTTGACCGGGTCGCCGCCGAGCGTGGGCACCTCGATGGTCGCGCCGAGCGCTGCCTCCGCAAAGGTCACCGGCACGTTGACGCGCAGGTTCAGGCCGTCCCGCTCGAACACGGGGTGCTTGCGCACGGCCACGGTGAGGACGATGTCGCCGGCTTCGCCGCCGTCGGGACTCGGCTGGCCCTTGCCGCGCAGCTTGATCTTCTGGCCGTCGGCGACCCCTGCGGGGATCTTCACCTTGATCGGTTTGCCGTCGGCCGCCTGCAGCGTGATGGTCTCACCGCGAGTGGCGGTCACGAAGTCGATGGTGGTGTGGGCGGTCACGTCACGACCGCGGGTCGGTCCGCCGTAGCCGCGGTAGCCTCCCGTCGTGGTGCCGAACCGGCCATTGCCGAAGAGTCCGCCGAAGACGTCGTCGAAGCCGCCGCCTCCCTGCTGGAAGGCCCCTCCGTTAGTGAAGTACTGACTCTGCTGCTGGCCGCCCTGGCCGAACATCCCGCCGAAGACGTCGTCGAAACCGCCCTGACCGCCCGAGCCGGGCGCGGTGAACCGTGCGCCGGTCCCCATCGCGCGGATCTGGTCGTACTCCTTGCGCTCCTCGGGGTCATTGAGCACCGAGTAGGCCTCGCTGATCTCCTTGAACTTCGCCTCTGCGGCGGCGTCGCCCGGGTTCGAGTCGGGGTGGTACTTGCGCGCAAGCTTGCGGTACGTCTTCTTGAGGTCGGCCTCGCTGACGTCCTTGGAGACGCCGAGCACCTTGTAGAAGTCCTTGTCGAACCAGTCCTGGCTAGCCACGGGCGCCTCCTCTCACGTCGTTGACGGTGGTGGATGAAGTCTGCATGTTTTGCACGTGCACCGCGACCGGAGCGGCGGGACCGATGTCCCGCCGCTCCGCCGTGCGCTGCTGCCGGGTCAGGCCGGCACCGCGACGACGACCTTCGCCACCCGCACAGTGGTGGAGCCCAGCCGGTAGCCGGTCTCCACGACCTCGGCGACGGTGTCCGCCGTCACGCCCGGTGTGGGCTGCTGGAAGATCGCCTCATGGATCTGCGGGTCGAAGGGCTCGCCCTTCTCGCCGTAGGGGACGAGGCCGAGACGCTCGACCGCCGTGCGGAGTTTCGCGGCGATGGTCGAGAACGCGCTGCCCTCGCCCAGGTCGCCGTGCTTCTCCGCCCGCTCGAGGTCGTCGAGCACGGGGATGAGGCCCTTGACGGCATCCCCCACTGCCCGCTCGCGCTCGATCTCGCGGTTGGCCTCCGTGCGCTTGCGGTAGTTCGCGTACTCCGCGGTCACCCGCTGGAGGTCGGCGAGGCGCTCGGCGGCGAGTTCCTCTGCGGTCGTCTGGCCGGACAGGATGTCGAGGTCGTCATCGCTCAGGATGTCGCCCTCCTCCTTCTCGTCGGCCGGGCCGACGTCGACGAGTTCCTCGTGGGAGAGGTCGTGCTCGCCGTCGTCGCCCTGCTTGCCGCCGTCGGGCTGCCGGACCTTCCCGGTCTCAGGGTCGATCTTCCGCTTGTCGTGGATGATCGGCTCCTCGCGTTCCGGCTCCTCCGAGCCGCCGTTCTGGTCCGACATCGTTACTTCTTCTCCTCGTCGTCGACGACCTCGGCGTCGATGACGTCCTCGTCGTCGGAGGACGTCTCGCCCGCCTGCTGACCCTCGGCAGGCTCGGACGGCGCCTCGGGAGCCTGAGCTGACGAGTAGATCGCCTCGCCCAGCTTGCCCTGGCTCGCGTTGAGCTTGTCGAAAGCGGTCTTCACCGCGTCGTCGTCGTCACCGGCGAGGGCGGCCTTGACGCCGTCCACGTCGCCCTGGACCTCGTTCTTGACGTCCTCCGGGAGCTTGTCCTCGTTGTCCTTGATCAGCTTCTCGATCGAGTAGACGAGCTGCTCGGCCTGATTGCGGGTCTCGGCGGACTCACGGCGCTTCTTGTCCTCGGCCGCGTGCTCCTCGGCCTCGCGCACCATGCGCTCGATGTCGTCCTTCGGCAGGCTGGACCCGCCGGTGATCGTCATCGACTGCTCCTTGCCGGTGCCCTTGTCCTTGGCGGACACGTGCACGATGCCGTTGGCGTCGATGTCGAAGGTGACCTCGATCTGCGGGATGCCGCGGGGGGCCGGGGCGATACCGGTCAGCTCGAAGGTGCCGAGCGGCTTGTTGTCGCGGGTGAACTCGCGCTCGCCCTGGAACACCTGGATCGCGACGGACGGCTGGTTGTCGTCGGCCGTGGTGAAGGTCTCGCTGCGCTTGGTGGGGATGGCCGTGTTGCGCTCGATGAGCTTGGTCATGATCCCGCCCTTGGTCTCGATGCCGAGGGACAGCGGGGTGACGTCGATGAGGAGGACGTCCTTGCGCTCGCCCTTCAGGACACCGGCCTGCAGGGCGGCGCCGACGGCGACGACCTCGTCCGGGTTCACGCCCTTGTTGGGCTCCTTGCCGCCGGTCTCCTGCTTCACGAGCTCGGAGACGGCCGGCATACGGGTCGAACCACCGACGAGCACGACGTGCGCGATGTCGCCGACCTTGATGCCGGCCTCACGGATGACGTCCTGGAACGGCTTCTTGGTGCGGTCGAGGAGGTCGCTGGTCATCTGCTCGAACTGGGCGCGGGTGAGCGACTCGTCGAGGTTGGCCGGACCGTTCTCGGTGAGCGAGAGGTAGGGCAGCTGGATGCTGGTCGACATGCTCGACGACAGCTCCTTCTTGGCCTGCTCCGCAGCCTCCTTGAGGCGCTGGAGGGCGATCTTGTCCTTGGAGACGTCGACGCCGGTGCTGTCCTTGAAGCGCTTGATCAGCCAGTCGACGATCCGCTGGTCCCAGTCGTCGCCGCCGAGGCGGTTGTCGCCGGCGGTCGAGCGGACCTGGATGGTCGAGAAGTCGTCGTCCTTTCCCACCTCGAGCAGGGAGACGTCGAAGGTACCGCCACCGAGGTCGAAGACGAGGATGAGCTCGTCCTCCTTGCCCTTGTCGAGGCCGTACGCGAGCGCGGCGGCGGTGGGCTCGTTGATGATGCGCAGCACGTTGAGGCCCGCGATCTCACCGGCCTCCTTGGTGGCCTGGCGCTCGGCGTCGTTGAAGTACGCCGGCACGGTGATGACCGCGTCGGTGACGGTGTCGCCGAGGTACTGCTCGGCGTCGCGCTTCAGCTTCTGCAGGATGCGCGCCGAGATCTCCTGGGCGGTGTACTTCTTGCCGTCGACGTCGGTGTTCCAGGTGGTGCCCATGTGGCGCTTGACCGACGAGATGGTGCGGTCGACGTTGGTCACCGCCTGGCGCTTGGCGGTCTCGCCGACGAGGACCTCGCCGTCCTTGGTGAAGGCGACCACCGACGGGGTGGTGCGGAAGCCTTCCGCGTTCGCGATGACCGTGGGCTCGCCGCCCTCGAGCACCGAGACGACGGAGTTCGTGGTTCCGAGGTCGATTCCTACTGCACGTGACATATGTGCTTCTCTCCTTTGTTGCTGGCTTGTGGCCGTGAAAGTCTGCGGTCAAGACTTGAGCCTCGACGGCTCAACACTGTCATCCCATCGGGATGGTGTCAAGACGGCGACGGCCAAACTTGAGTACACATGACTCAACTTTAGGAGAGTTCCCAGTATTCCGGATCAGCCGGCGAGCGACCCCTCGGCCGCAGCGTTGGGCGCCGGGTCCGGGAGGCGGCGCATCCGGAAGGCGTTGGCGACGCCGAGGAGCCCGGCCAGCAGCGGCACCAGAAGGGCGACCTGCAGGGAGATCGGCCGCGACTCGGTGTTGATGCGGACGACTTCCGCCCGCACTTCGGGCGGCTCGGTCGCGAGCAGTTCGGTGAGCTTGGTGTTGGACATGACCTCGGCATCGCTCTCCAGCACGTGGGAGATCTGCTGCTTGTCGTCGGGCGGCAAGACGGTGCTGGCGTCCGTCTTGGCGGTGAACGTCGCCGCCAGCGTCGCCAGCATGATCGCGCCGGCGAAGGCCAGCCCGAAGGAGAGCCCGAATGACCCGGCGGCGGAGTTCACGCCCGCCGCCTCGCTCACCCGCTCATCCGACACCGGCGACAGCGTGTAGTTGTTCAGCTGCGAGACCAGCAGCCCGAGCCCGCAGCCGGCGATGATGAGCGGCAGCGTCAAGTACCAGCCCGAGGTGGCGATCGGCACCAGCGGAATGATCGCCGCGATCCCGACGACCACGAGCACGAAGCCCCAGAGGATGAGCGTCGCCGGCCTGCGCTTCAGCCCACGGCCGGCGAGCAGCGCGACGACGAACATGCTCAGCGACAGCGGCGCGATCGAAAGCCCGGACCACAGGGCGTTGTACTCGAGCACCATCTGCAGGTAGATCGGCAGGGCGATCATCGTGCCGCCCAGCGCGATCTGCTGCAGCAGCTGCCCGGACACCCCGGACTGGAACAGCCTCGACCGGAACAGCCGTGGATCGAGCAGCGTCGGCTTCGAGCGCCGCGAGCGGGACCGCAGCCAGATGATCAGCGAGAGCAGGCCGGCGACGCCGACCAGGATGATCAGCAGCACCCGCTCGCCGCCCTCCTGCCAGACCAGGATGCCGGTGACGATGCCGCCCATCCCGACCACCGAGAAGAAGGCGCCGACGAGGTCGATCGACCGGTCGCCGGTGTACGGGACATCCTTCACCAGGCCGATCCCGGCCAGCACGACGGCGATGATGACGGCTTCCAGCAGGAAGCCGACCCGCCACGACAGGAAGGTCGTGATGAAGCCGCCGAGCAGCGGCCCGACCGCCGCCGCGATCGCCGCTGACGCCCCCACCAGCGCGTAGACGCGCTTCTGCTGCGCGCCCTCGAAGTTTCCGTGGATCAGGGACTGCATGGACGGAAGCAGCAGCGAGGCGCCGATCCCGCCGATCACCGCCCAGAACAGGATGATCGCCGCCAGGTTCTGCGCCAGCGTCATGGCGATCGCGCCGACGGCGTACCCGAGCAACCCGAGGATGTAGGCGAGCTTCCGCCCGATCAGGTCGCCGGTCTTGCCGCCGATCAGGATGAAGGCCGCAGAGACCAGCGCTTCGAGCGCGATCGCGCTCTGCACCCCACTGACCGTCGTATGGAGGTCGTGGACGACCGCTGAGATCGAGACGTTCATCAGTGAGGTGTCCACGACCAGGACGAACATCGCCATCGCCAGCAGAATCGCCAGACGCCCGTTGAACCGCGTCGGCGCAGAGCCCGCATCCGTCATGGCGCCCCCTTCCGTTGCGGTCAGGCAAGCACACGACGAGCTTCTTGGGACTCCCCCGATTCACACCGACCGCACAAGCACCGTCGATAGCGTCGACGACATGGACACGGATCCCGCCGCCGCACCGCTTCTCTCGACGCGCGCGATCGAGGCCCTGCAGAGCATCGACCCCGCGACGCTGAGCGAGGTCCAGGCGTTCCGGGACGACTTCGCGCGGTTCATCATGCCGTACAAGTTCGGCATCGACGAGATCTCGACGAAGGTCAGCATCCTGCGCGAAGAGTTCGCCGAACTGCACGACTACAACCCGATCGAGCACATCTCCAGCCGCCTCAAGTCGCCGGAGAGCATCGAGCAGAAGGTGATCCGCAAGAACTGCGAGCCCAGCTTCGACGCCATCCGGGATGCCATCCACGACATCGCCGGCATCCGGATCGTGTGCAGCTTCGTCTCCGACGTCTACCGGGTCTTCGACCTGCTCACCGCGCAGGAGGACGTGCGCACGCTGCGGGTGAAGGACTACATCGCCCACCCGAAGCCGAACGGCTACAAGAGCCTGCACGTCATCGTCGAGGTGCCCGTCTTCCTCAGCGAGGGCCCGGTGCTCGTGCCGGTCGAGATCCAGCTGCGCACGGTCGCCATGGACTTCTGGGCCAGCCTCGAGCACAAGATCTACTACAAGTACGACGGCGAGGTCCCGCAGGGCCTGCTGCGCGACCTGACGGCGGCGGCCGCTACTGCGAGCCAGCTCGACGTCACGATGGAGGACCTGCACCGGCAGGTGCGCGGAGACGACCGCGGGACGGTCTACAGCCTCCCTGTCTCGATCTGAGGCTCGATCCGACGCTCGGTCCGAAGCGGCCGGTCAGTAGCCGGCGACGCCCGTGAAGTCGGGGGAGCCGTCCGGACGCGCGGGGAGCGGCTGGCCGTTGATGTAACGCGGCCACTCCAGGCGGAGCCCGTTGCCGGCGTCGAGCCGCGGGTAGGCGGAGGCCGGAGCGGCGGCGGGTGCGACGGGGCAGCCGGAGGGTGCGGATGCGGTGCCCGGTGTTGGGGCGGCCGGAGGGCCGAACGGCGGCGCCGGCGCGAACGCCGGCGTGGGCGTGAACGTGGGCGTCGGCGCCGGCGCCGGAGCCGGTGCGAACGTCATCCCCACGGCCGCCGGCGGATGCGCCGCGGTGGGCCCGAACAGCGAGTACGTGAGCGGGATCAGCACGGTGCCGAGCGCATCCAGGATCGCCACCACTGCGACCATGCGCCAGTACGTCTCACCGAAGTCGACGTGCGTCCAGATCAGCGGGAGCGACAGTCCCCCGGTGAGCAGCCCGACGAGCACCAGGGTCGCCACGGTCACCTTGCTCATGATCGGACCGGTGAACCGCCGTTGCGTGTTCAGCACGAGGTGGATGTGCAACAGACCGACACGCGTGACGAGCACGAGCAGGAACCACGAGGCCGGCTGCCACCAGGGGTCGGACGCGCCGTAGCCCCCGTCGACCGGCTGGTAGACCGGCATCCAGACCTTCCAGAGGCCGATGCCGAACAGGTACACCGACGTGATCACGCTGACCGCACCGAACCAGGCGGCGCGCCGGGCGGAGACGTCAGCGTCGTACCAGGACACCAGTGCGAAGAACACGAACAGGCCGATCGTGCCGATGAGCCGCCAGCAGGTCTCGTCGAAGCGCCCGAGGACGACGGCGTAGACGCCGACCAGGGCGGCGGCGATCAGCGCGCCGACGACGATGCGCGGCATCAGGTGACGCACCCAGCCGTACGGGTTCGGGGCGGTGCGGGCAGTGCTCACGGGACCTCCGATGTCGGGATGCCGCAACGCTACGGTCCAGCGGCCCAGCGGAGAAACCGTGCGTCCACGGAATCCCTGCCGGCGAGCGGAATCGGTCAGGACATCGTCGCGGTGAGCCACTCGTCGAACGTCTGAACACCGAGGCGGGCCTGCGGACCGCCGAGCAGCGTCCCGTCGCGAAGAGCCTTGCCCCACGGGCCGGGGAGCGGAATCGCCAGCACGCGGGCGCGCTCACCATGGGCCGCAAGGTAGCGCCGGACGAGTGACGGCATGTCCTCGACCTGCGGCCCCGCCAGATCGCGCTCGATCCCGCGCGGCGCGCCGACGGCGATCTCCGCGAGCGCTGCGCCGACCTCCGCGGCCGCGACCGGCTGCGAGGTCATGGTCGGGACGACGCGAAGCCGTCCCCTGCCGCCGCGAGCGGCCAGCTGCGCCGCGAATTCGTGGAACTGCGTGGCCCGCAGCAACGTCCATCCCGTCTCGGACTCCTGCACCAGCCGCTCTTGCAGCGCCTTGCCCGCGTAGTAGGCCGAGGGGGCCTCCGCGGCACCGACGATCGACAGGGCCACGTGGTGTCCGACACCCGCTTCCCGCTCGGCGGCCAGAAGCGTGCGTGTGACGTCGCCGAAGAACGCCTTCGACCGCTTCGCTCCCACCGTCTGCACCGACGTCACGTCGATGACCGCCGCGCAACCGTGCAGCGCAGCCGCAACGCCGTCGCCCCGTTCGAGGTCGACCCCGGTTTTGCGACTCAGCACGACCGGCTCGTGCCCGGCAGCGGCGAGCGCCGTGACGGCGTGCCGGCCGACGACGCCGGTGCCTCCTGCCACCGCCACCCTCATCGCACGACCCCCGACCGCTCCGCCACGGGTGTCGGCGCCGCGTGCATCGGATCCTGACGCATTCGTGCGCGAGACGGCAGCAGCAGCGCCAGTCCCAGCAGCGCGCTCAGCCCCAGGGAGACCAGCGTGCCGACGCGGTCCCCGACCGAGCCCTCCAGGTGTGATGCGTGGTAGCCGAAGTGCAGCACGCCGAACACCGCCCAGGCGAGCCCGACGATTCTTCCGGGCTGGGCGGACCGTGAGAGTGCCGCTGCGAGACTGGCGGCGCCGAGTCCGAGGTACAGGGCGCCGACGTCGCGGATCAGGTGCTCGTTGAAGGGGCCGTCGACGTCGATCCAGTGCACGCCGAAACCGGGGAAGGAGCTGTAGAAGGCGTCCGGGGCGAAGAACGCCCAGCCGCCCACGAAAGCGCCGAGTGCTACGCCGAGCCCGAGCAGGGTGCGCCGCAGAGGTGTGTTGTCCATGCCCATCCGACGACACAGCGTCCCGAAATGTGAGGTGGGGCTCGCATTCGCTGCCCCTGATTCGTCTTAATGGGTGTGATGGATGACTCGATGGAAGTGGACCAGGCCGTGGTGGCGGAGCGCCGCCACCTTCTGTCGCTGGCGTACCGGATGCTCGGCACGGTCGCGGAGGCGGAGGACGCGGTTCAGGAGACGTACGCGCGGTGGTACCGGCTCACCCCGACGGAGCGCGACGCCATCGCCAACCCCGCCGGTTGGCTGACCCGGGTTGCGGGCCGTGTGTGCCTGGATGTGCTCGGCTCCGCGCGCGTCCGCCGGGAGCGGTACGTGGGCCCCTGGCTGCCCGAACCGGTTCCGTCGGACACATTTGCCACAGAGCGCCCCGCGGACCCGCTCGACCGGGTCACCCTCGACGACTCGGTCAGCACGGCGCTCCTGCTCGTGCTGGAGTCGATGACGCCGGCTGAGCGGGTCGCCTTCGTGCTCCACGACGTCTTCGGCCTGCCCTTCGATGAGATCGCCGAGACGGTCGGCCGTTCGCCCGCCGCCTGTCGTCAGCTGGCCGCGTCCGCCCGCCGGCGGGTGCGGGAGGGGCGCGAGCGCGACGTCCCCCGTGCCGAGCACGACCGGGTGGTGCGCGCGTTCGCGGAGGCCGCGGCGGGCGGCGACCTGAGTGCGCTGGTAGCCGTGCTCGACCCGGACGTCGAGCTCACCTCGGACGGCGGCGGCGTCGTGAGCGCCGCACGCCGACCGGTGCTGGGCGCGGACAGTGTCGCTCGCTTCCTCCTCGGCCTTGCGGCCAAGTATCCGGACGTCGCGGTGCTGCCCCGGCAGACCGGCGACGGGCTCGGCTTCGTGATGGTGGACGACGGCCAGGTGACCGGTGTGATCACTCTCAGCGTGCGAGACGGTGTCGTCTCCGGCATCCGCATGGTCCGCAATCCGGAGAAGCTGACTCTCTGGGGCTGAGCAGGCGACCGCCGCGGCCGCGTCGTTCATCCACCGTTGGATGCCCGGCCCTACGCTGTCCCCATGACCACCGATCTGCCCGGTCGCGGCACGGGCGATGACGCCCTGGTGACCACCGCGAGCCCGCTCTTCGCCGACAGTGCGACCGACCGCCGCATCCCCACCCGCTGGGTGGTGGCCTGGGCGGCCTGGGACTGGGGCGGCGCGGCGTTCAACGCGGTCATCACGACGTTCGTCTTCACCGTGTACCTGACGAGCAGCCTGTTCGTGAGTCCCGCCATCGTGTCCGCGAAGAACGCGGAGGCGGGTACCTCGGGGCCGGCCCACAGCGCCTACAACGCGGCGGTCGCCGTGCTGTCGAGTGGATTGGCGTGGGGCGTCGGCATCGCCGGCATCGTCGTCGCGTTGCTGGCCCCCGTGCTCGGCCAGCGGACCGACGGATCGGGGCGGCGCAAGCTCTGGCTCGGGGTGAACACGGGTGTGGTCGTGGTAGTGACCGCCCTCATGTTCTTCGTCGTCGGCCAGTCCTCGTACTTCCTTCTCGGGGTCGCACTCGTGGCCATCGGGACCGTCTTCTACGAGATCGCGACAGTCAACTACAACGCGATGCTGGTGCAGGTCTCCACGCCGAAGACCGTGGGGCGCGTGAGCGGCTTCGGCTGGGCCGCCGGCTACCTGGGCGGCATCGCGCTGCTGCTCATCGTCTACTTCGGCCTGGTCACCGGCAACGCCGATGGGACGGGTGGGCTGCTGCACGCATCCACCGCCGGCGGCCTGAACATCCGCATCATCGCGCTCATCGCCGCCGTATGGACGCTCGTGTTCTCGCTCCCCGTGCTGTTCGCGGTGCCGGAGATCCCGCCGAACGCCCGCACGCCGCGCGTCGGCTTCTTCGCGTCGTACGCGGTGCTCGTGCGCGACATCGGCCGGCTGTGGAAGGAGAGCCGGAACACGGTGCTCTTCCTCGTCGCGTCGGCGCTGTTCCGTGACGGTCTGGTCGGCGTGTTCACGTTCGGCGGCATCCTCGCCCAGGGCACCTTCGGGTTCACCAGCGGGCAGGTGATCATCTTCGCGATCGCGGCGAACGTCGTGGCGGGCATCAGCACGCTGCTGTCCGGGCGGCTGGACGACCGATTCGGGCCGAAGGCGGTCATCGTGACGTCGCTGGTCGGCCTCATCATCGCCGGACTGGCCGTGTTCTTCACCCACGACCTGGGCGCTGCTGCGTTCTGGGTGGGCGGGCTCGTGCTCTGCCTCTTCGTCGGGCCTGCCCAGTCCGCGAGCCGGACGTTCCTCGCCCGAGTGACGCCGGCCGGCCGCGAAGGGGAGGTGTTCGGCCTGTACGCGACGACCGGGCGCGCGGTGTCGTTCCTCGCGCCGACGCTGTTCGCGGTGTTCGTCGCGGTCGGCGGCGCCCAGTTCTGGGGGATCCTGGCGATCGTCCTCGTCCTCGCGATCGGCCTGGGGCTGCTGCTGCCTGTGCGGGCGCCCCGCCGCACGGCCGACCGCTGACGCTAGCCGCTCGCCGGTGGGCCACCTGGCGCACGAGTCACGAGTCGTGAGTCGTGAGTCGTGAGTCGATGCTCCAATTCGCGTCGAGTTGCGACCAGATGTCGCAACTCGGCGTGGGTGGGAGGGGCGCGGAAGGGCGGGAGCGGCGGAGTTACGCGTCGGGGGCGGCGCCGGGGTCGGGACCGGTGGACGGGTCGGCGGCGGGACGCGGCCAGGCGCGGACGAAGCGGTCGAACAGCTGGGCGAAGGTCCGCGCCTCCTCCGGCGTGAAGCCGGCCAGCGCCGTCTCGACGGCGGAGCGGCGGTGGGTGCGCAGCTCGTCCAGCTGGGCACGTCCGGAAGTCGTCAGCTGGATGAGGGCGCGTCGCGCGTCCGACGGGTCCGGGACGCGGCGGACCAGTCCACGTTCCACGCCCTCCTGCACGAGGCGGCTCGCGCGCGGCTGGTCTACACCAATCGCGTCGGCGACACCGCTCACCGAGAGGCTGCGGTCGTCCGACTCCGCCGCCTCCAAAGCCTCGAGCATGCGGACGCGCGCGATGCGTCCGAGGGAACCGTCACGTCCTCGGCGCCCGGGGTCCTGGCGGGCTGAGTCGCCGAACGGGACCCCACCGGACCGCGGCGGCATGCCACCGGCGCCGAACGGCCCGCCGCCGAACGGACCGGCACCCCAGTGGCCGCCGTGGTGCCCGTATCCGTGGGGTTGCGGCATCCCCTCGGCCCACGGAGGGCGACGGCGGGACTGGTCGCGGCGCACGGCGAGCAGCGCGTGCTCGACCATCGCCACGATGTCCGCTCCTGGCGGAACTGCGGAATCTTCTTGACGACCGTCGCTCATGCATGTAACTATACATTTACTTGTAACAGTACATACAAACGAAAGGAGAGCCGCGATGACGAACATCGACGACTCCACACAGACGCCGCCCGGATACTGGTTCGGCGTCATCGAAGGACGACTGCACGAGCGGATGCGCGAAGCACTCGCCGACCTCGGGCTGCGCCGCGGAAGCTGGCGCATCCTGCACACCCTCGCGGACGGCCCGGCAACCGCGGACGAGCTCGCTGAGAGGATGCCGCACGGCGACACTCGGGGACAACGCGCCGGCCGGGGCGGCGGCTACGGCCGCGGCGGCTACGGCCATGGCGGCGACGGCCGCGGCGACGACGGCCGCGGCGACGACGGCCGCGGCGGCTATGGCAGGGTCTCCGGCCACGGCTACCACCCGGGCTGGCGCGGACAGGAGCCACGCGACGAGCACGCCGCCGCCGCCGACGGCGAGCGCCAGCACGCGCACGAGGGCCACCACAACGACCACCAAGACCACCACGACCACCACCACGACGGCCACGGACACGACGGCGACTTCGAGCACGCATTCGAGCGCGGGTACGAGCGCGGGTTCGACCGCGGCTTCGCCTTCGGCGCCGTGCGCGGCGGTCACCCGGCCGGACCGTTCCCGGGCGGCCACGGCTACGGTCCATTCCCGGGCTGGCACGGCTACGGCCCATTCCCGGGCTGGCACGCTGCGTCCTTCCCTGGTCGCCCGTTCCCCGGCGGCCACGGCTACGGGTCGTTCCCCGGCGCCGCCGCTCCGGGCCACCCGGCGCATCCCTTCGCCGACCACCAGCGCCCGTGCGGCGAGCGCGGCAGTCACCGCGGTCACCGCATCCACCGTGTCCTCGCCGACTTCGTCGAGCGCGGCTGGGTCTGGTTCGACGGTGACAGGGCGACGTTGACCGATGAAGGGCGGGCCGCCCACGACAACGCGTTCGAGCGCGTTCAGACGGTCCGAGCCGAACTCGCGAACGGCATCCCCGAGGGCGACTTCGAGGTCACGCTGGCGACGCTCGAGACCATGGCGCGGAACCTCGGCTGGCGTCCGGCAGGCGACGGCGACGGCGGAGTGAACGGCGGCGAGAAGAAGGCCGACGGGGACGAAGGGGCGTCCGGCAGCGCGCCTAGTATGGACGCATGACGCCACCCCGGGAAGAGGTCGTGCTGCTCGCCGCGGACGGCACGCCCATCGGCACAGCGGACAAGGCGACGGTGCACACGGCGGACACCCCACTGCACCTCGCCTTCTCCTGCCACCTCTTCGACGGGGAGGGACGCATCCTGGTCACCCGCCGCGCGCTGAGCAAGGCGACCTGGCCCGGGGTCTGGACGAACTCGTTCTGCGGCCACCCCGGTCCGGGTGAGGCCATCGAGGATGCGGTCGTCCGCCGCGCGGCCGACGAGCTGGGTGCCACCATCGACAATCTGACGCCGGTGCTGCCCGACTTCCGCTACCGCGCGGTGGATGCGGCGGGGATCGTCGAGTACGAGGTCTGCCCGGTGTTCACCGCGACCGTCGTCGGCGATCTCGACCCTTCACCGGCGGAGGTCGTCGAGTGGGCCTGGACGGATCCGCGCGCGGTGCTGTCCGCCGTCCAGGAGACTCCGTGGGCTTTCAGCCCCTGGCTGACGCTTCAGCTGCCGGCCCTGTACGCCGACGACAGCCTCGAAGCTTCAGGTCAGCTGTGAGTCGGACTCACTATTTTCCACCTGTGTAATTGACTGTGGATAACTCTCCCGACGTATGCCCGCAGAGGTATCCCCTCGCCCGGCGAGTCAGTTCGCCCACACCCGGTCCACCGCCAGCGTCGGGACGAACGCGCGGTCCGGATCGTGCGGGTCCGGCCACTCCGGGAAGTCGAACACCGCCAGCATGAGCTGCAGCGGATACTGCGGCGGCGCATCCAGCATCCGCACCACCCGCCCGTCGACCCGGAAGGTCGCCTCGTCGCCGTCCCAGTTCGCCTCGTAGGCGTGGGGCTCGGTGACGTCGATCACCAAGGGGACCTTCTCGAAGTCCTCCGCCAGGTGCGGGTCCCGGAACGCGTGGAAGCCCATGCCGACCAGCGCCCGGTCCGCGTCCACATCGCGGCCGAACACCTCCATCACGCACAACTCGCCGCTCCGCTCCGGCGCATCCTCGAAGCCGACCAGCCACAGGGATGCCATCGACCGGGCGCTCAGGTACAGCGAGGCACGCATCCCGACCGTGCCGCGCTCGACCAGGCAGCCGCGGAACTCGTCCTGCGCCTCCCGGACGCCCAGGCCCTCCCGGTACGGCTGCTGCCCGAGCGTCGAGCCGACCGGTCCCGAGACGTTGCCGGTCTGCAGGGCGGACACCCGCAGCGGCGGTTGGTGGTCGCCGGCGCACCACATGCCCTGCTGGGGCGGGATGCTCAGCTCCAGGTGGGAGTCCTCGATCAGGTAGGTCGCACGGCTCTCGGCGAGTGAACTCCATGCTGGCAGGTAGTGCGGGAGCCAGACCGCGCGGTCGAGCTCGGGAGCGTCGAAGTCGTCGAACACCGCGTCGGCCTCACCCGGTGCGGGTGGCGTCGATGTGCTGCTCCAGCCACCAGGTGCGGCCCTCGTCGTCGGAGACCCAGCCGTCCCACTCGAACGAGTCGTCCGTGATGTTGGAGAAGTTCCAGCGGATGGGGCGGCCGTCGGTCTGCGTGCCGTCCTGGCGGATCCCGTCGCGCCGGTACGGCGTTGCGACGAGCGTGCAGAAGTCGCCGGCCTCGGCGCCGAACCAGCTGACCCGCCAGGCGCCCACCGTCGTGTCGTAGACACGGACCGTCGACCCGCGCCCGCGGACGCCCTCGGGGTCCGACTCGTCGCGGATGACGAGGACGTCCTGTACAGCACGGCCGCCGAGCGTGTAGGCGAAGATCCACTCGTTGACCGACTCGCGCCAGATCCCGCTGGCCTCGTCGAGCAGGCGGACGTCCGCCGTCCAGCTTCCGACGAGCCGGCCGAACAGCTGCATCCGCTGCGGGTTGTGGTCCATCGGACCGCTGCTGATCAGGGCCCGCGCGAAGGCCTGGTCGGTGGTCTCGCTCATGGTGCCCCTCTCGGTCGGACGGCTCGGCTCAGGCGGGGCGACCCGCTTCTGTGGTGGAGACGTCGGTGCGGTGGAAGTTCAGGTACGAGCGGGATGCCGTCGGGCCGCGCTGCCCCTGGTACCGCGAGGAGTACTCCGCCGAGCCGTACGGCCGCTCGGCCGGCGACGACAGACGGAAGAAGCACATCTGGCCGATCTTCATGCCCGGCCAGAGCTTGATCGGGAGCGTCGCCACGTTGCTGAGCTCCAGCGTCACGTGCCCCGAGAACCCCGGGTCGATGAACCCGGCGGTGGAGTGGGTGAGCAGGCCCAGCCGGCCGAGCGAGCTCTTGCCCTCGAGTCGGGCGGCGACGTCGTCCGGGAGGCTGACCAGCTCGAACGTGGACCCGAGCACGAACTCGCCCGGGTGCAGGATGAACGGCTGGTCCGCATCCACCTCGACGAACCGGGTCAGCTCCGGCTGGTCCTCGGCCGGGTCGATGAATGGGTACTTGTGGTTGTCGAAGAGCCGGAAGAACCGGTCGAGCCGCACGTCGACGCTCGACGGCTGAACCATCTCGACCTGGAACGGCTCCAGGGCGATCCGCCCGGAGCTCAGCTCGGCCTTGATGTCGCGATCGGAGAGAAGCACGCGCCCAGCCTATCGGGTGGACTACGCCGGGTTTCCTGGCGTGACGTCGCTGATGCTCCAGGAGCCGAGGGGCGCTGCCCGAAGCACCGCTTCGAGGCCGGCCCGGTGGAACGCGCGCCTCGTGTCGGCTGGTCCGTCAGCGAAGTGCTGCCAGCCGTCCTGGTGCGCGACGACGACGCGCGGCGAACCGAGGATTTCGGCGGCAGCGGCCACGCGATCCGCCGTGAACGTGAGCGGGCGGTCATCGTATTTCGACGGGACGTGCGCTCCCCCGCCGTTGAGGAGCGCTACGTCGATCCGGGGGGACCTCCTGGCGACCTCCGCAACCACCGACAGGGAGGCGTTGTCGCCGCCGACATAGACGGTCGGCGAGTCGGGCGCCTCGATGAGGAAGCCGCGCACCTCGCAGTTGACGTAGCCTTCCGGCGTCACCTCGTCGGCGGGGCCGTGCAGCGCCGGCGTTGCGGTGATGGTCAGCCCGGACGGGTGGCTGAACCGCTCCCACGGCGTGAGGCCCGCCGCCCGCGGTCCCAACTCGGCCGCCCCGCTGGGGGTGGAGAGGATCAGCGGCGACGACACCGCGAACTCACGGCCGCTGGTGTCCAGGTTGTCGGGATGCTGCGAGTGGCTGACGAGCACGACGTCGACGTCACCGAGCGCTGCGGCCGGGACGGCGGGGCCGGCCGTCTTGTGCAGGTATCCGTAGTCCGCGGGCGGATCGAAGGTCGGGTCCACCACGATGCGCAGCCCGTGCAGGTCGATCACCGTGGTGGGGCCGCCGATCACGCCCACTCCAAAAGACTGTCGGTCGGTGCTGATCGCTGTCATAACACGAATCGTGCCGAGTCGCCTCTCCCTTGTGCAACCGGTATTCGCTATAGTCACCATCGGCGACGTGGAACGGGGGACGGACAGGTGCGCACACGGGCAGACGCGGAGCAGCGGCTTTCGCGCCTGCGCCTGCTGCGGCTCGCACTGCTCGGCCTCGCGGGAGCAGGTGTGCTCACGATCGCTGGGCTGATGCTCCAGTCCGCGTCCGCGCCGGCCGCTGCGGACGAGGGCACGCCCTCCGGGTCACCCCTCGGTTCGATCGTGCACTCGGCCACCGGCGCCGTCGGCGCGTTGACGTCCTCACTGGGCGCGACACGCACGCCGCAGAACCCGAGCGACCCCGGACTGCTCGGGACAGCCGTCAAGCCTGTGACCACCGCCGTCGACACTCTCGTCTCCGCACTGCCCGGCGACACCGTCGGCGGCATCCTCGGCACCAGCCCGACGGGGTCGATCACGGCGCCCGTCCTCGGCACGGTCGATCAGATCGTGGGCGACGTCACCGGCATCGTGACCGGAGGCTCCACGGGAACGACCTCGCCGTCGAACCCGTCGACCCCGGCCACCCCGCCGGGATCCGGCACCCCGGCCGCTCCGCAAAGTCCTGCGACTCCTCCCGCCGGCAGTGACCTGCCCGTGCCCGCGATCGCCGTCGGCGCCACGCCCGTGCCCGCCGCTGATCCGAGCGTCGCGGCTCCCGCTCCCCTCGTCACCCCGTCGGTCTCCCGCGCGGCCTGGGCCGTCGCATCGGCTGCTGCGAGCGCGCTGCCCACCCCGCCAAGCGCATCCATCGCGCTCCCCACTGTCACTGCGGTCCTGCCCGCCGGTGCCGATGGCTCCGCGATGCACGGCGATGCACTGGCCGGCTCCGGCGCCTCGGGCGCGAGCGCGGTCGCGGATGTCGACGGCTCGTGGAGCACGCCTCCTCAGCCGAGCTCTGTCACGGACAGTCCGCCGCAGAACCGCCCGGCCAACGCGCCACCGGGCGAACACGACGTCAGTCCTGGCTGACCTTCCCTTCCGGACCGGGGGCCTCGCGGCTCCTCTCCGGGCGACGGCCCGAACACGCTTCGGTGCCGCGCCGACCGATCGGGCACCCGCGACGGGTGCGGAACCGACGCGCTGACACGCGCACTCGATGCCGGAACGTGCACGCCCCCTGTGCTGGGCGGCACGTCCGACGGGGCTCTGGTGCGCCTGCGCGTCCCTGCGGATTCGAAGGACAGCTCGTGGAACCACACATCACCATGTCACACGCCGGAAGCGACGACGGGGAGTCGCCGCCAGGACGGAGAGCGGGCCGGATCGACGCCGCCACCACTCTGGCGAGGCAAGCCGACCACTACCGTCTGCTCGGTCAATCGGACCGCGCCAGGGCCGCAGCTCGGGCCGCGCTGACCGAACTGGAGTCGGCGCCCGATTCCGATGGAAGCGCCGGCACGGTCGGAGACCTGTACGCCCGGGTCGGGGCGCACCTGCTGTATGCGGGAGCCGGGCAGGAGGCCCTCGATGCGCTCGAGCGGGGACTGATGCGGACGCGCATGCGGGGCGAGCCTCCCACGCCGGGCATCGTCGCGATGCTCGCCGGGGTCAACGCCCTGAACGGCCACCTGGCCCAGGCACGCGACCACATCCTGGCTGCGCACACGCTACCTGCCCCGCTGCGACGGGAGGACACGGTCGTCCTCCAGCTGGCCGAGGCCCTGGTCGCTCTCGACCAGCTGGACGCAGTGACCGCGCAAGCACGCCTCGCCGAGGTGGAACAGACCGGACCGGTGGGCGTGCACTGGATCCTCCACCTGCTCACAGTGGCGATGACAGAGCTGCTGTCCGGGCATCCCGGGCAGGCGCTCGCCCGGCTGGAGCAGTCCATGCGGTCGCGCGGGCCGGAGGGACGGACGGAACCCGCCCGCCGCATCCTCGCACCGGTCCGCGCGCTCCTGCAGTCGGCGCTCGGGCGCCCGGACGCGGCAGTAGCGATTCTCGATCGGGATGCCGGGTCCGGCACCGCCGGGAACATCGGGCGCGCCCGGGCGGAGCTGGTCCGCGGTCGTCACGGTGCGGCACTCCAGCAGTTGCGAGCGGTGTCCGGCGCGCCGTTGTCGGCACGCAAGGAGGCCGAGTCAGCGACCTTGGAGGCGTCCGCTCTGTTGCGCATCTCCACCGACCGCCGCAGCATGGCAGTCGTCGAGCACGCGGGAGCCGTGCTGCGCGAGAACGGCCTGCTGCTGCCGCTGGTCGTCCTGCCCCCGTCCGACCTCGAGCGGGTGTCCGGCGCGCTCACCGAGGTTGGCTACGCCGACCTGGTCGCGCCCAGCAGGCCGCGCTCGCTGCTGTCTCACGTGCAGTCGAACAGTCCCCTGACCCGCCGGGAGGCAGCCGTCCTGGCTGCCCTGCTCGACCACCCGTCTCACGCGGCCGTCGCTGCGCAGCTCCACGTCTCGGTGAACACCGTGAAGTCGCAACTCCGCAGCGTCTACCGCAAGCTCGACGTGAAGACCCGCGACGAGGCGATCGCGATCGCCCTGGAGCGTCACCTGTTGGGCGGCTCGGAGTGACCGTCGCGAACTCAGTCCTCTCGGGTCGCGGTACGCGCGGAAACCGGCATGATTCCCGCCTTGAGCACCTGGGTCCCGATCGACCAGGCGATTGCCGCGGCGGCGAGCTGGCCCACGACGCGTCCGAGCAGTGTGAGCAGCAGAATCGGCGTCGACAGGTCTCGAGGCGAGAAGACGGGAAGCGATACGAGGAAGAGGAGCACGGCTGTCACCAGCGCGGCGCCGAAGAAGTGCCACCGCCGCACGGTCGCGCGCCGGCCCAGCAGGAGCAGGGTGACGTCGAATCCGAGCCCGGTGATCACGAACGGGACGACGATCAGTGCCCCGAGCGGGGTGAACCCGATGGCCAGGATGCCGACCAGCGCGCACGCGATGGTGGTCGTCCAGGTGAAGCCGACGAGCCTCCGCGCGAGAAAGGGCAGCACGCTGTGCACCCCGGCTACCAGTGCGTACGCCGGAGGGAAGAGCGCCGCGAGAAGCGACGTGACGGGCGCGACCAGGACCAGCACGAGCGCGCCGAGGGCGCCGAAGGCCGCGATGATGAGCAGCGCGCGCGTGCTGAGCGGAGGCCGCGGCGGCCGGGTGTCTCCCGCCATCGTCCACCTCCGTCCGGCGCCCGGTTGGCGCACGATCGAGGCTATCCCGCCTCCGTGCGCTCGGCGGCCGCACACACGCAATGATGGAGTCAGGAGGGGAACCATTGGACGACGAAGCAGTGCACGAGTCCGCAGCGCAATCGCATCCGCCGGCGGAGGACCGATCGGCGATCGTCGTGCTCGACCGCGCCGTCTCTCAGGGCGACTGGGATGCGGCCAACGCGGCTGTGCGCGCCGGCTGGTTCGAGTTGGCGAGCCGGCACGGGGAGGCGACGCGGCTCCTCCTCGAACGTGCGCCGATCTCCGCTCTGCGCACGCACCCGTTGATCGCGATGATGCTCGGGCTGGGCTACAACGCCCTCGGCTTCCACCGGGTGCGCGCTCTGCGGTACTTCGTGATCGCGGTGCGGTCGGCGCGGGCCCCGCGCAATGCGACCCTGACACCCGCCGACCGCGCGCTCATCCGCTCGGCTGAGGCGTCCGCGTACCGTCTCATCGGGCGGCCAGCGCTGGCCGTCGGTCCGGCCCGGGCCGCGGTGTCCTTCCTCGACCGGCTCAGCGACGAGGACAGGCAGAGCATCAGCGAACTGCCGCGGCTCTACGCGCAGCTCGGCATCTCCTTCTATTACGCGGGCGACGTGGATAGCGCTATGGAGACCTTCACCAAGGGCCTCGCCGCATCACCGACCACCGCGCCGTCCTCCGGCTTCGGCAACCTGGCGATGCTCGCCGGGATCCACGCACTCCAGGGGGACCTGCCCGAGGCGGTCGTCCATGTGGAGTACGCACGCGGCGAACCCTGGACGGACCGTCAGCGCCGGATGTACACCGGCACCTTCTATGGTCTGGCCGAGGCCATGATCGCGCTCGAACGCTTCGACACGGCGACGGCCCGGTTCCACTTGGAGGCGATGGTGCACGACCGTCGCACGATCGAGCACTGGATCGCCGAGGCCCAGCTGGAGGCCCTCCTGCACCTGGTGGAGGGCAGGCCGGGAGAGGCGCTGGCGGGGCTGGAGGCGTACGCGGCGATGCGCGGCGGCGAGGCCCGCTCTGCCGGAGCCCGTCACCAGCTCGCGCGACTTCGGGGCATTCTGCAGCTCGCCCTGGGCAACCCCGACGCCGCCGCCGTCATCGTGGACCGCGACGCGCCCGCCGGTCCCGAGCGCCACATCCAGCGCGCCAGGGTCAATCTGTCGCTGGGGAAGAACGGGTCTGCCCTGACCGAGTTGAAGGAGGCCGCCGGCCACCCCCACACCGCGCGGGCTGCCGCCGAGGCCGCGGCGCTCGAAGCCGCGGTGCTGCTCCGGTTCGCGCCGACCCCCCGCCTGCGCGGCGTCATCGATCAGCTGGGAGCGCTCCTGCAGAGGACGCAGCAGCGTCTGGCGATCGCCTTGTTGCCCTCCGACGACTTCGACCGCGTGGTCGCGGCTCTGACCGAGGCAGGCTACGGCCAGGTGACGCGGGACGTTCCCCTGTCCTCGTTGCTCCCGTCCATCGAGCACGACCTGCTGCTCAGCGACCGGGAACTGGCGGTGCTGTCACAGCTCATGCGCACCGGCTCGGTCTCTGAGATCGCATCCGCGCTGGTGGTCTCCACGAACACGATCAAGTCGCAACTGCGCAGCATCTATCGGAAATTGGGCGTCAGCAACCGCGAGGACGCCCTCGCGGTCGCTGTGAACCGGCACCTGCTCGTCGAGCGCGACTGAATCGTCGCGCTCGACCGAGGCTCCCGGGCCACCCGGCTCACCGCCTCCGCGGCTTCGGTCGACGCAGCAGCACGATCCCGGCGCCTGCGATGAGCGCGGCGAGCGCCGCCATCAGTGCCGCCAGCGAACCGAACACGTCGCTTCCGGTTCCGGCGAGCCCGTGCACGGGCGGGTCGGTGACGGTGACGCAGGCCACCGCACCGTCGCCGCAGCGGGGGTCGCCGGTGGACGGGTCCCAGGGACCGACGGGCGTCTCGACGCTCGCACGGTTGGTCGTGTCCTGCGGAGCGATCAGCTCGGCGGTCACTGTGATGGTGGCCTTGGCACCCTTCGCGATGCCGGGGATCACCCAGCGCAGGTCTCCGTTCGCCGCGGTCGTCGCGCTCGGTGTTGTGCCGGTCACTCGGATCCCGCCCGGGATCGCGTCGGTGACCGCGACATCCTTCGCGTCGATCTGGCCGTCGTTGCTGACGGTGATCGTGTAGACGATCGTGTCGCCGACCAGCGCGGTCGCGCGGTCGGCCGTCTTCGCGATGGTCAGGTGGCCGACGTCGAATCGGTTGGTCACCGTGACGGTCGCCTTCTGTCCGGCATGGATGCTGACGACGCCGTCTTCCGGGTCCATCGTCGTCGCAGTCGCCAGCCCCGCATCCGTCTCCTCGACGGCGCACGACGCTCCATCGATGAGGCCGTCGATGGTGGCGGTGTAGCCGTTGTCCTTCGACAAGACGACCGTGCCACCGTCGGCGAGCGCGATCGGGGTGACGACACCATCCACGGCGTAGCTGCAGACCACTTGCATCGTGAACGGACCGGCGCCGAACTTCGCGACACCGTCGCCGATCCGCTTCTTGTCGATCACGAGCGAGCCGGTGTCGAAGGCGTTGGTGATCGTCACCTGCGCCGGGTCGCCGGCCGGGACGGTCACGCCACCCGCCGGCGCGATGGCCACGGACGTGGCGCCGCCGGTCGCTGTTTCGGTCACGTCGCAGTGCGCGCGCTGGATGAGGCCCGTCACGGTGGCGGTGTAGCTGTCCGCGGCGTCGAGCGTGACGATACCGGCGTCGGGCAGCGGGATGGTGAGCGTCTGGCCGTCCTTCTGCCAGGTGCACACCAGCTGTGCCGTGAACGGACCGACGCCGTACTGGTCGACACCGTCGCCGGTTCGCTGCTTCACGATCGTGACGCTCCCGGCGGAGAAGGTGTTGGTCACATTGACGGTCACCGTCGGCACCGAGCCGTCGACAGCACCAGGGATGGTCACGGTCGGCGTGTCCACGGTGCTTCCGGTCGCTCCGCCGTCGGCCGTCTCGGCCACGGAGCACTGGGTGCCCGCCGGGTAGACGCCCGGGACGGTCAGGGTCTGACCACCGGTGATCGTCAGGTCGCCGTCGAACAGCGTCTGGTCGCCGTCGTAGACGCAGGTGGCGTGCACGGTGAAGGGACCGTCGCCGTATCCGGCAGCCGCGTCACCGTCCACGGTCTTCGTGATCGCCAGCGTGCCGGCGGCGTAGTGGTTGGTGATCGCAGCCGTGGTGGCCTGCGGTCCGTCGCCGAGCGTGACGGTCGCCTGGGAGCCGTTGGTCGCGGCCGCGCCGTCGACCGAGTACTCGACGTGGTTGGGCGAGGCGGCAGCGCCGTCCGCATCCGTCTCGGTGACCACGCACGACGAGAGCGCGGGCAGTCCGCTGATCGTGTGCGATCCGCCATCCGGCAGTGTGAAGGCGGTATCGCCGGCAGCCAACGGGATGCTCTGGCCGAGCGGCGCCCGGCAGAAGACTCCGACATCGAACGGCCCGAACGAGCCGGCGGTCGCGGCGGTGTCGACGTGCTTCGTCACTGTGAGGTCCGTCACGCCGTAGTCGTTGACGATGGCCACCTTCTGAGCGGCCGGGACCGGCGACGCAGCATCGGCTGCGGCGATGGCCACTGTCCCCGGGGTGACGCTGCGGCTCGACTCGCCGTAGGACCCGTCGGCCCCGTTCTCCGTGACGGCGCATTCCGCGCCGGTCGGGATGCCGTCGATGCGCGCGGTGTACTGGTCGGCCGCGCTCAGCGCGACCGACGCGTTCGCGCCCAGGTCGACAGCGACACCGTCGACCGTGCAGGCGACGTTCGCCTGGAAGCTGGTCGGCGCGTATTGCGCCGCCGCACCGGTAACGCTCTTGGTGATCTGCAACGGACCACCGGTGAGGATGACGCCCGACTTGATCGGCTCCTGCGGGCCGGCCGGCTGCGACCCGGACACGTAGGTCGGGTAGAAGCCGAAGGAGTTCCACGCGCGGACGGCGGTGACGGGCGCGCTGACCGGCGCCCGGTTGTCGCCGGCCGTGGTGGTCGGCACGTTCGTGCTGCTGTAGGTGACCTTCACGGCGGCGCCTGCGGCGAGCGTGCCGGTGGCGGTCCCGGTGAAGTCGAAGACCATCTTCACACCGGTGACATCGGCCGCCTGGATGCTCGAGCCGACCTGGCTCGACGGAACCCACGACCCGGCCGGGCAGGACTTGCCGGGCGTGATGTCGTCGGCGCACGGCTTGGCCGCGGTCGTGACGAACCAGTTCATCGTGGCTCCGGCCGCGTCGGCCGAGGGCTGGAAGGCGAGGTCGCCGTTGAAGCGCGGCGTGTACGCCGAACCTCGCGGCGACGAGTCGACGACGCCGGTGTCACCCGGGTACGGGAACACATCCACAGCGGCGAGCCCCTTGGCCGCGACGTTTCCGCCGTTGACCATGTCGAGCTTCCACGCGTCGGTGGCCCCGATCGCGCTGACCGCCGCGCACGGGTAGCGGTAGTAGCCCTCAGTGTCGGCGGTGCACGGAATCGCCGGGTTCACGGTGTTCTGCGCCTGACCCGTGGTGGACTTCACGCCCTTCGCGGCGGTGAAGGAGCCCTGCGAGAGGGTGGTCACCACGTTGGAGGTGGAACAGGTGTTGCCTGCGAAGGTCACTGCCCGTCCGTTGCCCGGGTTGAGCGCGGTACAGCCGGCATTGGTGAGCTGCCGCCCAGTGGTCACGCCGAACGTGTTCACCGCGGCCGTCGCCGGAGCGAGACCAGGCTTGATCTGCAGGCTGAGGGTGATGCTGTAGGTCTCGCCCGGTGAGAGTTGCGAACCGGCCGGCCAGGCGAAGCGGATGGTGCCAGTGGCCGGGTCGTAACTGCGGACGATCACCGCGCCGTCGACCGGCAGGGTGCCTCCGGTCGACGTCGTGTAGGTCGGCACGTTGGTGGGCACATAGAGCAGCGATCCGTCGGCCGGAAGCGTGTCGGTCACCACCGGGTCGGGCAGGAGGCCGGTCCCCGTGTTCTTGAAGCGCAGCGTCCAGTTCACCTCACGGCCGGAGGCGGCCTGGCCGGGGGTCGTCTTCTCGACCGCGAGGCTCGCCGTGCCGGGGTCGACGGTGAACGTCGCGGTGGCGGCGGCCTGCGTGGCGTGCACGTCGTTGTAGGAAGCATCGGCCGTCACGGTGTCCGAGACGGTACCCGCTGCGGTCTCGCCGGGCATCGGCTGCGGCACGACCGTCGAGGTGACCGGGCCGCTACCATCGCGCAGGGTGGTGCGCAGAGACAGGTTCAGCGTCACCTCGTCCACGTTGTTGGACGCAGCGAAGGGGCCGCCGTCGGCGCGCGTGTAGGTGAAGCGCAAACCGGTGACGTCCCCCGCGGAGATGCCCGCGGGCAGCGCCGCGGAGCCGATCGTGGTCGGCGTACCGACCTGCCACTGTGCCGACGAGCCCTGGCCGGTCTGGGCATCCACCTGCACGCGGTCTGCGCCGGTCGGCGTGTTGGGGAGGCTGAATGAGCTGAGGGTGAAGGCGTTCCAGAAGCTGGCGTCCGCATCCTCGATCACGAGCACCTTCGGCGACAGGGTTCCCGTGGACCGGGCGCGCAGGTTCACCTGGATGGGGTCGACCGGCTTGGATTGCAGGGTCGTCGCCGGGTTGAACGACTTGGCCGTCGTCACCTGCAGGTTGCCGTTCTCGAGGGTGACCGCCGCGCTCTGCGCGTCCTGTGCTTGGACGACCGGGTAGACGTCGTCGTGGAGCGTCGCGTGCGCGGTGTTGTCGATGGTGCTCGGGACGGGTACGGTTCCGCCGGTACGGGTCGTTGCGCGCAGTTGGGCCGTCAGCTTCAGGGTGACCTTCTGGTTCGGCGCGATGGTGCCGCCGGTGCCGTCCGCTCCCTGCGCATTGGTGCCTCGGAAGAGAGCGCTGACCGCGACGACGTCGCTCAGCTGGGCGGGCGTGAGGGCCGTCGCCGCGGCGAGGCCGAGGGTCTGGGTGGTCTCGGTGCCATCGGCTGCACGGTGCAGCAGCGACACGCTGCTCTGCGACGGCTGCACGCCGGTGGCCTGGCTGAGGTCGAGGGCGATCGTGGTCAGCGTCAGTTGCTCGAACGGGTTGCCGGAGGCGTCGTAGGGGGGGAAGACGCACGGGTCGGTCGTCGTGGCGTTGGTGCACTCGGTGGGGTCGGAGAGCCGCAGCTGCCAGGTGTTGCTGTTGGAGGTGTTGGTCGCGGTGGTCGTGTACGTCGTCGTCGGGTAGGCCGATGCCGGCACGTCCGGCTGCGGGATGACGAGGGTCTGCGGCGACGCCGTCTTGGTCACCTTGGTGGTGAACGTCGGGTCGAGGATGGTGACGTGGTCGTCCGCATCCCGCGTGGTCGGAGCGCCGCTGAAGGGCTGAGCGCCCACCCGGACGGTGTTGTCCACGGCGCCGGGTGAACCGGGCAGATTGTAGGTGCGCGTCCCGGTCACCCAGTCGCTGGGGTCCGATCCGCGGACGCTGTTGCGTATCGTCAGGTCGAGGTGGATGGTGCGGCCGCCCGGAAGCGCGCTGGCACTCGCGCTGGCGACGCCGCTGCCCACCGCAGGCGCGGTCGGGTCACCGGTGGCCTGGATGCGCGCACCGCGGTTGGGGCTCTCGACGACGGTCAGGCGCACGCCCTGCGTGCTGGCGCGCTCGGCCGCCGTCAGCGTGTAGCCGGGGAAGGTACCGTCGCAGGAGTTCGCGCTCGGGCACGCCTCGGCGGTGATGTCGTTCCACTGGGTGCCGTCGAAGAGCTCGACCGTGGAGACCTTGTCCCAGCGGATCAGCGGGTCGAACGACGCCCCCTGGGTGACGGTCGGCGTGATCGCGTCGATGCGCGACAGGTCGAACGCCTGGAAGACGCTGCCGGAGACGGGGCTCGGCACCGCCGGATCCTGGATGGTCATCGACTGCATCCCACTCACCTGGCTGCCCCAGCCGAGCGTGACGCCGGTCGTGGTGCCGGACTGGGCCTGGAGCACCTTCGTGCCGTCCCAGGCCTTCGCGGCGAGCAGCGGCCCGGGGCCGCCGTCGGTCGCCTGGACGCCCGCGCTGGCGCAGTCGACGGCGGGCTGGCTGGTGATGCCGGAGCTTCCGGCGACGGTGCCCGAGGCCTGGCTGACGGCGCAGTTGTCGTAGGAGGTGATCGCCGGGTAGGTGCCCGGGTTGGTGGGCCCACTGCCATCGCGGAGCTGTGCGCGCGCGGTGAAGGCGATGGCGGGCTTGACGTTCGTGGCCTGGCCGAAGCCGCTCGCGTCCGCGAAGGTGAAGCGCAGCCCGCGCAGGTCGGAGTGAGTGGTGCCGGTGGGCAGGACGCTGTCCAGCACGGCCGAGTAGCTGGTGGATCCGCCCGTTGCGTCCACCACCTTCAGGGTCTTCCACGTCGCGCCATCGGTCGTGTACTCGATGGTCAGCGTCGAGCCCGAGGGGACCGCCGTCGGAGCGATCGCGGTGGCGTCGAACGCGTTCCAGTACGGCGCGGCGGCCGTGTCCTGGGGCTCAGTGATCACGATGGTGTCCGGACGGACGGAGCTGGTGCCGCTCGGCGTCTGTGCGGAGAGCTGCACGAGGCTGGTCCCGCCGGGGATGACCGTGCTGGGAGTGATGGTCTTGTCGAGGGTCAGCTTCACCTCGGGGAAGTAGACGTCCAGGTTCGCGCCGGCATCATCCGAGGCTGTCCCGGCCGGGTTCGCTCCGATCGCCGTGACGGTGTTCGGGTAGCTGACGAAGCCGGAGCCGACCGGTCCCGCATCCTCAGTCGTGTTCACGGTGAAGGGGATGGTGGCGGAGGCGCCCGTGGTGATCGTGCCGGAATAGACGACGTCGAAGCCGGTCAGGAACTGGCCGCCGGTGAGGGTCGGAGCGGCGGGAAGCCCGGACGTGGCGTCGAAGGGCGAGTCCGCGGGAGCGGCTCCGGTGTCGACGAACCAGTGCACCGTGGCGCTGGTCGCACCCTGCGGCCACGCGGCACCCGCGACGAATCCGCCGAAGGTGACCTTGTCGCTGAAGAAGCCGCCCGACCCGGGCTCGCGGACGGTGAGCGAGGTGAGAGGACCCGTGGACGTGTTCTTCGCGGTGAGGGTCGCGACCGAGGAGTCTCCGGCCGGGATCTGACGGTCCTGGAAGGATTTGCCGGCGGCGACGCTGACGGTGAGCGGTGCGACGACCTGCTGCGCCGACGCGGGCGGCGCCTGGCCGTCTCCATCCGGGGTGCTGACGGTGGCGCCGACCTGGTTGGTCCGCGTCCCGCCCGAGACCAGGCTCGCGCCGCTGGTGCGGCCGTCGGCCCGCTGGGCGAGGGTCAGCGCGACGGATCCGCCTGCGCCTCCGGCGGCAATGGTGTCACCGGTGCTGGACGAGAAGACGAATCGGAGCCCGGTGACGTCGCCGGGTTGCACGCCGGCCGGCAGTTGCGGCGTCGCGCCGACGGGGCCGTCGACCGGGCCTCCGGCGGTGATGGCGACGACCTGCACCTGGTCCGCGCCGGCCGGGAAGGTCACCGCGCCGAATCCGGCGAAGTCGTAGAACTCGAACGTTCCTCCAGCGGCGACCGGGTCGGCGGGCTCCGCCACCGTCAGCGTCGTGGCCGGGATGTTGGAGGTGTTCTGGACGGCCAGCGCGATCTGCGAGGTCTCGCCCGGGTTGTACTGGGTGGAGCCGGGGGTCCACGTCTTCGAGACGGTCGCCTGGATGACATCCGGCACGTGGACGGTGACAGGGACGCCGCTGGTGACGGTCGTCGCGTTGGTCGCCTGGAAGGTCGCCGTGTTGGTGAGGACGACGCCGTCCTGATCCTTGCCCACGTTCTCCGGTATCGTCACCTGGATCTGCACCGATCCGGTGGTTCCCGCCGCAAGACCCGTGCTGGCCGGAATGGTGTTGGGGACGCTGTCGGCGAAGGCCACGGTCACCGTGTTGCCGGTGACGGTCGTCGTCACGCTGCCCGCGCCGACGACGGTGGGCTTGCCGACGATCTGCAGCGGCGCCGGGACCGGGTCGCTCAGGACAGCGTTCACACACCCGGTGGTGGTGGACGAGCAGCCGTAGTTGAGTGTGTAGAGGAAGCTCTGGCCCGGCTGAACGTCTGTCACGTTCGCGGTCTTCGACAGGTTCAGCACGCCGGAACCGAGGTCGTCCGCGTTCGCGGCCGGCACGCCGAGGGAGAGCGTTCCGATCAGGGCGAGCACGACGCCCGTCGCCACGCTCGCCGGAGCGTGGAGGGGGCGGCGGCGGTGACTGCCGCTGCGGCGGGTACGGGTGAGAAGCAGAAGCGAGCGAATTCGGGTGAGCACGATGTCCTTCGGGCAGAACGGGGTGGGGCTGCGTGCGCGCGAGAAGGCGCACCATTATCGGGTTACTGCCGAAGTCTGCCTGTGCCCGAACGCCGATGGGGCGGTTTTCACCCTCGGTTCACCCGCAGAAATCCTTAAAACCCCCCGTCAGAGGGACGATTTCGGGGCTCTCCGCAACGCTCACCGCACGAGGAGGACGCCCAGCGTCAGCATCCAAGCGACGACGACGAAGACCGTGTCCGCCGACCGCCAGCGCATCGGCACGCGCTCGGTGCGCCGCGGATGCGCGCCGAACGCGCGAGACTCCATGGCGAGCGCCACACGGTCGGCATGCCGGATGCTCGAGGCGAGCAGCGGGAGGAGCGGCGCCGCCATCCTGCGAACCGGCGCGAGGGGACCACGCCCCGCCCCCGCACCGCGCACCCGCAGCGCGTGCCTGATGAGCGTGAGTTCGGCCGCGGAACGCGGGACGAACCGGTAGGCGGCCACGGCCGTGTAGGCGAACCGGTAGGGGACGCGCAGCTGCGCCGTCAGGGCCCGCGCGAGCTCCGGCCCGCTCGTCGTGAGTCCGCCGATGAGGGCGAGGCCGAACACCGCGGCCAGCCGCAGCCCACCCGCGAGCCCGACCAGCAGAGCCCCGGCCGTCAGCTGCACAGGTCCGGCGGACACGACCACCGTCGGGTCGGCCGACGGATCCGGGTGCGCCCACAGCGCGAAGCCGGCGGACATGACGAGCACGCCGGCGGGTACCCCGACCAGGAGGACGAGCAGCGTGGACGGCCGCAAGCGGGCACCGACGAGCAGCAGCACGACGCTGCCTGTTAAGAGGAGCAGCGACGTGACCAGATCGCGGGTGAACACCAGTGCGATCCATCCGGGGACGACGGCCGCGACCTTCGCCAGCGGGTTGAGCCGGTTCAGAAACGCCCGCTGCGATGCCGTCGATACACGTGCCGACGCAGTCATCCGCTGCCCGGCAGGTCGGCCAGGCGCGTCAGCCCGTGCAGTGGATGCGGCACGGAGGGCGCGCGGAGCGCGCGCACCAGCGGCGGCTGCCGAAGGGCGTGGGCCTCGAGAAGCTCCCGGTCGGCGAGGATGCGGGCAGTCTCATCCATCGCGACGATCCGGCCGGCGTCCAGGATGGCGACGTGCCGGGCGTACTCACCGACGAGCGCGAGGTCGTGCGTGATCGCGACGACCGTGGTGCCGCTCGCATTGAGCGCCGCGAGCGTGTCGAGGAGGGCGGTCGCCCGCGCACGGTCCTGACCGAACGTCGGCTCGTCCAGCACGAGCAGCGGAGCGCCCTCGATCAGGGCGGTTCCAACCGACAGGCGCCGCTTCTCACCGCCGGAGAGCCGGAAGGGGTGAGAGGCTCGCAGCGGGTCCAGGTCGAGCAGGTCGAGCATCCGCTCCACTCGCGAATCGACCTCGTCGTCGGGCAGCCGCCGTGCCCGGAGGCCGACCGCCAGCTCGTCCACGACGGTGTGCGCGACGAACTGGTGCTCAGGGTTCTGGAATACGAACCCGATCGCCTGACGGAGCGCGCCTCGCGGGGCACGCGTCGGGTCGAGGCCGAGCACATCCACTGTGCCGCGGGGCGCCCGAAGGATGCCGGCGAGCACCTGGGCGAGAGTGCTTTTCCCCGCCCCGTTCGGCCCGACGATGGCGAAGAAGTCTCCGCTCTCGACGTGGAGCGAGAGGTCGTCGAGCACCCGCCGGCCGGCCCGGGTGAGGGTCAGCCGGCTCACCGTGATCGCGGGGCCGCCGCCAGCCTCTTCCGGCTCAGCGGTCGAGCCGCCGCTCGCTTCCCGGAGGCCGTCGACCGCGACGCCGGACAATGCCGCTGTGAGCTCTGCCGCATCGAGGGGCAGCGGGTCGACGGGGATGCCCGCCCGCCGCATCCGGAGCGCCGCCGTCGTCGGAGTGGGCAGCCACACCCCGAGGGCCTCCAACTCCTCCGCTTGAGTGCGCAGCACTTCCCGGGCCGGACCCTGCGCGAACGGGCGTCCCACGCGGTCTAGGACGAGCACGGAGTCTGCGATCTCCAGAGCCAGGTCGAGGTCGTGCTCGACCAGGACGACGGACCGCGGCGACTCTGGCCCGGTCAGGCGGCCGAGCAGGCGGTACACCTCCTCCGCCCCGGCCGGGTCGAGATTCGACGTCGGCTCGTCCAGCACCATCAGCGGCGCCTCGAGCGCCAGGGCGCAGGCGATAGCCAGCCGTTGCTGTCCGCCGCCGGAGAGCAGGTCCGGATCGTCGTCCCGCCGCTCCCAGAGGCCGACGGCCCGCAACGCCGCCTCGGCGCGCCTCTTCACCTCGGCGGCCGGAACCAGGAGGTTCTCGGGCCCGAAGCACACCTCGTCCAGCAGCGTCCGCATGATCAGCTGCGCATCCGGCTGCTGGAACACCATCCCGACATGCAGACTGAGCTCGGCGATGGTGGCGTCCGACGTCGGGATGCCCGCGACCGTCATCGTGCCGCTCACGTCGGCAGGCAGGGCATGCGGAATGAGCCCGTTGAAGGTCATCGCGAAACTCGACTTACCCGACCCGCTCGGCCCGAGCACGAGCAGCACCTCGCCGGGGGCTACCTCCACGTCGACGCCGTCGGGCATCCACGCTGCCGCGCCGTCGTGCCGCACGCGCAGCGAACGCGCCGTCGCGCCCAGCGTCAGGGAGGTGGACGGAGGCTGTGACCGCCGACTGTCCACGTGATCCTCCCCTACTTGGCGGACTCCACGCTACGGCACGCGCTCCGGCGACGCCCGACGCGTCCGGCGCCGTAACCAGACGACGCCTGTGGCGGCGAGCGCGAGGAGTACGACGGAGATTGCGACGCCGACGACGAGAAGGGCCGGCGAGCCGCCGCTGTCAGCAGCCTTGGCGGGCTTCTGCCCGACGGTGTGCGCGGGATCGACGACACCCTGGATCGCATTCGCGTCCGCCGCCCGGACCAGGATCCGCGAACCGTCGTCTGCGGCATACAACGTCGCGAGCGTCGTCACCCGAACCTCGCCCTTGGGGATACGACCGATGTCCGCGGTCACCCGATGGGTCACCGACTTTCCCGCAGGAACGGTCACCTGCCAGACCGCATCGGATTTCTCCACGTGCGCTCCCCCGGCCTCGCTGTACTTCGCCTGCGCGGGCAGCGTGATCACGAGTTTGCCCGTCACCGGAGCCGTCCCGTCGTTGGTGACCGTGGCCGTGTACTTCGACGTCGACCCGGAGGCGGTCGCCGCGACGCCGTCACTGATCGCGATCGAGAGACCGGCCGGCGCGGCCTCCGGAGCGGCGGCCGTTGCGGCCACCGCCGCCGGAGCACCGAGCAGAACGCTCAGCAGCGCGCCACCGGCGAGACCGATCCCGGTCACGCCGGCGACCCACCGACGAACGTGCGCTACGCGGCTGTACATCGTCACCAGCCCTGCCGCTAGCTGTGGCGACGGCGACGGTAGCGGAGCCCGAACACCAGTCCGAGGCCTGAGAGCAGGAGCAGGAGGCCCCATCCGATCGGCTGGAGCACGTCGCTGCCGGTGCCGGCCAGCGGAGTGGGCGCCACCGGCGGGACCGCCTGCGGGTCGACGGTCACGTCGGCGGCGCAGTCCGGGTCGGTGTCTCCGGCCAGGCAGTTCGACACCACTCCGGCCGGGTCGTCGGGCGTGGTGACGACGTTGTGCAGGACCTGGCGCGCCGCATCCGTCGCCAGCAGCCGCACGGTGTACGTCACGTCGACGGTCTGCCCGATGGCCAGGGCTCCGGCCCAGGCGATCGTCGGTGCCGTGTAGGTGGCGCCGTTGCTGGCGTCGCCGCCGTAGGTCGCACCGGCGAGCACATTCGTCAGGTCGTCGGTGAAGGTGGCGGGACGCGCGCTCGTGAAGGGCACCTGGCCGGTGTTCTCGACGGTGATCGTGTACGTCACGACTCCGCCGGGTGCCACCTTGCTCGCCGAGGCCTTCTTGGCGACGTGGTACGACTGCACCGCGACGACGGTCGAACAGGTCGGGTCGGTCGACCCGGACGCACACGGCCCGGTGGGGGTGACCACCGCGTTCTTGAGGAGGTGGTCGCCGGTATCCGGAGTCCTCACGGTCACCGAGTACGTGACCGTGACGGCCCCGCCGACCGGCAGCGCGCCCGCCCACGACAGCGTCGGAGCCGCGTAGACCGCTCCACTGGTCGCGTCCTTGTTGTAGGTGGCGTCGTCGATGACCCCGGTGAGGTCGTCGGTGAACGTGGCGGGTGCCGCTGCCGTGTAGGCCACAGCGCCGGTGTTGGTGACCACGATCGTGTAGCCGACGGTCGAGCCCGACTCGGTCTGGGTGGTGGATGCCGTCTTCACGGCCGTGTACGACCGCACCGGTACGAGCACCGAACAGCTCGGATCAGTGGACCCGGACACACACAGCCCCGACGGGGTGACGACGGCGTTCGCGAGAACGTTGTCGCCGGAGTCCGGGCTGTTCAGCGTCACCGAGTAGGTGATCGTCTGGGTGGCCCCGACAGCGAGCGCGCCCGACCAGGAGAGCACCGGCGCCGAGTAGACGGCCGCGTTGGTCGCGTCGTTGTTGTACGTCGCGTCGTCGAGCACGCTCGTCAGGTCATCCGTGAAGGTGGCCGGGTTCGCCGCCGTGTACGCGACCTCACCCGTGTTCGTCACGGTGATCGTGTACGAGACGACACCGCCCGGCTCCGTCGTGGTCGTGGATGCCGTCTTCACGGTCGAGTACGACTGCACGAGGGTCGTGGTGCCGCACTCGCCGGGCGCGGCACACGATCCACCTGTACCGGTCGGCAGCACGGCGTTCTTCAGCGCGTGATCGCCGGTGTCCGGCTGGTCGACCGTCACCGAGTAGCTGATGCTCGTGGTTCCACCCACCGGCAGCGCACCCGCCCAGGCGATGTTCGGAGCGGAGTAGGTCGCTCCGTTCGTGGCGTCGTTGTTGTAGGCGGCGTCGTCGAGCACGCTCGTGAGGTCATCCGTCACGGACGCCGGCGCGGCAGCCGTGTAGTCGACCGCACCGGTGTTGGTCACCGTCACCGTGTAGGTGACGCGCGAGCCTTCCGTCGTGGTCGCCGTCGAGACGGTCTTCGCCGTCGTGTACGACTTGACCGGAACGGTCACGGCGCAATCCGGATCGGTCGAATCGACCGTGCAGTTGCCGCCGAGCCCGGCCGGCGTGAGCACCGCGTTGTCGAGGATGTGGTCACCGGCATCGGGGTCCTTCACGGTCACCGAGTAGGTGATCGTCTCGGTCCCGCCGACCGGGAGTGCTCCCGACCAGGACAACGTCGGCGCCGAGTAGGTCGCTCCATTCGTCGCATCGTTGTTGTAGGTGGCGTCGTCGAGCACGTTGCCGAGGTCGTCGGTGAAGCTCGCCGGCGTGGCCGCGGTGTAGCCGACCTCACCCGTGTTGGTCACCACGATGGTGTAGGTCACGGTCGCGCCCGGCGTGGTGGTCGTCGACGAGGCCGTCTTCACCACGTGGAAGGACTTGGTCGGGATCTGCACATTGCAGGACGGGTCGGTGGAGCCGGGCGCACAGTTGCCCGTCGCTCCGGTGACGATCGCATTGTTCAGGATGTGGTCGCCGGCGTCCGGCGTGTTCACCGTCACCGAGTAGGTGACGGTGACCGTGTCCCCGACCGCCAGTGCACCCGACCACGACAGCGTCGGAGCTGCGTAGACAGCGCCGCTGGTCGCATCCCCGTTGTACGTCGCGTCATCGAGGACACTGGTCAGGTCGTCGGTGAACACCGCCGGGTCCGCCAGCGTGTACGGCACCTGACCGGTGTTCGTGATGGTGATCGTGTACGGGACGACCTGGCCCGGCGTCACCGTGGTGGCCGTGGTGGTCTTGACCGCGCGGTACGACTGCACGGGCGTGGCCGGCGAACAGGCCGGGTCGGTGGATCCCGCCGGACAGTTACCGACGCCGGGCGGTGTGAATACGGTGTTCTTGAGCACGTGGTCGCCGCGGTCGGGGTTCTTCACCGTCACCGTGTAGGTGATGGTCTGGGTGCCGCCGAGCGCCAGCGGGCCGGCCCAGCTGATGGTCGGCGCTGCGTAGGTCGCACCGTTCGACGCGTCGTTGTTGTAGACCGCGTCGTCGAGGACACCGGTGAGGTTGTCGGTGATGGTCGCCGGCTTGGCCGCGGTGTAGGCGACCTTGCCCGTGTTGGTGATGACGATCGTGTAGGTCACGGTCGAGCCGGGAGTGGTGGACGCAGCCGACGCGGTCTTCGCGACCGTGTAGCTGCCGACCGGGGTGTTGGTCGTGCAGTCGGCTGCCGTCGTACACGTGCCCCCGGAACCGGTCGGGACGACCGCGTTCGTCAGCAGGTGGTCCCCGGCATCCGGAGTGTTCACGGTGACGGAGTACGTGACCGTCCGGGTCGCGCCGATCGCCAGAGCGCCCGCCCAGGAGACGGTCGGTGCCGCATACGTGGCACCGTTGTTCGCGTCCCCGTTGTAGGTCGCGTCGTCCAGGACGCCGGTCAGGCTGTCGGTGAAGGATGCGGGACTCGCGGCGGTGTAGCCGACCTGACCCGTGTTGGTCACCGTGACGGTGTAGATGACCACGCCGCCCGGTGAGGTCTCGGTCGCCGAGGCGGTCTTCGAGACCGTGTACGACGCGATCGGAGTCCGCGTGTCGCACGCACCGGCCGCGGCACAGGTGCCGCCGCTGCCGGTCGGGGTGACCGTGTTCTTCAGCAGGTGGTCACCGCCGTCCGGAGTGTTCACCGTCACGGAATAGGTGACCGTGGTGGTGGCTCCGACCGCCAGCGCTCCCGACCACGAGACGGTCGGCGCGGCGTACGTCGCTCCGTTGCTCGCGTCGTTGTTGTAGACCGCGTCATCGAGGAGCCCGGTGAGCGAGTCGGTGAACGACGCCGGGTGGCCGGCCGTGTAGGCGGACGTTCCCGTGTTCGTGACGGTCACCGTGTATGTCACCGCCTGGCCTTCCGCAGCCTGAGCAACAGAGACGGACTTGGCGACCGTGAACGACTCGATGTTCGTCGTCACCGTGCAGGCGGGATCCGTGCTGCCGGTCGGGCAGTTGCCACCGGTCGGGGTGGTCACCACGTTGGTCATCACCTTGTCGCCGGTGTCCGGGTTCTTCACCTTCACCGAGTACGTGATCGTGATCGTCTGCCCCGGCATGATCGTCGCGGCGGACCATTGCAAGGTCGCCCCCGAGACGGACGCGGTTCCGGCCGTCGAGGTGACGTCGCCGTTGTAAGCGGCGTCATCCAGCACCTTCGCCAGGTCGTCCGTCAGGGACGGGTTCAGCGACGGTGCCGAGCTGCCCGCCGGCTCCGACACGGTGATCGTGTAGGTGACGGTTCCGCCGGGCGCGACCGCGGTGCCCGCTGCCGGGCTGGAGGTCTTCACCACGCGGTACGGGTCCGGTACGACGATGCCGGCCGGGTCGTTGGGCGTCAGGGTCGGTCCGTCCGGCGGCGTGACGGACGCCGAGGCGGTGTTCACCGTAGTCCCGACGGCCGCGGTCGCCGAGCAGGTGTTGGAGGCGGACGCTCCGGCAGCCAGGCTCGCGACGGTGAAGTCGCAGCCGGGGACGAGCGAATCCGTGACCGGGATGTTGGTGAGCGCGCCCGTGCCCTTGTTGGTCACGGTGATCTTGTACGGCACCGTGTCGCCGACCGCGTACTGCTGGTAGTCGGCGGTGCTGTTCGCGTCATGCCAGTCTGCGGCGTTCGCGGGGTTGCCGCCCTTGGCCAGCACGTACTTCTTGAGGTCGAGGGCGTAGCAGTCGCCGATGGTCGTCGTGGCCGACGACAGCATCGGAAGCGCCGTGTGGCCGGCGATCGAGTTCGCCGAGTTCACGAGGAGCTGCCCCGGCTTGTTGTCGGTCGACGCCGGCGCCGCGCAGTCCGTTCCGGCGGGTGTGGTGAACGCGATCCGGATGTTCTGGGTCGCGCCGGGCGCGAGCGCCGGGCCGATGACGCGCACGGCGGTCGGCTTCGCCGGCTTCACCGTCGTCCAGCCGACCGTGTTGCCCGTGATGCTGCCCGGCGTTCCACCGTTGGAGGCGGCGCGCGGATCGTTGTTCAACGACGTGAGCGGCGCCGTGGAGTAGTACACCGTCGATCCGGCGGGAGCGGTCACTGCGGTGACCGTGTAGGCGCCGTCGATGGTCGTGCCGCGCCCGTCCGCCTTGTTCGGGAGGATGTCGATGGTGTCCGTGTACGGGTTGCTGACCGGGTCCTGCGAGTTGACGGCCAGGTCCCACGCCGAGGAGTCGCCGTAGAAGGAGAGCGTGTTCGCCTCGACCGACTTGCCGAGAGTCGTCGCGCCCCGGTTCGGCACGGTCACGGTTGCTGCCGCCTGCCGTGCAGCGACCGGACGGTTGTCGCCAGGAACATCGACCTGCGCGGTGTTCGTCAGGACGGTCCCCGGTGCGACTGATCCGTTCGCCGGGATCTGGGCTTGGTACGTGATCGGCTGCGCGGTGTTCGCCGGCACGTTCGTGAAGGTGTAGGTCAGCACCTGCTGACCGGAACCATTCGTCGTCACCACGGGTGTTGGTGTGCTCGAACCGGCGACGTACGCCATGCCGGTCGGCAGCGTGTCGGTGACCGTGAAGGTCTGGTTCGGCGGACCCTGCACCGCGAGGTCGGCTTCCGCCGTGAGGTTGTAGGTGACCGGAACGCCGGGCTGCGCCGTCGTACTCGGAGTCGTCTTGGTGATGGCACCGGTCGGCCCCTGGATGCGCATCGCATCCCGGATCCCGTTGGTGTTCGGGCCATAGGTGCTGCCCGGGATGACCGCGACCACGCTGTTGTTGGTGCTGATGTTGGTGTAGTTATTCAGGTTCGGAAAGCCCGGGAATGTCGTGGCAGTGTTGTACGGCGCGTTGAACGCCCCGACCACCCATGACTCAGCACCGATCGGAGCCGTCGGCGGAACGTAACCCCAGACCCGCAGGAAGTGATGGAACTGCTTGTCAACGGCCGGGTTCCAGGTCATCTTCACGGCGGTGACACCAGCCGGAAGGTTTACGAGGCACTTGTCGTCCGAATACGCGGGCGAGATCGACGCTGTCTGCGTGGCACAGACTGCTGGCAGCGGTGCCGAAATCCACGGGCTTCCCGCGACACCGACGGGCTCACCACAGGTCTCGGTCTTCGTGTTCAGGGCATCCGTGCGGTACCAGAGATGCCCTGTCGTCATGTTGGAATACGACGCGCCGTCGGCCGCGAGCAGGTCTGCATATCGCGGGGTGAAGGCGGCGGGGTTCTGGATCATGACGCAGGACCCGGCCAGGTCCGCGCCTCCGGCACCGCTGTAGGTGGACCAGGTTACGCTGTCGGCCTGGCCGAGGAGCGGCTGATCCGCGAGCGTGTACGGTCCGGGGTTGGTCGAAGATCCTGCGGCCGGCCAGGGGAAGGTCTTGGTCTGTGCCGCCCCGGGTGCGGCCCACAGGTTCGCGTCCCACGGGGAACGGCCGGCGGCGGGGCTGCCCTGCCAAGACATGGAGAACACACCGGGAAGCACGAGGGACGTGCCCGAAACATCGTTGGAGGAGTTGGTCTCCGCCTGCGTGACGCCGTCAGTGAAAGTGAACGGGGTCGGGGTCGCGCCGAACGTCACGCCCGTAGTGGCCGTGATCGGCGTGGTGTAGCTGAAGTTGAGCTTCCCGGACGCGATGAAGGTGCTCGCCGCCGGGATCGCGTTGCCGAGGCTGTCCGTCGTCGGCACGTGCTGCAGGCTGTAATCGAGGCCGCTCAGCGTGACCGTGTAGTGGGTGCCGCTGCCACTGATCGTGCAGGCCGGGGTGTTGGTGCGGTTGGCGATGCTGGGGTCCGAATATGGGATCCCGGTGGCCTGGGCCGTATTGTCGACCGGCGCGCATCCTTCCCACTGAAGTCCGGGTAGCTGGCCGGCAACAGACACGGCGATGTCCACCGTGAACGAGTACGTCGCCGGCCCCGGAATGCTCCCGGTCGTCATTGCGACCCCGTAGTCGACCACAACGGACGGACGGTTTCCGCCGCTGCGGCTCGGGATGGTCGACTGCTGGTAGTTCTGATTCGGCGCGCTGAGCACCAGGTCCATGCCGTGTGTTCCGGTGATCGGAAGCGGCGGGGTCGCGACCGGGCCCGCGGCGGCGACCGCGGAGTCGGAGGTCACCGTGCCGGAGACGGAGAGGTTCGCGCCGACGGCTCCGGTCGCTCTGACGGGCGCCTGGATGACGGCGGCCGTCCCCTCGGTGATCGTCCCGAGGTTGCAGACCAGGGTCGAGCCGTTCGCCGAGATCGACGAGGCCGGCGTGACGCCGGTGGTCTTACAGACCGCCGGGATGCTGCTGAAGACGCCGTTACTCGCCGTGAGCGTGACGCGCACGTTGTCGACCGGGAGGTTGGCCTGCGGGTTCGTCGCATCGTTCGTGCTGACGTGCCACTCCGAGGTGACTGCCGACCCGTACGGCGCGGTCGTCGGGTTTCCCACCCAGTTCGTCGTGATTTCGTGCGTAGCGGTCGTCGCTGCGTCGGCGGCTCCGGCCAGGCTGAAGACGGAGATACCGCCGACGGCGATCGCGATGAGCCCGGACAGGACGCGGAAGCCCCGTGTCGGCGAGCCTGCGTGCCAGAACAGCGACCGGATCCCTCGCGGGGACGGAACGGTCTGTGCGCCCTCTTCGGCGCTAAGGGTGGTGCGTCGCGCCACAGCAATTCCTTCCCCAACAGGTATCGCCGGACGCACACGCATTCGGTCACGTCACAGCTAACCGACAAATCAAGGGGTTGGTCCACCAAGACGCGCAGGTTTCACCCCGGGTTCACCCTGGCCATCGGGGGAAGGATCACTAGAGTCAGACCCGGCGGTCTACTCCTGAGAAAGTGTCAGAGAACCGGGCGTCGCGTCTGCGCATCATCCGAACACAGCCGTTGGAGCCCCGTGAGAAGGAACGTTTTCGTACCGCCCGTCACCTCGTCGTCGAGGAGCCGCGCTGCGCGCACTGCCGTCGGCCTGCTGGTCGCTTCGGCTCTCGCTCTCGGACTCGCCCTGGTGCCGGCTGCGCCGAGTCTGGCGGCCACTTTCACCGTGACCAACACCGCCGACAGCGGGGCCGGGTCGCTGCGGCAGGCCATAACGGACGCGACCAGCACGGCCGGGACGCACACGATCACCTTCGCCATCCCGGGAACCGGCCCGTTCTTGATCGCCCCGCTGACGGCCCTCCCCGTGCTGGGCGGCGTCACCTCCTCGGTGACGCTGGACGGGTGCACACAGCCCGGCGCGGTCTGCGGACCCGGCCTGACGCCGTCCCCGCTCGTCCAGATCAAGGGCTTCGGTCTTTTGGTTCCGAAGACGCCGAATCCCGTCGCGGTCCGGGGCTTGTCCATCACCGGGGCGTCGAGGGGTCTCGTCGGCGCGCGCACCGCCTTCAACGGCGCGTTCCACTTCCCGGACGGACTGACGGTCGAGGACAATCTGTTCGGCGTCACACCGGGCGGCGCGATCGACCCGGACGGCACCGGCATACTCTGCCGCAATTCCCTCTCGACCGAAGCCGGCGAGTCCGATCTCACCATCCGCCGCAACGTCTTCGGCGGCAGCACTGCGGCCGCCGTCAACTGCGCCAACAACTACCCCTTCGGTGTAGCGGGGCTCTACAGCGGACTCGTCATCTCCGACAACCGATTCGGCGTGGATGCAGCGGGTGCAGTCGCCGGACCGAATGCGACAGCCATCGCCGTGGGGGCCACCTCGGGCGCGCAGATCACCGGCAACCTGGTGGCCAACAGCACGGGCTCCGGGATGACGGTCCAGGGCTCGAACAGCGGGCTGCTCATCCAGGGGAACCAGCTCCGCGATAACGCCACCGACGGCATCGCCCTGAGCGGCGGCGCGGGCAACAGCTCCTTCGTCGGCCCGGTCACCATCGCGGGCAACGCCATCACCGGCAACGGCCGGCACGGTGTCTCGACCGTCGGCACGGTCGACGTGACCGTCGGCGGCGCCTCGGCGGGCGACGCCAACACCATCACGGGCAACGGCGGCGACGGCGTGGCCGTCGGGCTAGGGGCCGCCGACAGCAGCGCCCGCGTGACTGTTCGCGGCAACGCGATCGACGGAAACGGTGGCCTGGGCATCGACCTCGCCAACGACGGTGTGACCGCCAATGGCACTGCCGGCGCCGTGCGGACGGGCCCGAACGCCCTCGTCAACTACCCGGTGCTCGAGCGTGTCGAGCGCGGCTCCACGCACGTGACCGGCACCTACGCCGGCGCCCCCAACGCCACCTACACGCTTGACTTCTCCCTGACCGGCACCCGCGACGCCAGTGGTTACGGCGAAGGCGCCGCACCGCTCGGCTCGTCCCAGGTGACGACAGACGCCACGGGTGTCGCGACCTTCGACGTCACCTTCCCCACCGCGATCGCCCCGCAGGCGGTCGTGACCGCGACGGCGACGGACGCGGCCGGTGACACGTCGGAGTTCAGCGCAGCGCTCTCGGTCGGCCCGACCGCGACCGACAACCGGCTCCCCACGACCATCGACCAGGCGGTGACCATTCAGCCCGCGGCCGACGACACCCCCGGCGACGCTCCGATCGACGCGGCGTCTGTGCGGCTCATCGACCCGGTGACCGGTGCGCTGACGACCTCCGTCGCGCTGCCGGAGGGCGAGGCGGCGGTCGCCGCAGACGGCTCCGTGACCTTCACCCCGGCCACCGGCCTCGCAGGAGCCGCCGCCCAAGTGCAGTACTCGGTGGCCGACGCTACCGGGGCGCGTTCGGCGCCCGCGACCCTGGCGCTCATCGTGGGCCCCGTGGCGGCGGACGCGAACGCCACGACCACCTACCGCGACCCCGTCGACGTCGACCTCTCCTCCGGCGACATCGCACCCGGCTCCGGCTTCGCCGTGAGTGCGGCGCCCGCGCACGGCAGCGTCACCCCGGTGGGCGGCGTCCTGCGCTACACCCCGGACGCCGGGTTCGCCGGCGACGACAGTTTCGAGTATCAGGTCTGCGCTCCCGCGCCCGATGAGACACTGTGCGATAGCGGTTCGGTGCACGTGACGGTCGCCGCGCCGGCACTCACGGCAGCTGCGCAGAGCTTCACCGGCACACCCGCCGGCGGCACGGTCGGCAACGTCATCGGCGCCGGTACGGTCGGCGGCCAGCCGACCACCGCAGCCGACGTGCTCGCGTCCGCAGTGAACGCCCCGTCCGGCATCAGCATCGCGCCGGGCGGCGACGTCACGGTCGTCGCGGGCGCGGCGGCTGGACACTATGCGTTCGAATACCGCCTCTGCCTCGTGAACAACCCCGACACGTGCACGACCGCAGCAGTCGCCGTGGACATCAACGCAGTCGGTCCCGCCGCCGCTACGCCTGGCGGCGGCTCAGGCGCTCTCGCGCTGACCGGCTCCGACCTTCTCCCACCGCTGATCGGGGGCCTCATCGTGCTCCTCCTCGGCGCGGCGCTCATCGTGGTCCGACGCCGCCGTCGTCCAATTCGCAAGGGCGAGTAAACGGCGGCCTCTACTGGCTGCTTCGAAGGTGCAATGACGTGCCGGCGATGATCATTTCAACGCCAGCCGTGAACACGCGCTCGCTTACCGGGTTGGCGCCGGCGGCGAAGGCTTCGACGACCGCGGGAGACGCAGTCCCGATGAACGTCTGCATTGAAGCTTGTGCGCCAGCCGGGTCGCGGCCGGCTCCTTCAGCCTCGGTCTGCTCCTTCAGCACGAAGCCGGATACGAAGTGAGTTATCACGGCGATCGTCTGCATGGCAGACATCGGCGAGAATCCAAAACCTGCGAGCGCTTCGACCTCATCATTGAACAGCTGGACCATGCCGACGCTGGCGCCTCTGGCACCGGCCACGATCCGCGCGCCGTCCCGTTGCGCAAGTAGTGACTGGCGATAGCCGAAAGCGCGTCGCCTCATCCAACCCTGCCACGACTCGCCGACCTCGGGCGGCCCCATGCCGGCCCCCATGATGACGACCTCGGCCGCCTCCCCCAGCAGTTCCTCTCGGCTTCGGAAGTGCCAGTACAGCGCCGGGGACTGAACCTCGAGGCGCTGGGCCAGGCGTCTCATACTGAAGCCGTCCAGCCCGAGTTCGCCGATGAGCTCTAGGGCGGCCACGACGATCGACCCCCTGTTGAGCCGTTGCCTATCCTGCACGGTTGACAGCTTAGCACCGCTAAGGCTAGGGTTAGAGTTCCTTAGCGGCGCAAAGGAAGCGACGTCATCTCGAACGCTTGTCTCGGGCGGTGGGTGGCCTGAGCAGGACGATGGGGAGAAAAAGATGCTCATAGTAGCCGGATACCTTCAGCTTGCCCCATCGGACCGGGACCGGTTCGTGCACGCCCACGCCGACCTGGTGAAACGAGGTCGACAGGCACCCGGCTGTCTCGACCTGGCCATCTCGGCCGATCCGGTCGATGTCGGGCGGGTGAACAACTTTGAGCTGTGGGAGAGCCAGCAAGCACTCGACGACTGGCGTGCCATTGCTGCTCCGCCGGAGCTGGGAATGCGGTTCCTCGGCGGCGACATGCAGATGTACCACATCTCCCACTCATCCTCTCCGTTCTCAACCGTCGGCCGATCGCACCGCCCGTGAATGTCCGGAGCCCAGGCGACCCAAGGAGCACCATGTTCACAGTCACGTCAGCAGATGGAACCGAAGTCCGAGCTCACGACTCCGGGTCCGGGCCGGTAATCCTTATCGTTCCGCCTGGTATGGACGACGGGACCGGCTATCGAAAAGTTGCAGCTGCTCTCTCCGAGAGCTACCGAGTCCTCGTACTTCACCGTCGCCAATATCGGTTGGATCTCCCGTCCCCCTGCTCCTTCGCCGACGAGATCGCAGACGTCAAGGCCGTCGTGGAAGAGCTCGGCGAGAAGGCACTGATCTTCGGCCACTCCTCCGGCGGGTACCTGGCCCTCGAGTGCTTGGCTGCGATCCCGAAGGCGTTCTACGCGGGTGCGGTGTACGAGCCGCCGGTGCCACTGGACAGACTCGCGGGCGGAGAATTCCTTCCGGCGGCGCAGCGCGCGGTCGCGGCTGGACACCCCGGTAAGGCCATGCAGATCTTCACTCGGGACATGGTGGGGCTCCCACCGTGGCAGGCGCGACTCATCGGGGTGCTCGTGGGCCTCTTCCCGAAAATGAGAAGAATGGCGCCGCGGCAAATAGCCGACGTGGCCGCAATGGACGCTCTCGGCTTTCGGCTGAGCAGCTTCCAGAGCCTGTCAGCCCCGGTTCTACTGATCGGTGGAGATCGCAGCCCCCGGCACCTCGACGCCCGACTGGACGCGCTCAGTCGCGTTCTACAAAATTCAGACCAAGTGGTGCTGCGCGGCCAGGGACACTCAGCGCAGTCAGGCGCGCCGCAGGAACTCGCGGCAGCGATTGCCGCGTTCTACTCGCGTGCACTCTTGTCCGCGTAGTGCTGGTGCCTTGTCCGCACCGATCGGAAGCGCGGTCCGCGTGAACCACCCGCTGATCGCGCGTCGATGAAGACGCAGTATCAGGGCTGCAGCAGCAGTTTCCCGCTGACAGCCTTGGTGAGTATGCGGTGGTGTGCCTCGGCTGCGAGATCCAGTGGCAGTACGTCGTCTACCGCTACCTTCATATGCCCCTCCACCAATTCGTCCAGCGCCGCCTCGACGGCGGCCCGCTGCCGATTCGGCGGAACGGAGCCAGGCAGCAGGCTGACACCTTTCCGATAGAGGGTTCTGAGGTCCAGTGTCGCTTCCGGGTCGGAGGAGGTGCCGTACAGGCCGATCCGCCCACCCATGCCCAGAGCGTCGATGAGCACCCGCGTATAACGTCCGCCAAGCGCATCGAAGGCAATGGTGGGTTCCAGTTCGCCAAGTTGGGCGGCGAGATCATCTGCGGTAGCCACGACCGCACGATCGGCCCCGGCCGCTGTGATCGACTCCGCTTTCTCCTGGTTGCCGGTCTGCCCCCAGACCACCGCTCCTCTACTCTTCGCCAGCTGGACCACAAGGGATCCGACGCCACCCGAAGCACCGAGCACGATGACCCGGTCCGTCTCTCGCACCGGCGCAACCTCATTGACGAGCCACCACGCTGTCCGTCCCGTCACCGGCATCGCCGCAGCCTGGGCGGGATCCACGCCCTCAGGCACAGGGATCAGCGCCGCCCTCGGCACCGCGGCCCGCTCCCGATACAAACCGTCACGAGTGGTGCCGAAGTTCCCGGCATCTACGACATACCAGCGACCATCCACCACGCCCACCGCCTCAACGCCCGGAACGAACGGCAACGACTGGCTGCCCCCCGCGACCGTTCCCTGCGTCACCCAGACGTCCAGTGGGTTGACCGCGACGAACGCGATCTCGATGGTCACCTCACCCGGGCCGGGTTGAGGATCGGGGAGATCGTCGATCTGGAGAGGATCCCCGAACCGATGCACGCGCGCAGCCTTCATGGCCCCCATTCTCGCGCTGTCTGTCCGAAGTTCGCCGATCTGTGTCTCGGCGTACGCTCTTGCGAATGTGGGGTCGATTCGCGCTGGACGAGAAGATGAACGTGGCCATAACCCGTCTGGCCGGTCGCTTTAGCGCGCGATCAGCCCTTGACGGCGCCGACGGTCATGCCGGCGATGATGTGCCGCTGAAAGAACGCGTAAATGATGAGTTGGGGTAGAAGGACGAGTGTCGCCGCCGCCATCATCCCGCCGTAGTCCACAGTGAACTGGCCCTGGAAGCGCGAGACGGCCAGCGACACCGTGACCATGTTCGGGTTGTTTATCAGGATCGACGCGAATGGGAACTCGTTGAAGACGTACACGATGTTGAAGATCAGGATGGTCGCGATGACCGGACGCATGAGCGGCAGCACCACCGACCAGCACAGGCGCCAAAGCCCTGCTCCGTCGATGATCGCGGCCTCCTCGATCTCGCCCGGGAACTCTCGGAGGAAGCCGGTCAAGAGGAGGGTGTTGAAGGGGATCGAGACCGCGATGTACGGCAGGATCAGCGCCGCGTACGTGCCGAACACTCCGAACGCGAGGTCGAGCCGGTAGACCGGGAACAGCAGGATGTAGACCGGCACCGCGAGCCCGGCAAGCAGGTAGAACCGGATGCCCGCCTGTGCGCGCCGACGTCGGAACACCATGCGGGTCAGAGCGTACGACGCGGTGAAGGAGACCGCCGTTCCGACCGTGACCGAGACGATCGCGATCAGCAGGGTATTGCCGTACATGGTCAGCAGCGGCAGGGACCCGATGACATTCAGGTAGTTGTCGACCGTCAGGTGCGAGAACGAGAACGGGTTGCCGAGGATGTCGCCGCTCGGCTGAAAGGACAGCAGCACGATCCACAGGATGGGCAGCACGATCAGGAACGTGATCAGGTAGGCCACCGCACCGAGCACGATCGCGAGAGGGCGACGGCGTCGCTTGCGTCGCTCGGCCGGGGGCGCGCCGTGCGCGCCGACCGCGCCGGGCTCTGTTGGGGCGGTTGCGGTGATGGTCATGCTGCTGCCTTCCGCTCGCGAGAGAGGGCGAGATAGCCGATCGAGACGATGCCGCCGAGCACGGTGATGATGACGGCGAGAGCCATCCCGAGCCCGTACTGCTGGTTCGTGAACGTGAGGAAATACATGTAGCTGACGAGCGTCTCCGACCGGTGCACCGGGCCACCGCCGGTCAGCATGTAGACGAGCTCGAAGATCTTGAACACGTTGGTGATCATCAGGATGGTCACGATCGCGAACGTCTCCCGCATCAGCGGTATGACGATGTGCCGCACCTGCTGCGACCCCGTAGCGCCGTCGAGCGAGCTGGCTTCGATGACGTCATCCGGGAGCACCTGAAGACCCGCGTAGAAGATCGTCATCGCGAAGCCGACGCTGCTCCAGATGAAGACGATCGCAATGGCGTACGGCGTGAGCGTGTCGCCACCGATCCACTGCACCGGCGCGATCCCGAAGGCGGCAAGCACCCGGTTGAGCAGACCGATCTTCGGGTCGAGGATGAAGACCCAGATGAGGCCGATCAGGATCGGCGCGATGATCGCGGGTCCGAAGACCAGAGCCCGAAGGGCCCCACCGGCGGCGATCTTGCGCCGCAGCAGCAGGGCCAGCGCGAAGGCCCCAGGGATGAGCACCGCGAGGCTGACGATGAGGATGATCGCCGTGTTGAGCAGTGACCGCCAGAAGAACGGGTCGTTCCACAGGGCGACGTAGTTTCCGAAGCCGGTGAACTCGGGGCTTCCGAAACCCTGGAACTTCGTGAAGGAGAATCCGAGCGAGTAGAGGACCGGGTAGACCACGAAAATCGTGAAGAGGATCGCGGCAGGCCCGATCATGACGAGGATCTTCCAGCGAGAGCTAATCCAGACCACAGTTCTGCTTTCTGTGCGGGGAGGGATCACCGGGGCCCGCCGTATGGCGGACCCCGGTGAGGCTTACTTGTTCGACTCGATCGCGGTCTGCACGAGCTCGAGCGCCTTCTTCGGAGTGAGCTGATTCTGGATCACACCGTAGATGCTGTCGTACATCGCGTTCGAGACGGCGGTGGACACGAGCAGGTCGGGCTGCGACCGCGGGCTCGTGACGCCCTCGGCCGTCGCCGCGTCGAGCGCCGACTTCAGTGCGCTCTGAGTGGTCGGGTCGAGTTTCGGCTGGTAGTCGGTCACCGGCGGCTGGCCGTTGTCGACCAGGAGCTGCTGCGCCTCATCGCTGTAGTAGAACGTGATGAACTTCTCGACCGCGGCCGACTTGGCGGAGTCCGACGAGACCTTCTTGCTGACGACGAGCGGGGCCGAGGCGACGTTCATCGCGATGTCCTGCTTGCCGACGCCGTCGGAGAACTGCGGGCCGATCCAGAACTTCGTGTCGGGGGCGATCGACGCCTTCTGGATCGCGCTGGACGCCCAGACACCCGAGTCGAGCATCGCCGCCTTACCGCTGGTGAACTGGTCGACAGCCTGTTGGTAGGTCTGAGTCGACACGTTCGTCGCGAAGGCTCCCGCATCCCGAAGCTCGGCGATGTGCTCGTAGAGCTTCAGGAAGTCCGCGTTGTCATAGCTCGCCTTGCCCGACAGGATGTCGTCGATCTTGTCCTGGTAGCCGAAACGGTCGAGGTCGAGCAAGAAGCTCCACACGCTGAACGCCGACTGGTTCGCGCCGTTGGAGATCGTCACGATGCCCTTCGCCTTCAGCGCCTTGGCGATGTTCACCAGGTCGTCGAACGTGGTCGGAGCCTGCAGGCCATTGTCCGAGAGGATCTTCGTGTTGACCCACAGGCCGGTGAGGAGTCCCTGGTACGGGACGCCGTAGATGGTCTTGCCGGACGAGAAGTTCGAGACGGTGCTCTCGGGCAGCCGCTTCGTGATGCCGAGCTTGTCGAGGGTCGGCGCGAGGTCCATGAGCTTGCCGCCCTTGAGCATCTCTTCGGCGGTCGCCTTGTAGACCCAGAAGATGTCGGGCAGCGTGTCGCTCTGCGCCGCGATCGACAGCTTCTGCAGGTGCTCGGCGACAGCCTCACCGCTCACTTGGACGCTGATGGACGGGTTCTTCTTCTCGAACGCCTGAACGATCGCCCAGGTCGCCGGGTCGGCGGTCTTCACGTCCGGGTTCTGCATCGAGAGGGTGATGGTCGTCTTACCGTCCGAGCCGCCGGATGCCGCGCAGCCGACGAGGGAGGCGAGGGCCAGAGCCCCGGCTGCGGCGACGGCGGTGATCCGCCGGGATCGCCGGCCGAGCCGGGTGGCCTTGGTTGGTGAGAGGGACACGTGCATCTCCTTTGATGGGGTCTCCGGTGCGGGAGCTCCGCTGGGTAGCGGCGTGTGACGGGGATCGGACACCGGGTCTTGCGAATCTATCGAAACGTTTGCGAAAAACGTTTGTCTGAAGGTAGACCGATCGACGACGGACTGTCAAGCCTTCGTTCGAGGCGCGCGGCCCTCCGTCGATGTGCGCCAATCGATGCGCTGCTGCAACCGCACCGTGCGCGGGCTCGCCTCCGGTGTCTCGAGCCGGTCCACCAGCAGGCGGACCGCCGTGGCACCCATGTCGAACGCGGGCTGCCGCACGGTGGTCACCCGCGGCTCGAACAGGTCGGCGTGGTCGAAACCGTCGAACGTCGCGAAGGCGACGTCGTCAGGCACGCGTCGTCCGGCAGCGATGAGCGCGCGCAAGCTGAGGGCCGCCAACGGCGTGCTGGTCGCGATCACCGCCGTGGCATCGGCCGCCCTCAGCGCGGAGCCGACCATGTCCTCCAACGTGCGCCAGTCGTCCGACGCGAGGATGGTCTGGTCGTCGAGCCGCAGGCCCGCGCTCAGCACGGCGTCGGCGAAGCCCTCATTGCGCTCGCGCAGCGTCGGCACCCGCAGGTCTCCGGCCACGACCACGAACCGCCCGTGCCCTGCATCGATGAGATGGGTGACCAGGCGCCGCATGGTCTCGCGGTTGTCAGCGCCCACCTGATCGAACGGCAGGTCGGGAAAGATGCGGTCGAGCAGGACGGTCGGCGACTTCTCGCCGGGCAACGACTCGAGCAGCACGGGGTCTGAGACTGCGGCGCGTGCCAGGATCAGCCCGTCGACGCGGCGGTTCAGCAACGTCTCGACGGCGCGCTTCTCACGGTCGGCGTCTTCGGCGGAGTTGGCGAGGAGGAGAGTGAGCCCATGCTCGACGGCGGCCGACTCGACGCCGTGGATCATCTCGGCGAAGGCCGGCTCGCCGACATCCGAGAGAACGAGCCCGATGCTGTCGGTTCGCGAACGCCGCATTGCCCTCGCGAGCGTGTCCTGCCGGTACCCCGTCGCCGAGATCGCATCGAGTACGCGCTTGCGCGTCCCGGGCTTGACATGCCGCGTGCCGTTGAGCACGTGAGAGACCGTGGACACGGAGACCCGTGCCTGCCTGGCCACTTCGACCATTGTTGCCATCCGCCTGACACCCCTGCCCTTTCGACAACTGTTTGCGCAAAGGTAGCACTCCCGCCGTGTGCAGCCGCAAATCAACGATCTGCCGCGCTTGCTTGCATTCAGCACGCCTCTGCACCTAGCATCCAAAAAGCAAACGTTTCGATGGCGGCGCCCACATGGCGCCGCATGAGGAAGGACGATGGTGACCACTCCCACGAACGCCGCCGGGCTGCTCGGCGACCTGACACGCGCTCGCTCGGCTCGATCCGCGCGGGTCTCGAGTTTCGACCAGACCGGCCGCAACCGCGACAACTGGATCGTGATGCCGGGCCAAGAACGCACGCTCGCTGAAATCGAGGGCCCCGGCTACATCACGCACATCTGGATGACGCAATCCTGCCGCCTCCAGCCCGGTCCGGGTCAGATCGACCCCTCTGTCGTGGGCGTACCCATGCTCGAGATCCACAACGCGCTCGGTGTGAGCTGGGAAGTCGTCGATCCGGACTACTACCGCAAGATCGTGCTCAAGATCTACTGGGACGACCAGGAGACGCCGAGCGTCGTCGCACCGCTCGGCGACTTCTTCGGCCTGATGAACTCGCTGTCCGGCTCGTACGACTCGTTGCCGTTGTCGGTTTCGGCCAAGGAGCCCGAGCTGCACACGTTCGGCGGTTCGGCCGCCTTCAACAGTTACTTTCGGATGCCGTTCGGCAAGCGCGCGCGCATCGTGGTCGAGAACCAGAACGACGTCCCCTATCTGCAGTACTTCTACATCGACTACGAACTCGTGCGCGAGCCGTTGCCCGAAGACACGCTCTACTTCCATGCGCACTGGCGGCGGGCGCTGCCCAACCGCGGCTGGGGGCCCGATCTGCAGTCGAACAGCATCGAGACGACGATTCCCAACCTCGATGGCGCAGACAACTACGTCGCGCTCGAGACCGAGGGTCGCGGCCACTACGTGGGCTGCACGCTGGCCGTTCGACACTTTCAGGGCTCCTGGTGGGGCGAGGGCGACGACATGATCTTCATCGACGACGACACCTGGCCGCCCAGCCTGCACGGCACGGGCATGGAGGACTACTTCGGCCACGCCTGGGGGATGCAGCGCAACGCCTACCAGTTCAACGGAACGATCGTGCACGAGGAGGATGTCCCGGGCTTCCACCACAGCTACCGCTTTCACATGGTCGATCCCATCCGCTTCGAGAAGCGCATCAAGGTCACGTTCGAGCACGGGCACGGCAACCACCTCTCCGACGACTGGTCGTCGACGGCGTACTGGTACCAGACCCTTCCGTCGCCGGTGCTGACGATCCCCGAGGTCGAGGAGCGGCTCCCCCTGCGGCCCGTGGACCGCGTGATCGAGGCGCCTCTTCCCGAGCTCACCGAGGAGCAGCGCAACGCTCGCGCAGCCGCCGGCCGCCGGATGGACGACTTCGTCGCCAAGCGGGATGCGCTGCGTCGCGAGCGGGAGCTCGAGGTCGACGCCTGGGAGCGCGAGAACGTCGAGATCGCCCGGCGCGTACGCGCCCGCTACGACTCCGAGGTCGGGCGATGAGGCCGTCGTTCCACTTCACGGCCGAGTCGGGATGGATCAACGATCCGCACGGCATCACGGTGCGCGATGGCGAATACCACCTCTTCTACCAATACGTGCCGGAGAGCACGGTCTGGGCGCCGAACTGCCACTGGGGTCACGCACGCGGCGCGGACCTCTTCACCCTCGAGCACCTTCCCGTCGCCCTGGCACCCGGCGACGGCGACGGCGGCATCTGGACCGGCTCGCTCGTGACCGACGACGAGGGCGCGACACGAATCTTCTACACCTCGACGTCGCAGCCCGATCTCGGGACGGGTCGCATCCGTGTGGCGACGCCCGAAGACGACAATTGGATCTCCTGGCGCAAGGGAGGGTTCGTCGCGGACGTCCCGGACGGCCTCGGCATCACGTCATACCGCGACCCTTTCCTCGTCCGCGAGGGCGAGGGCTGGCGCATGTTCGTCGGCGCCGGCGCAGAAGACGGAACGGCGATGGCCGTGACCTACCGCTCGGCCGATCTCGATGCGTGGGAGTTCGACGGAGTCACACTGGAGCGCCCCACCGAAGAGCGTGAGCCGGTCTGGATGGGCGCGTTGTGGGAGTGCCCGCAGATCTTCGAGGTCGACGGACGAGCAGTCATGGTGTCGTCGGTGTGGGACGCCGACACGTTGCACTACGCGGGCTACGCCGTCGGCGAGTACGAAGATGGCCGGTTCCGCGCACAATCGTGGGGACGCCTGACCTTCGGACCGAGCTATTACGCGCCGTCATTCTTCCGCGATGCGGCCGGACGGCCGTGTCTGACATTCTGGATGCGCGGTGTCGCCGATTTCGAAGCCAGCTGGGCGAGCGCCCACAGCGTGCCCCACGTGCTGCACCTCGAGGGAGACAACCTTGTCGCAGTGCCGCATCCCGACCTCCTCACCTACCATGGGCCTCGTGTCGCCGCCGGCCAGCTCCCTGGGCTCGCGGCCGACATCACGTGGGAACCATCGGATGGCGCGGGAGCACTCACTCTCGACACCGGCGGCGAACCAGTCGCCCATCTCGGGCTTCGTGACGGAACCCTGACGGTCGCCGCCGGCGGAGAAGAGTGGAAGATCCCGTCCGCGGGCACGATCAGGATCGTGCTCGACGCCCAGGTGATGGAGGTGTCGACGACGGGCGGCCTCTTCGGCGTCACGCTTCAGCCCGACGGCGCGGCCTACCGCGTCCAAGGCGACGGCCCCTTGGCGGTTTCGCCGCTCGTTCGCTCGTGATGCCGGCCGGAGGGGCGTTCGTCTTCGGTGAGGCTCTCATCGACATCGCGGTCTCCGACGGAACGGTCAGCGAGTACTGCGGCGGGAGTCCCGCCAACGTTGCGCTCGGCATCGCCCGGCTCGGGTCCCGCGCCCGGTTTCTCACGGCAATCGGCGCCGATGCGCGCGGTCAGCGGATCGCCGCGCATCTCGCCGACTCGGGCGTGGAGCTGGCGCCGGAGTCGTTCTCGGCGGAGCGCACCGCGACGGCCACGGCCATCCTCGGGGTGGACGGAAGCGCGACGTACGAGTTCGACATCGCGTGGAATCCTGTCGGCGACGACGCCATGCAGCTCTGGGCGCACGCCGCCGAGCGACCGGCGCTCCTCCACACGGGATCGATCGCAGCCTTTCTCGCCCCTGGCGCCTCGGTCGCGTCGGACCTCCTCCGAGCAGCGCGGTCGCAGAACACCATGACGACGTTCGACCCGAACATCCGCCCCGCGCTGATCGGGGCACCGGATGCCGCGCGCGAGAGGTTCGAGTTGCTGATCGGCGCCGTCGACGTCATCAAGATGAGCGACGAAGACGCCGAATGGCTCTATCCCGGCGTCGAACCGGATCGGCTCGCCAGAGACCTGCTCGACGGCGGGACCGAATTGGTGGCGATCACGTTGGGCGGTCGCGGAGCGCTGCTGGCGTCCGCGGGCGGCGTGCTCGAAGTGCCGGCTCCGCAGGTCGCTGTGGCCGACACCATCGGCGCCGGCGACAGCTTCATGGCGGCCCTGGCCGTCGCCCTCCTGGCACGGGGTAGCGTCGAAGCGCTCGGTTCTGCTGAGCTCGAACGGATCGGCCTCTACGCGACGCGCGCGGCAGCGATCACGGTCACACGTCCTGGGGCCGATCCTCCCTGGCAGCGCGAGCTGCGACCCGAGTCCGAAGAGGCGCTGAACGGCCAGTCCAATTCTGCAGGCTTGAATCGGTGAGCAAACGGTGGGTTTGGCCAAAAACCATTGAGCGGGTAGTCTGGGCCGCAGCCTTACTTCCCAGTGTTTTACTGGGATTCCGGGCCGCGCGAGTGTAGTTCAATGGTAGAACTTCAGCTTCCCAAGCTGATAGCGCGGGTTCGATTCCCGTCACTCGCTCCATCTGTCACTTCTCAAGCTACTCGGGCTTTTCTTGCTGTTTTCGCGTTTGCTGGCATATTTCAGTCCGGTTGCCATATTTCAGCCACTTGGCATATATGAGATGGGCCCATGTCCTCGGTGCGGGCCTGCTGTCACAGACAGACCTCACCCTCACGCGAGTGGCGATCACCGGAAACAAGGGCATCGCCAAAGGATCTGGCGGAACCTTTCTCGGCGGCGGCATCGCAACGGGCGCCTTGCTTCCCGGCTCACGCACCGATGTATTGAGCGCTATGAGCCTCACCGACACAATCGTCACCGCAAACGCGCTACTCGGGCCTACATCCGCGGTGCGCAGCGGCGGCGGCATCTACTCCGAGGTGCCGGTCGGACTCAAACGCACGGTAGTGGCGGGCAACTTTCCCGACCAGTGCGTCGGATGCGGCGCCACGCCTCCCACGCGGCCGGCGCTGCCGCACTGGCATGGCGGTGGGTTCCTCTCGGGGCGCGGCGACCACTCGTCGCTCCTGGAAGCTGGACGCTCGGTAAGCACTGAGAAGCGTGCAAGCTCTCCCGTCGCACACTCGAAGGAACAAGCGGACTGACGCACCTCTTGGTCGCGACCGGCAGCGGATCCTTCTATGGAAGATGTTCTGCGCGCACTCGGCACCAAAACAGTTGTCCGACTTCGCCTCGTTGAGGCCCCGGGTCGGATGCTCGAACTAGCCCTCACCAAACGGAGCGCGTCCCGATAGCTGGCTGAGCAGTGGTTCGAGGGCTTGGAGCCTGCCCGCGGACGATTGCCACAACGTCTTGGATGGAGACGAAGTCGGCTGGGCCGAGGGGGCGGTGGGGTCACGCCGAGACTATCCCGCTCGATCAGAACTCGGGCTACACCGACCAGGACACCGGCGTCACTACCCCCAAAGCACTGTTTGGTGGTATGTATTAAGCGACCCTCGCCTGTCGAATAACGACTCCCGCGGTGCTGGGGAGTAGAGAGGATGTGGCGTGCGAACCGGAGAAGGAACCACATATTTGGAAGTCCTGCGCCTACCTCGTGCGGTGCTCGCCTTCGTGCCTTCCATTGTTGGAAGGCTCTCGTTCGCGATGGTCTCCCTGGGACTGTTGCTGATGGTGCAAGCAGGACCGGGAGGCTTCGGGTTATCCGGGGCGGTGGCTGGTGCGTTCGGCGTTGGGAACGTTGTTGCGGCGCCGTTGCGCGCGCGGATGGTGGATCGGTACGGGACCCGGCGTGTTCTTCCGTTGCTGGCGGTGGGCTATTCGGGAGGGCTTGTCACTATCGTCCTGATTGTGAGCGAGGCTCCTGGTGCGGTAACGACGTTGTTGGCGGCTTTCGCCGGTGTTTGCGCTCCACCATTGGGAGCGGTTATGCGAGGGGTGTGGGCCTCGGTATCGCCAACGGACGGCCACCGGTCGCGCGCCTACAGCCTTGACGCCGTCGTTGAGGAACTCATCTTCATCGTCGGGCCTTTGCTGGTGGCGCTGGCGGTCCTGTTGCCGCATGGCCCTAGCATTGCTGTGCTTTTCGCGGCCGTTACGGGCTTTCTTGGAGCGCTGGGCCTGGCACTGGCCCCAGCGGGGAAGCCCAGACAAGGGGCCCGCCTCCGCACTTCCGCGCTGCGTGGATGGGTCGGACCGCTGCGGCATGCGCGTTTCTGGCCGGTTCTTTCCACACTTGTGGCGGTCGGGATCGTTTTGGGAGCTACGGAGGTGCTCTCCACTGCGCATGGGCGAACCCTGGGTGACCCCGGCCTGGCCGGCGTGATCCTTGCGTGCTTCGCAGCGGGAAGCGTTGCTGGAGGATTGTTGTATGGGGTACGCAGCTGGGTGACACCGCCGCTTCGGAGGACCCTCGTCTTCGGTTTCGCGGCATGCTTTTCACTTCTTTCAGCCGCGTGGGCAAACGGTCTGACCGTTGTGCTTATCCTCTTCTTCGTCATTGGACTGTTTGTTGCACCGTCAATGATCACCGGCTATCTCGCCGCTGACGACATCGCTGCAGTCGAAGAACGAACCGAAGCATCGGCCCTGATCAATACGGCAGTGAACGCAGGCGCGGCTATCGCACTTGCCCTTGGCGGTGCGTTCTTGACTCAGCTATCGACGACGAGCTCGACTGTCGTTCTTGCTGCTGCCGCTGGCGGATGCGTGGTCATCTCCGTGATGACCGCGGCGCTCAACGGGCGAACTCGTGGTGATGCACGGGTGACGACCTGACTCGGCACTCGGCGGCGGACCTACTTGCGGAATTCAATAGCGAACGGTGGAACACTTGGAGCATGGCGGGCAGAAGGAGCGTAACGTGCAGGACAACGCCGCTGATCTGAATGGGCTGCGACTCGTGGCCCATCCGCTTCGACTCCGGTTACTCTCGTTGCTGACCGGGCGCACGATGAGCGCTGCGGAAGCCGCACGTGAGTTGGCGGAGACTCAAGCCAACGTCAGCTACCACATGCGCCGGCTTGCTGATGGAGGCCTGCTCGAGCTGGTCGACGAAACTGCAGTCCGGGGTGGCATCGCTAAGAGGTACACGCACAATTCCAACAGCGGTGAGAGATTCGCCGACGCCGACCGAGACAGCTTCGTCGGACTTATGCAAGCAATCGCTTTTCAGCTGAACGCGCGGACGCCCACGTACCGGGAGGGGACCCTTTTTGCTTTCACCGACGCGCACGTGGTCATCCCGGGCGAGGAGTGGCCACGCGTTCAGGAGCTCGCCCGCGAACTAGGGCGAGTAGTCCATGAGCTCGCCGAGCGTCCCCCCGGACCCAATCCGGTCAAAGCATCGTTGACGGTCGCTGCGTTCGAGACTTCATAAGCGTGCGTGCTTGCTTGAAATCGGTGCACCCGATACCTCCCGGCCCCTTCTCGGCTGAACACGGATACATATCAGCACGACTCCCGTAAGCACCGGCGCAAAGCTGTCCCGTGAGGGGCGCCAAACGCAACCCGCATACGGCGGGCCAACGCGATCTTCCGTCCGCCCATTAGAAGTTGTCGCCAGCACTCTTGCCGGCGCTACGCCGCGATTCGGCGCCGAGCTGATCTACCAAAGCCGCGATAGGGACTTCCGACACCGAGATGAACACACTTCTGGAGGAAGGACAACTTGTCCGGACGGTCGACAGACTAGATCTGCGTGTGTGTGCGTGCACTAGGCCTCTGCTGTCGGACGGCGCCCGTCACTGCTTGTTCAGATCAGCGCTACAACCTCGGCGATTCGGTGCGTGAACACCTCGAAGTCATCGAGCTCAACAAGCCACTGAACACGGTCGCCTTCGTAGACCTCGTCCTGGTTCGAGTCGCGCTCGTGGAAATACGCTTCGACGTCGGTGCCGTAGGAGATGCTGCCTTTGATGAAGAGAAGCCTGCCGGCGTTGCGGTCGTCAAGGTCCACGGCGTCCAGCCAGTTCCCGTCGTACGCCTCTACTACCGCGAAGTCCTGCACGTCGAGGTAGCCGGTTTGCAGCCCTTCGAGAAGTGGGGCAGCGACAAGTTCGACGACGTAACCGTGGGTTTGAGAGAAGATGCGGAGTCGAGGGCTGAGATGGGAGCAGACGGTGTGGTGATTGCAGGTTGTCATGCTCTGATGAATGCGGCGATCCCTTTGCGGGCGGATCGGACCTTCCCACACGAGTCTGAATGAAGCTGAGTCGAGGAGTATCAACCCGGCCCGCTCCGCACAGCCCAGATTCCGGATGCGAACGTGATGACACGAATCCAGAAACTTGCTGATGGTGTGACCAGCGTTGGCTATCGGGGCCGGCCACCTCGGCCTGCGACGTCATTTGGAGAACAGACCGAGCAAACGGATGCACTTCGGTGGGTCCCACGTCAGCCCGCGCCGGAGTCCCCACGTCAGGTACGACATCGAACGCACCATGACCCATGCTCGAGCGCGCTCCGCCGACACCTCAGCTGCCTGCACGAAGGCGTCGAACGCCGCGACGACGTCCCGATCATCTGCGAGCTCGTCGAGACGCGACCAGAGGACGCGTGCCACGTCGTACTCGCGATCGCCACAGAGCAACACCGGATCAACGACCGTCCACGGGTAGCGCTGACCGGCGAGGACCTGTCCGAAGTGCAGGTCTCCGTCGACGGACTCGTTGCTCGATGGTTGCTCCGACAGCCACTCGGCCCGCTCTACCGCTGCGCCGGCGATTGCCCGGCTCGTCGGTTCGCCGACTGCCTCCCACTCGTCGATGAACGAGGCTGCCGAGTCTCGTGCGATCTCCGACGTGCTCAGCGCCCAGTCGGGAGCGGCGACCGCCAACAGGCGGGCGAGCTCACCCAGGGTCGTGATCGCCTCGTGGACCGGAACACTCTGCAACGACCGGGCAGGGTCGAGACGCTCCAACAGCGAGGCCCTGGCGTCGAGGTCGACATCGAGCAGCTGCACGACACCGCGGCCGCCCCAGTGAACTAGCGCCGCGGTCTCAGCCGAGACGTCATCCCCGGGCGGCGCGAGCCGTAGCACCGCGCGCTCCCTCGAGCGCCGGACCGGTACGACCAGCGCGTTCGAGCCGTGCGTCACGTCCCCGTCCACCTCGAGCTGCCATTCGTCACACTTCGCGTCGACCAGCGTTGGCAGTTCATCCAGCCAACTTCGCCCCTCTTCGTCGTGCCACCACCGGGGCATCGATAGGAACGACTGCGGCACTGCAACCATGCACCGATCATATCGGCGCCCTTTATTGCTGGGACGCGATGCAGGTAGTCGGCTGCACGTGCGTTGGTGTGGCTGGCGCCTTGCCCGCAAGCCGATCCTCTATCGGGATGGCAACGGTAAGCGCCAGGGGCCCAGGTGGCGGTCATCTTTGTTCTGAGGTTGGCACCGAGACGTGTGTAGAAACGCTGGGCGGAGTGGTTGTTCAATCGAACACCCCAGAGGACAGGGAGGTCATCACGGGCGGCGAGTCGAGCGACAGTGCTCATCAGTTGACTGCCCACTCCCTTGCTACGGTGGCTGGGGCGGAGGTTCAGGTCGTCGAGCGCGAGGACGTCACCGCCGCTCCACAAGTGGAAGTGCCCAATGGTGGACGCGTAGCCTATGATCTCGCCCTCCGCTTCTGCTATGAGCACCGCGATGTCGGGGCGCGCAAGGATTACTTGCCAGCCGTCGGCGGCGATGGCGACGTGCTCAAGGGACTCCTTTTGCTCGGCAAATTCCCTGACCATCTCATCAAGCGCACCCGCGCCACTGGGCGTCGCTTCTCGAATGGGACTGTCATTCTTTCCTACTCTCCTTCTGGTCTACGTAGGCCCGCCGCGGCGCCAGTCAGCAAAATGTGGAACCTTTGGTGGCCGTCGTCTTTGTCTCACAACTGCTACGCGATGACCTTTACGGTGAGGCGTTCAACCGCGTCGACGATCTGGTCGCCGAACTTGGACCAGTCAAGTTGGGTCGCCACGTTCGTACGGAAGTCGGTAAGTTCCGCGGCGACCCCGCCCGTGTGATGCATGCCGGGTGTGTCCTGGAAGTTCGTGACAGTCATTCCCTTAGTCCATCGACCGGAAAGCTCGACGTGGACATCCGCCTTGGCGACCGTGATGACCGACGGGTCGATGAGGGCGGCGACAGCGCATGCGTCGTGGATGGGCGGTGCTGAAAACTCGAACACCTTTCTATAGGTGCTACCGACGAACTCCCAAACGTCGAGCACGAACTCGCTGACGGGGCCGCCCACCGCCCGAACCCGATCTTGAAGTTCTACCGATGCGAGAGCCTGATGAGTCAGGTCCAATCCGATCATGGTGACGTCCCAGTCGGCGCGAAAGACGATCTCGGCCGCCTCTGGGTCTGCCCACACGTTGAACTCGCCGGTCGGCGTGACGTTACCGCGTGTGTAGCCGCCACCCATGACGACAACCGACTTCGCCCGCTCCACAATTCTCGGCTCCTTACGGATCGCCAGCGCAATGTTGGTGAACGGACCGACCGGTACGAGGTTCACCGTCTTGGGCTCGTGAGACATCACGGTGTCGATGATGAAGTCGACAGCGTGGCGGGGGTCCAGGTCGAAAGATGCCGGCGGGAGATATGGGCCATCCAATCCGCTGTCACCGTGGATGTCCCCGGCGACTACCTGGTGGTTGACCAGCGGACCTGCGGCTCCACGTGCCACCGGAACTCGGATGCCCGCCGCAGTGCAGACCGACAGCGCGTTTCGCGTGACCTTGTCGAGAGTCTGATTCCCAGCGACTGTTGTAATGCCCAGCAACTCGATGCTGGGGTTTCCGGCCGCGAGCATGATTGCGATCGCGTCGTCGTGACCCGGGTCGCAGTCCAGGATCATCTTCGCCATTCTGGTTCCCTATCTTTTAGGAGCGGCCGGCACGCGGACGATTTGCCGCGTTGGCACGCACTGTCAGTGCTCCTCTGGAAGGGAAGCGACCACCGCGCGTAGACGGTCGCGTGATGACCCAGCCAGTGGCAATACGGGGCGGTGGAGACTCTCCGGCCGAAGGACACCGAGTTCATCCGCGATGGCCGACGCGGCCCGGTAACTGCCATACGTCTCGAACAGGTCCCAGACCGGTGCCAGCTGCTCTGAGAGTGCTGTGGCGCTGACGGCGTCACCTGTGATCGCCGTACGAGCAAGCTGAACGCACGTTCGGGGCAGGATTCCGGCGAGAACGCTATACCAGACGTCGCATCCTGCTAGCAGCCCGCGGGCAGCTGCCGCGTCGCCGCTGATGCCTATCGAAACTTCAGCTGGCACGAGCCCATGCAACTGCTCGACCCGGGCCGCGGCCTGTGTAGCGCCGGAGGGAAGCGACGGCATTTTGATCGAGGCGATGTTCGGCAGTGCACAGATGCTGGCGTAGAGGTCATCTGAGAAGGCGAACCCAGTGGTGCGGGGATTGTCGTATAGAACAATCGGAAGCGTGCTGTGCGCTGAGACCGCGGCGAAGAGCTCGTAAACCTCGCTGGAGGTGAGCGGCTGGTACGCCATCGGGGTCAGAAGAACTCCAGAAGCGCCAGCTTCATGTGCGTCTTCTAGGTGGGTGAGCACCTCCCGCAGAGTGATGGCTCCAGCGCTGACAATCACCGGGGTGCCGTCAGCAGCGTCGACCGCGACGCGTACCGCGAGGCGACGCTCCTCCGCTGTGAGGTATGCGTAACTGCCGGTTGATCCGAGAGCCCCGATTGAGTCGACGCCCGCCCTGGCGAGTCGATTGACCAGACGCGAGAACATGTCGGCGTCGAACTGATCGTCGGCAAACGGAGTCAGCGGGAAGGCACTCAGACCGGCGAACACGGTGTCCATTCCTCGAACCACGTCAACGGCCGCGCTTCATGCGAGTACGAACGGCAAGGGCGGCGAAGAAGATCACCGCGATGCCCCCAACGATCGTCGCCCAACTCAACTGCTCGCGGAGCAAGAGGGCTGCCCACAGGATGGTTAGCACCGGTTGCACCAACTGAATCTGGCTGACGTGCGCAATCGGGCCGATGGCGAGACCTCGGTACCAGGCGAAGAAGCCGAGGAACATGCTCACCACGGCAAGATATGCGAACGCCAGCCATTCGACCGGTGAGCCCACTGGCGGCTGACTGATTACGGACCAACCTGTGATGGCGATCGTCACCGGCGCCGCCACGACGAGAGCCCATGACACCGTCTGCCAGGCGCCCAGCTCGCGCGCGAGGAGGGCGCCTTCGGCGTACCCGACTGCAGCCGCGAGTACTGCGCCGAAGAGGAGGGCGTCGGACCACTCCAATCGACCGAGCCCGCCATACTGTAGCGAGGCGAAGAGAAGAGCAATCAGCGCGCCCAGCAGTGAGAAAATCCAAAAGGACCTCGCTGGACGCTCCTTGCCCCGGATCACCGCCATAACGGCGGTGGCCGCAGGCAACAGCCCGATGACCACGGCGCCGTGACTCGCGGGTGCCGTAGTGAGTGCAAACGACGTAAGTAGAGGGAAACCGAGCACCACTCCGGCCGCCACAACGGCGAGGCGTCCCCACTGAGTCGTCCGCGGCCACCGTTGCCGAGTCGCAGTTAGGGCGATCGTCGCGAGCGCGGCGGCCACAACGGCGCGCGCTCCCCCGATGAACACCGGAGAAAGCCCTCCTACAGCCACTCGAGTGAATGGCACGGTAAAGGAGAACGCCGCGACACCCAGGAGGCCCCACCAGACGCCCGCCCTATAAGATAGTGCTTTCGCCGAAATGCGCGTAGCGCTACTCTGTCCTGACATGAGTAACGATAGCACCGAACGAATCGTGGCGCATCTGCGAGCGTGGATCGCTGCAGCGCCGGCAGGCGCTCGTTTGCCTTCGAGCCGAGCGCTCACGCGTGAGCTCGGGGTGAGCCCGGTGACGGTCCAGAAGGCGATGCATCAGCTCAACGCGCTCGGTCTCATTGAGACGCGGCCGGGTGTTGGCACCTTCGTGAGAGCCGGCAGACCGCCTAGTCCGGTGGACTTCGGCTGGCAGACGGGTGCGCTCGGTACCCCGCGTGTGCGGATCCCTTCATTGTCGTCCACGCAGCAAGTCGTTTCGCCCGACGCGATCGCATTGCACTCCGGGTATCCAACCCGGGAGCTGCTCCCTACAAAACTTGTCCAAACGGCGATTGCACGAGCCGCACGGAGCGCGTCAGCGGCCGCTCGTTCTCCGGCTGGTGGGCTTCCCGAGCTGCAGACGTGGTTCGCGAATGAGTTGGCCGGCGCCACGCTCGCCGGGGCACCCCCAGTGACAGGAAGAGACGTCATCATCCTGCCCGGAAGCCAGAGCGGTCTGAGCTCCATATTTCGGGCTGTCGTTGGCCCTGGGCAACCGCTGGCTATTGAATCTCCGACTTACTGGGGAGCGATCGTGGCGGCCGCACAAGCGGGGGTGGTGCTTGTGCCCATCCCGACGGGCTCAGATGGGCCAAACCCCGAGACTGTTGACGACGTCCTCAGAAGGTCCGGCGCTCGTGCGTTCTACGCGCAGCCCACTTTTGCGAATCCCACCGGCGCCCAATGGTCTCCCGAAAGATCGCGGGCAATCCTCGACATCGTTCGCAATCGGAGGGCTTTCCTCATCGAAGATGATTGGGCCCATGACCTGGGCATAGACGCGGACCCTGCGCCAATCGCGACGCACGACACCGAGGGCCACGTCATCTATCTCCGGTCGCTCACCAAAAGTGTTTCGCCCGCCTTGCGCGTCGCCGCCGTCATTGCACGTGGCCCTGTGCGGGACAGGATCTTCACAGATCTGGCCGCAGAGACGATGTACGTCAGCGGACTGCTCCAGACTGCGGCCCTCGAGGTCGTCAGCCAGCCAAGTTGGCGCGCTCATCTCAAAAGATTGCGAATGGAGTTGCGCACCAGGCGCGATTTCCTAGCCGAAAGCGTCGCAGAACATGTTCCCCAGGCTCATATTGAGAACGTGCCGGCCGGCGGGCTCAACCTCTGGCTTCGCCTACCCCAAGCGACGGATCTGGCGAGACTTTCACGCGACACCGCTGCGCACAACGTGTTTATTGCGGCTGGCGATGAGTGGTTCCCCGCGGAGGCAGCAAGCCCCCACATCCGACTCAATTTCTCCGGCCCTGAGCCCGAACGCTATCCCGAAGCCGCAAGAGCAATCGGAGTAGCTCTCACCGCGCAAGGATGCTAGCTACGATCGGGTGTAGTCCGAGGCCCGCGCCTTGAACAATTCGCACGTGGTGTTGTAGTAAGCCGAGGTGCTTCCTTGGTGCCTCATCCCGATGCGGCTCGCGACCGCCTGCGAGGCAACGTTGTCCTTGTACGTCACCGCGTACACGTGCTTGAGCCCACTAGTGAACGCGTGATGTAGCACAGCCCGTCCCGCTTCACTCGCGTAGCCGTTCCCCCAGGCGTCGGGATGAAGATGCCAGCCGATTTCAATATCGGCTGACGGACGGAGCGGAGTTCCGGATCCGGAAGCCGGCAGCGGCTTGAGCAGTAGCGTCCCGAACCTCTGCTTGGTGAACCTGTCGGTGATGGCCCACAGGCCGTGGACGGGATGGTCGAAAGCGGCATATCTGGCGGCGCGCTCCTCCGCCTCGGCCCTCTGGGTCATGACGCGCGGTACTAGCCCGATGAATCGTTGCACCTCCATTCGTGAATACATATCGAAGATGAAATCCGCGTCGTCGGGCGTGAAAGCACGCAACACGAGGCGGTCGGTCGTCAGCCTCTTCATTTAACGCCTCCCAGGGTTTTCTGCTTCGCCGTCGGGCGACGGGCGACGGGCGATGATATGAAACACGTGCCAGTGCTTGGGACCTCCGGCTGCCATGCCGTCTTCGTCCTCTTCCGTGAAGGAAATGATCTCTAGTCCCTGAAGTAACTCGAGGGTGTCGGCCCTGGAGTGGAAATTCCAGTCGGTCTGACCGACGTAGGAATCGCGGTCGCCGAACAACTGCACCGCGAGGTATCCACCAGGCCGCATCGCTTCCATGAGCCTCCTCCAGACGCGAGGAAAGGTCGCCGGGTGGAGGTACGGCAGCGTATAGCCCGAGTAGATCAGGTCTGCGAAAGGGAAACCGGTTTCCGGTGACTCGAGATCGAGCTTCTGCACGTGTATGGCGGGACGGGTCTGCGGGTCGAGTTCCGTAATGACAGCTCCGACGCGTTCGACCGTTTCTGGTGCGTAGTCAATCGACATCACCTGCCAACCGCGACGAGCGAGCTCAACCGATTCGATTCCTGCGCCGCAGCCCAACTCGAGAGCAACACGGCCATCACCCGGTCCAGCCAGTTCGGCCGCTTCGCTGAGCAGCGGGCGGACAGTCCGGCGCGTCGACTGCTTATCGTTGTAGCTCTTCCAAAGCTCCGCCCGGTCCTCTTGAGGGCCCTCGCCTGCCCCAAGGCTGTTGTCCACGTGAGACCTCGATTCTTAGAGTTGTGCTCACTCCCAGCCTGCGGCGAATCCGACCGATGAGGGTGTGCATTAATGATCTGAGGACGCTCCCGACGGTTGCTCGGTCTCGAGGGGAGCGTTCGATGAGCTGAAACGTCCGTTAGTCCCCGTTGCGACTAGCTTGATCGCTCGCGATCACCGGCGGCACACGCCACCGACTGTGGTGGAAGGACACGTTCCAACAGTTGCCCGGGCCAGTCGCGGACCGTAAATGTTTCCGTCCGGCGATAGCCGCACGACTCGTAGAATTGGGGAAGCCGCCCATTTCCGCCGTTGTAGCAATCCACACGCAGGCGATTTATCCCTGTCGACGCCGCTTCCCGATCGGCAAAGGCGAGTAGCGCCCTGCCCACACCCTTCGCCTCCGGAACTCGCGCGCCAAGCAGAAGTCGCACGTACAGTTCCTCGCTGTCTATCGCAGGGACGTAGTCGTGCCTAGCACCCAGCACGATTACCCCGGCGACGGGAACACCTGGGAGTTCGGCGATCCAACCGCCCGGAGAACCAAGCCACGAGGACACCCTTTCCACTTGGCGAGGCTGGCTGGAAAAGGGTGTTGTTCCCCATTGCTCGATGTTGCCGAAGGTCTTGAACCATTCCACCGCCTGATCGAATAGGTCGAGGACGGATGTCACGTCATTAATTGTCGCGGGACGAATTCGCGGGAAGACTTTCGTCGCGGTCATACAGCTCACCTGCGCCTTCACTTCGCGGTCACGAGGTAGGTGACCGTCTTTCCGGGACTTTGCACAGCCACGGTGTATTGGGAATTCTGCAGCATGGCCGAACCCTTGGTGACTCGCGATTCGTTGAAGCCAGCGGCCTCTAGTGCGCTTTCAGCCGCCTTCAGATCCCCCTCCGTCGGATCCACGGTGACACTCCAACCTTCAGCGGCATCGCCCGCCGCGACGAGAAGGGTTCCTGACAAGAGCGGGACCTCCTTCGTTGGAAAGGAAGCCGGAAGCCGGACCTGTGCTTGGGTTGCCGGAACTTGGGCATTGGCACCGGTGGAGCCGCCACACGCCGTGAGACTCATGGCGAGTGTGCCTGTGACGAGCAATGCGAGTGCTGTTGAGTACTTTTTCATAGGTGCCTTCCGAAGGATGAATTACGACCTCCGACTCTCACAGACCGCCTTCCGCACAACAATGCATTAGGCGATACGCCTAATCGGCAGAATCTCGCGCCAGCGCATCGCCCAACTGCGTCCGTTCGTACACTGTGTAGCGACCTCGCCTCGAGGTGTGGAGCAGGCGGCCATGTTGCAACGTCTTGAGGTGCTGATTGACCGTTGGAACGCTCAGGCCCAGCCTTCGTGCTAATTCCGTCGACGACGCGGGCTTCTCAAGCATCTGGAGGACTTCAGATCTTCGGGACCCGAGAAGCTGGTCCAGCCCTTCCGCTCGCCGTCCGCGGGCCGAATCCCAAACTGCCGCATGCCCGCGCGCAGCATAAATGAGGAGAGGCTTGCCCGGCTCTGATGGCGCCGCGATACCGCGCGAAAACAGGGAGGGCATCAGCACAACGCCTCTGCCCGCAAGCCTCTCCGTGCGGTTGAGGGCAACATCCGCCTGCAAATTTCGGTCAGCCAGGCGAAGCCCGCTTGAAATCCCGTTGATAGTGCGCACAATTCCGTCATTCGTGAGTTGGCGCCCACGGTGGGCAACATCAGCTTCGAGGCAATGCAGCATCGACTCCCACCACGGCGCGACGGCGGCGGACCAATACTGCCAAATCGCGTCGGTTAGAGCGTCTAGCGTCGCTGGCAGCTGCCTCGATACCGGAGCAGCTCCACCGTGAAGTTGATGCAGCTGGCAGCGCAAGAGTTCGATGTCGCATTCTTGTAGCGCGCTCAGTTCGTCGGTGATCGACGCCGGTCGACCCATCGAAAATGTGAGGCAGTCAGGCGTGCAAAGGGACTCGTTTGTCAGCGACATCACGAGCGGACTTTGGGTTCCTACCGCCCGCAGGGCAAACCGGCTCCACATCCTCAAATGCGGAAATAACCAGGGTTCCCGCAACACTCGCATTGAGCGAACCGTTTCGCTCAGCGGAGAGACAGCGAAGCTGACCGCTCCCAGGTCCTCGAAGTCAAGCTGGTACCGAAGCACCTAATCCCCTCAAACGCTTGCTGTATCGGTGAACAGGGACAGGAACCACACCTCCGGTCAAGGTGCGCGACAGGTAGGCCTCCGGGCCGCAGTCAATCCACCCGCGCGCTTCATACAGTGCGCGCGCAGCCGAGTTGCCTGGAACGACAGCGAGCCAGATTTCCCGTAGGCCGGAAGCCGCCGCCCCACGCTCGGCCTCCGAGAGAAGCAAACTTCCCACCCCGCGGCCGCGAGCAGCATGATCCACCATGAGCTGCTGGAGCTCGTTGCCAACAACGATCACAAGCCCAAGAATCACTCCGGCTTCGCGGGCGAGTGTCGTGAAGTCAGCCAGGTCTTGCGCTCGCGACCTGAAATAGAACTCGTCCCGTGCTTCAAGTAGCTCAGCCGGCACTCGATCCCGGTGCCCGTCAAGCCAGGCGCTCCTCCACACGCGAGCGATGTCTCCAGCGTCCTCCTGCGAGGCTCGCGTAAGCGCGATCGAACCGTCGAGATCGGCCCTACCTTGGTGACCCAGGGGTTTTTCGAACATGATCCATAATACAACATTGAAGCGACCAGTCGGTAGTATGTGGCCGCCGAGTTCGAGGCACGGTGACGTTTGCTTTTGCACAAGCGCCATGAGCGCCGCGATACGACGGGTGAACGCGGAGAGGCACTGGCCGCTTAGTAGCTGCGCCCCACTATCGCAAACAGATCACTTTCCGTATCTCCCGCCCCCGGTAACTCGCCCCCTTCAGTTTGCAAGCATCGGACGCTAATGGCGTGGGCGGCGAGTTTTTCTTCGCCCTGGTCGCCGAGGGCGGAGTAAGGGAGCCGCGCGAACCCGGAGGACGCGGCAGCCACCGCATCCTCGACCCTCGCCACATCCACCGTGTTGCGAGCGAGCCGCAGTCGGGCGTCGTCAAACAGACGTTTTTGGATCGCGTGGAGTAATGCAGTCACGGTCGGTGCTACCTGGCTCAACGGCAACGTCGTCTTACCAGGCGCGTCGCGTCGAGCAACAGTGACCTGCTGTTGGTCGAGATCGCGAGGCCCCACTTCGATACGTAGAGGCACGCCCTTGAGCTCCCACTCGACGACCCGGCGACCAAAGCCCGGCGTCTCGCGTGCATCCAGCCGTACCCTCACGCCCTCCGCTTGCACGGCATCAACGATTGCAGAGGCCGCCGCGATGGTTCGTTCGTCGCCCTTGACTGCGACAACGATCACCTGCACGGGAGCGACGTGGGGTGGCACTCGTAGACCCGCCTCGTCCCCATGACTCATGATCATTCCGCCCATCATGCGAGTGCTCGAGCCCCAGGAGGTGGTCCAGCAGGTCTGCTGGTTTCCGCCGGTATCGGAGTAGGTGATATTGAACGCGCGGGCGAAGTTCTGACCGAGTTCATGGCTCGTCGCTAGCTGAAGTGCCTTGCCGTCGCCCATCATGCCCTCGCAGGTCATCGTGTTCACCGCGCCGGCGAAACGCTCTCTTCTGGTTTTCACTCCCACGAGTACGGGGATGGCGAGAACGTCTTGCAAAAAGTCACGGTAGACATCCAAGTGGACCCGCTTCGCGTACGCTGCTGCATCCCCAGCGGTCGCGTGAGCTGTGTGCCCCTCCTGCCAGAGAAATTCAGTTGTTCGGAGGAATAGCCGCGGGCGCAGTTCCCAGCGGACAACGTTTGCCCATTGGTTCAACAGCATGGGCAAGTCTCGATGGGACTGGATCCATTTCGACATGACCCCGCCGAACAGGGTTTCACTCGTGGGGCGAACCACGGCCGGTTCGGTTAGGGCCTTTCCTCCCGCATGCGTTACGACGGCCAACTCCGGGCTGAATCCCTCGACATGCTCGGCTTCGCGCTCAAGATACGACTGCGGAATGAGCATCGGCAGGTACACGTTCTCAGCACCCGTCGCCTTGATACGCGCATCGACTTCGGCTTGCATTCGTTCCCACATCGCGTACGCATAGGGCCTGATGACCATTGTGCCGCGCACGGGCCCGTTGTCTGCCAGCTGCGCTTTCTCAAGCACATCTTGGTACCACCGAGGAAAGTCGTCTTGCCACGACGCCACTACGGCTGAATTGCCGCTGTTAGCCACGGGCTGACGATAAGGCTTTTCACCGGGGACGCCCCCGGAGAACCGCTCTCGATCTGGCTGCTTGCGTGAGTAGGTGTTGGTCACAGCTGTCGCTTCTGATCCCTGATGCTGTACGTCATTCCCATCGCTTGCCGGACCTCGTCCAACGTCGTCTCCGCCATCTGGTTCGCGCGAGCGTTCCCTTCCTGCAAAATGTCGTCGACGAGAGCGACGTCGGCCGCCATTTCTACGCGGCGAGCTCGGTGTGGCGCCAAGAAGCTGTTGACCGCCTCGGTCGTCAACCGTTTCAGTTCGCCGCTGCCCTTGTCCCCGATCTGGTCAGCGATGTCCTCCGGACGGGAACCCAGGCACAGGGCGGCGGTTGACAGGAGTCCGGAAACACCAGGACGTGTTACTGGATCAAATGCGATCCGCCGGATACCGTCGGTGCGCGTACGACGGATGACATCAGCGGTCTCGTCGGCCGTCATCGCGAGCGAAATGGCGTTCCCATAGCTCTTGGACATCTTGCGACCGTCCAGCCCGGGTACCTCCGGGGCATCAGTGATCAGCGGCTCCGGTTCGGGAAACAGCGGAGCGAACCGGTCGTTGAATCGACGGGCAACGGTTCTTGCCAACTCCACGTGCGGGAGATTGTCCCTCCCGACCGGGACCAGGTTGCCTTTGCAGAAAAGGATGTCTGCCGCCTGGTGGACTGGATACGTGAGCAGCAGCCCGCTCAGGCTGCGTCCAGAGGCCGCCATCTCGCTCTTCACCGTCGGGTTGCGCCGCAGCTCGGCATCCGAGACGAGGCTGAGGAACGGAACCAGGAGCTGGTTCAAAGCCGGAACGGCCGAGTGCGTGAAAATCGTAGTTTCCGTGGGATCCAGGCCGGTAGCCAGATAATCGAGCACAGCTTCGCGCACATGAATGCTGACATTGTTTGCGGTGTCTCTATCTGTGATGACCTGATAGTCGGCAATCACCACGAAGGTGCGGACGCCCCGATTCTGCAGTCGCACGCGCTCTTGGAGGGTGCCGAAATAATGGCCGAGGTGCAAAAGGCCGGTAGGCCGCTCCCCGGTCAGAACCCGAAACTGGTCCGGGGCGTCGAGAATGCGCTCTTTCAGCGCGGGCATTCGCGCCGCGCTTGCTAGGAACGAGTCCATCAGAATCCTTTCACCGCAGCAGAATGGACGGGTCCCGCACGGACATGGTTGGTACGAACTGGATCAGCTCGTAGTCGGCGTAGCCGCGACGCGCGAAAGGGTCCTCGGCCAAGACCTGACGCAACTCCGTCTCGCTCGTCGGCCGTGTGATGATGACTCCGCCAACCCTCGGAACTTGCGAACCGGAGGCGACAAACCTCTCGGCGCGGTACTGCTCCTCCAACCACTGCCTATGGCTGTGCAGCTCCGCGTCAATGTGCGTTATCGGCACCTTGTACGTCAGGACGACGATGAAAATCGCCTCCTGCGGAGCCGGCGAAAGCGTTCGATAATGGTGGTGCGACGCGACATTGGCTCGCCCGTGCTCCGCGTCGACAGCGCGATCGCTCTTCCCGTCCGGGCCGCAGGCTCCGGGGTGGGGACTACGACGAAGTGTGCTCAATGCACTCATCCGCGGGGATAACGTTATGGTTCAATCGGAACAGGTTCGCCGGGTCGTAGCGGCGTTTAACGGACGCTAGGCGTCGGTAGGTCGCACTCGGATAAACCCTGTTGACGTCGTCCGGTGTGGCTGAGTCGAGGAAGTTGGCGTAAGCGCCGGAGAGGTGCGGCCGAAGCTCCTCCCACATCCGCTCACGGTCGGGCTGACCAGCCTCAATATCGGTGGCCAGACCGCCCGAAATTGTGGCCACCATGAGGGCTGCCGAACGGTGCGCGTAAGCGGTCCCGTCAGCAGGAACCCTAGACAGCGCCCCCCCAAGAGCACGAATGGAGATGAAGGGAGTGCCCTCGGATTGTGCGACTTCCACAAGCTTTCGCAATGCGCTCACGACGGACGGCCCGTCGACGAAACCGCTTCGCGTAGCGATTCGAAACTGCTCTGGTACGGTGCCGCCCTCGTCGAGGATGGACGCATACGTGCACCGGCCGACGTCGTCGCTCAAAACCGTGCCCAACTGGCGTAACGGGGCAAGCGCTCGGTTCGCCTCTTCGAGGTCGTCGCCGTCCCAGCAGACGTAGACCTCCACGGGCGCGACAGGGCCTCCTGTGACGGGGTTAGCCAGGTTTGCAATCGAGGTCAGCTGTTCCGGGGCAGCTGAGAGGTGGTGTGCCCAGCCCTCCAGCACGCTCGCCGCCTCTGCCGGCGGGAAGGTGAGCTTTCCGAAGAAGACGTCGGTGCTCGGGTGCGCAATGAAGTCAAACGCGGTGACGATGCCGAAGTTGCCGCCGCCGCCGCGAATGGCCCAAAAGAGGTCGCGGTTCTCGGAGGCGGACGCACGCAAGATCGTGCCGTCCGCGACGACGATCTCGATCGCCCGGAGGGAATCCAACGCGAGCCCATACCTTCGGACCTTCCAGCCCAAGCCTCCCGAGAGCGTGAGGCCGCCGACCCCGACGCTTCGCGTGTCGCCCGAAGAAATCGCCAGCCCTCGCGGACTCAGGACGTCTGCGACGTGGCCCCAAGTTGCGCCGCCGCCGATCCTGACGATGTGACGTTCCTCATCGAGAACTGTCACATCCGTCAGCCGAGCGAGATCGACGACAATGCCGGAATCGGTTGTGCTGAAGCCGGCGAAGCTGTGGCCACCGCCACGGACGGCGATCTCCAGCTGGTTTTCACCTGCGAACCGGACAGCCGCACTCACCTCGCGAATGTCGTTAGGAACGATGACCAGCGACGGGGAGCCAGAGATCAATCGTGTGCGTCGGGCTTGCGCATACCGCGGATCACTCGGGTGGATAACATCGGAAACCATCGGGCGATGTTCAGCCTGTTCTATAGAGGACATGATTTGTGCTCCTTTGTGCCCCGTCAGTACGAGGGGTGGCCGGGCATGGGGCGAGGGGCGGCTGGCTTTATCCAAAGCAAAGCGACGGCGAGAACCCCTGCAGCAGAAGGCGCGAGACCAAGCCAACCGACTAGGGCTGGAAGCCCGGTCTCTCCATTCGTGTCACGGACCATGAGATCGAACAGTCCGACCGCTATGCCGACGACCATCGCCGAGGTGACGAACCAAGGGGTCCACCATTTGCCAGCCCGAGTGGCCGCAATTGCGATTCCCCAGAGCACTACACCGCAGATTCCAACGAGGGCCAAGCCGACGAGGTAGATCGTGGTTGCAGTTGAAACCTCTGACGTACTTGCGGCCGGGTATCCCGCCTTCACGTATGCCGAGATGAGCTCTCCCACTGGCGCCCCTACGAAGGGCACAGCAGTTGCGATAACGGTGAGGACTAGGCCCAGACTCAGAGTGATGGATACTGCGCGAGCGTTATTGACAGTTGACATAACAGACTTCCGGGTTCGGATACGACGGACACATGTGAGACGAGAGTTTACGAACGCGTTCGGAAAGTGTCAACCTTTGATGCGTCCGCATTGGTCAGGGGATCGGCTATGGGCTGCTGAGCCACCGCAGTCTTTGCCTTGGCAGGCCAAGATCCGAGTTGACAGCGACCTGAGCATTCGGTCGCGCGGGCGCGCAGCCCGTTCCAACGATCCGAAGAGTCGCAACTCAGGTGGTCCTGGCGCTAGGTAGCTCATCCAACCGAGGAGTCCGCGTTTCCGCGCACTCCTCGATAGCTGAAGGCGAACAGCGACAGCCCTGCCAGCAGCACCACGCATGCGATGTAGGGAGCGGAAGAGCCAACTTCATAAAGGCCATCCCCGACGAGGGGGCCAAGGACGAAAGTGACGGCAACGGTAGCTGTCACCAAGCCAGCCACTGACCCCTGCTCGGCAGCGCTCGCTCGGAGGCTCGGTGCGGCAGAGACACCCGGCATACCAAAGCCAAGGCCGGCTCCCATCAGGGCCACTCCAAGAGCGAGCCAGAGCGCCGTGGACGCAAGTGCCACTGTAATCGTCCCTCCGAGCATGACGAGACAGCCGATGCGAATCAGGCGATGCGGCGGCCAGGCGAGTCTGCGAACGATGAGAATCTGAACGATGACGATGAAGGCCGCACCTGCGAGAGTGACCAACCCGGTCTGAAGACCCACCTGGGCCTCCGAAACATGAACTCGATCCTGCAGAAGGAAGCCGAGGGTCATCAACACGACGGTGATGGAGAGGTACAGGCCGAAGCCGATGAGCAGGAACGGCCATATCCGCCGATCCAAGATGCGGACGCGCGCTGGCGCAGCGTCCGAAACCTGGCTGGAGCCTCCCGGGAGGGCGAATAGCAGTACAGCGGCGATCAAGAGCAACACAACCGGCGCCATGTACATGGGTAGAAGGAGTCCTCCGGCGCTCAACACACCGCCGACGGCCGGCCCGACTGCGAGGCCAAGACCCTGAGCGGCCCCGAACATCGACATCCCTCGGACTCGTTCCGCGGACCCTGTGGTCGTTCGGGCGATGTACGACTGCGCGGTTGCAGGGGCGGCAGCCCAGGCCAGACCGAAGAGCAGCCCGCGGCTTAGGACCACCAGCGTGAATGGCAGCGGTGCAGGCAGTGCGTGATCGAGGCCCAACTGGGCGACTACCGCGAATACCGCAAGGCCGCTCGCCGCTCCCAGCAACGATATGAGTAGCACGGGGCGGTGACCCCACACCAGAGCTCGGCGCGCCCAGAAGCCGCTCGCGAAGACGACACCGGAGGCGCCGACAGCCATGACAAGACCCAGAGCCAGTTCTGTAATTCCGAGCTCGCGAGCGAGTGGCGCGAGGACTGGGTTCACCATCTGCTGACCAGTCATCAGACCGAAGACTGCGGCGCATACCAAGGGTATGGATCGCGCCGCCGGCACAGCGCTGTGATGCTTCGCCTTTGTCATCCCAACGGACGCTGCAGCTTTATCGAACATGTTCGGGAAATTAGCACGCGTAACTGTGAGAGGCAATTCTCACGATGCGAGAGGGCGGGCCTGCGATGATGACGACATGACTTCACGCGCCAGCGGCCGACCGTCGGGCCGCCCGCCCTCGACGTCCCGGGCCCAGATCCTCCTCGGCGCTCAGGAACTCATCGAAAGGGACGGATGGCAGAAATTGACCATTCGCCATCTGGCTGGCTATCTCGGCGTCGGTGCGGCAACGCTCTATCACCACGTTCGCGATCGAGAAGACTTGCTTGTTCAGTTGCTGAACGCACGGGCGTCCGAGTTGCAGCACCCCGCAATGCCGGAGGACCCAGCCGAACGAATCGTCGCTGCTGCGACTGCAATCCACGACACCCTTTCGGCGGCACCTTGGGCCACCGAAATCCTCATCGCAGACGACCTGGTCGGCGAGGATTCGTTGCGGATGGTGGAAACTATGGTGGCTGCCGCCATCGACTGCGGCCTCACCCCCATCGCGGCGGCGGACTTGTACCGGTCTATCTGGTATTTCACAGCGGGTGAAATTCTCGTGCGGTCCCATTCCGCGCGGAGGAACGCTGATCGCGACCGGCCCAATTACCGGGACTCCGTTTTTCGGGACCTGAGCCCCACGCAGTTTCCCGTCCTCGCGGGGCTTGGAAACGAGTGGCCGAGCATTGCGCAGCGCGACACCTATCAAGCCGGACTTCGGGCATTAGTCGAAGGACTCCTGCAGCGCGCACGCGCCGATTAGTGAACTCGCGCGCGCCGCCGCGCTTTTCCCCTTACCTCCTTTTCGGACACCGCAACGTTCCAAGGACAGTCAGTACGGCGCACGTTGACGCCGATCCAAAGCGATCAGCTCAACGCAACGGCAGGTCCGCCCAAGCAGTGCTGCCGCGGAAAATCGAGGAGCGCATATCGCGGTGGTCGGCTCGATCAACAGCGATTACATTGTCACCGTTTCGCGGCCAGCCGTCCCGGGCGAAACGCTCCTGGCCCACGACCTCCGCCGGCAGCCGGGGGGAAAGGGGGCCAACCAAGCCGTCGCGGCGCGTCGGATGGGAGCCAACGTCACGCTCATCGCTGCCGTCGGTGACGACGAGAACGGTTGGTCGAACCTACGAGCCCTCGAAGCCGAAGGTGTCGACACTTCGAATGTAGAGATCGCCGGAGGACAGACCGGACTCGCGATGGTCACGGTGTTCGACTCGGGAGAAAATTCGATCATCGTTGTGCCCGGGGCGAACTTTTCCCTTGCGCCGGCTCGCGTGGCGGAGGCAGTCCGGCGTGCAGCGGCTCTCCCCGCAATACTCGTGGTCCAGGCCGAATCCGAGCCGGCCGTGGTCGAGAGCGCCATCCACGCCGCCGCCGAAACCGGAATGAGAGTGGTGTTCAACCTCGCCCCGTACCGGGAGTTCCCCAGCGATATCCTTGCCGCCGCCGACCCGCTCATTCTGAACGAGCACGAAGCGAGCAGCTTGCTCGGATGGCCCGTGACCGATGTGGAAACTGCGCTAAGTGGGTGCACCGAACTTTGCCGAACTGCGCGTTCCGCAGTGATCACATTGGGCGCGTCCGGAGCGTGCTGGCCGACCGGAGACCGCAGTGGGCATCAAGCCGCCGACGGCGGAGCACGGGTCGTCGACACAACGGGGGCGGGCGACGCGTTCGTGGGAGCACTAGCCACCACGCTGTCGGTTGGAGATGACCTCGAGGAAGCGGTGCGAGTGGGCGTTCTCGCGGGCACTTTCGCTGTCAGCGCGCCGGGCGCCCAATCTTCCTACGCCACCCGGTCGCACCTTGATGCCCACAGCGGGAACGACTGAACCCAGCACCGATAGTCACGAATACCAAGCCCCCTGCGCCGGCTTTCGAATTCAACCGATGCAGATCGGGATGCAATCGAGACCAATTCACGAGAGAATCGGACGCTCAGCTGTGCGCATCAAGGAAGTCACCAGCCGCGGTGATCACGTCTTTGACAGCCGGATCGTCCTGCGCGGACATGAAGCCATGAGAGGCGCCAGGCACTACGACCAGCTCTGAAGGGACGTTGGCCCGCCGGCAACGTTCAACCAGCCGCCTGGAGTCCGGCAGTAGTGAATCGTCTGACCCCACCGCTGCGAAGACTGGTGGCAAGTCCGCGACGTTCGCCGCCAAATCGGGCGCCCGCTCGAGCTGGCCCTCCCCTGCCCATTGCGCGAAGGCCCAGCCCGACAATTCCCGGTCTGGTCCACCCGGCGCCGCTTCGTCGTATTCAGCGAGCCTCAGATCGACGTTCGGGTTCGTCAGCACCAATACGGCAGGACGGGCCGCCCGCGATGCGCGTAGCGCAACGGCACCGCCCGCTGAGTCGCCCCATAGCACCAGCCGCTCAGGACCCTGGGCACGGAGCGCGACGACTGCCGCGACGGCGTCATCCGCGGAGTCGGCCAGCACATGCTCCGGGGCGAGCCGATAATCGATCGCGAGCACCTCGATGCCGAGGATGGCCGCGATCCGCCGGCAATACCCGTCCTGGAGGTCCAGCCCACCCAAGACCGCGTAGCCGCCGTGGAGGAACACGACTTTCACTCCAGGCCGCGTGGCGAGATCCGGACGATAGAGGCGAGCAGAGAGGGGAGGGGTCCCTTTCCCGAGTTCCATCTGGTCAACGCTCCCAGCAAATGGCACCAGCGCTCTCAAGCCGGCGCGTCGCGTCGCGTCTTCACGCAGCCGTTGGACATCGGGAACGAGCATGAATGAGGATGCTACATCTACCAGTGCGATGCGCATACGGGCCGAACCTTCGAGCAACAAACTGACGGTTACCCTCAAATCAGTGCTACCGTCATTAGATGGTAACAACCGCAAAGCGTTCCTCTGTCCGGCAGTGGATGGCACTGGGAGGAGTCAGTCTCGCCGTTCTCGCGATCGGGCTGGACGCCACCGCCCTCAGCGTCGCCCTTCCCACACTCGCGACCGCACTTCGCGCGCCCGAAGCTGACCTCGAATGGTTCTCTTCGGGCTACCTGCTCGTCCTCGCGGCCGCCGTTCTACCTGCTGGCCTCATCGGCGACCGATTCGGACGCAAGAAGACCTTGCTCGCGTCCCTGACTCTTTTCGGCGTCGCCTCGGCTATCTGCGCCTACGCACCGACATCAGCCGCGTTCCTCGGAGGGCGCCTACTCCTCGGACTGGCGGGAGCGGGAGTTGTTGTCATGGCCCTCTCCGCCGTGACCGTCCTCTTCGACGTCGACGAGCGGCCCAAGGCCGTGGGGATCTTTGCTGCATCCAATTTCATGGCTCTACCCCTGGGTCCGATTCTCGGCGGCTGGATGCTGACCCACTTCCACTGGGGCGCCCTCTTCCTGCTCAACGTTCCGGTCGTCATCTTGGGATTGATCGCCGCCGGCTTTCTCATTCCCGAGTCGCGAAGTGAGAAAGTGCGTCGTCTCGACCCCGTTGGAATCGTCACCTCTGCCGGCGGCCTCGCCGCCGTGACGGCTGGGCTGGTTGAAGCCGGGCAGCGTGGCTGGACTGACGCCTGGGCGCTGACCCTGATGATCGGGGGCGCAGTTACCCTCGGACTCTTCTTTGCTTGGGAGCGCCGGACGAAGGCGCTCGGCGGCGACCCGCTGGTCGAGCCTGCGCTCTTCGAATCCGCCCGTTTCTTGTGGGGCGCAATTCTCGCCGCGATCGGTGGCCTAGCCCTGCTTGGTCTCATCTTCACAATGCCGCAATACTTCCAAGGCGTACTCGGCGTCGACGCGCAGACATCAGGAATGCGACTCTTGCCTTTGATCGCTGGCCTCGTCGTCGGAGCGATCGCGGCAAACGGAGTGGCTGGCCGCATAGGCAACCGGATGACACTCATGTGGGGCTTTCTGCTGATCGCCAGTGGGTTCCTAGTCGGATCATCCACCGTGGCGAACTCGCCGGCTTGGTTCGTGATGGCGTGGATGGTGGTCGTTGGAGCAGGCGCTGGAATCACTACCTCCGTCGCAACCTCCGCCGCACTCTCACAACTTAATGCCGAAGACAGCGGGATCGGCTCGGCGGTGGTTCAAGCCATCCAGAAGATCGGGGGGCCGCTCGGAACAACCGTGTTCGGCAGCGTGCTGAGCGCCGTCTACCTCTCCCACCTCGCATCACTCGGCCTCTCCAACAGGGCGGCCGATCAAGCACACCAGAGCATCTTCGCCGGCGTGGCGATCGCCACGAGAACTGGATCCGCAGCGCTGCTGGGCTCGGTGCGAGCTGCGTTCGTTGCAGGAATGGACACCGCCTTTCTCGTCTGCGCCGGCATCGCTGCGGTCGGCGCTATTCTGGCGGTACTGTTCATCCCACGCCGCGCGGCGGAGTCTGTTGAAGAGGTACCTGTTGTCGTCCCCAACTGAAAAACCCGCCCGCGGACTGAGAGAACGCAAGAAGGCACAGACCCGTGCCTCGGTTCAGAGCATCGCCCTCAAGCTTTTCAGAAGTCAGGGCTACGAGAATACGACGATCGAACAGATCATCACCCTCGCGGAGATCTCGGAGAGCACATTCTTCCGGTACTTTCCGACCAAAGAAGATCTGATCATCTCCGACGACTTCGATCCGCTGCTGATCGAAACATTCACGTCTCTGCCCCCGGATATCGGGGTGCTTGATGCATTGCGGCGCTCGTTGCGGAAGACCTTCGACGGCCTCAGCGCAGAAGAGAAGGCCGAGCACAGCGAGCGCATCGCGTTGGTAGTCTCGGTGCCAACCCTCCGAGCTGCCGCGATGGCTCAGATCGCGGAAACGATGACCACCTTCTCGGTAGCGATCGCCGAACGCAGCGGTCGCGACTCGAATGATTTCGAGATCCGAGTTCTAGCTGGCGCGATCGTCGGCGCCGCGATGGCGATGATGTCGGCGGTGGCCGACGATCCGACCGCGGATCCGATCGGATTGATGGACGCCGCGATGGCGCAGCTAGAAACCGGCCTGGACCTCAAATGATCGCAACGCGCCTCGTCAATTCGCGCCTGCAAACATTCCGTTCCTGGTGATCGCGAGCAGTAGCGCGACCGCCGTTAGTGCCACGCCGAGCCACATCGCACTGGTGACACCGATGTGGTCGGCCAGCACTCCCCCGAAGAGAGCTCCGAGTGCGATGGACGTGTTGTAGGCCATCGTGTTGAGCGACATCGCCGCCTCGAACGTTTCGGGTGCCGCTGCTTGCGTCATATTCACCTGACACAACTGCACAATTCCGAAGGAGAGTCCCCAGAAGGCCAACGAAATTGTCGTACCGACTTGTCCGTGACCCACCCCGAGAAGCACCAGCAACGACGCCACGAGTCCGACGCAACCGACTATGAAGGTGCCCCTCAAACTCCTCCTGACGGCGTGCCCGGCGGCGAGGTTGCCCAGAGCGCCTCCCGCGCCGAAGACCATCAGCACAAGAGTGACGAAGACAGGCGTGGCGGAGGAACTCTGTTCCAAGAACGGACGCACGAAGGTGTACGCGCCGAAATGGCCGAGCACGAAGAAGACGACGGCGAACAACACCAGGCGAAGCCGGGCGTTTCTGAGCGGAAGCACGAACACCTCGCGGACCGGCACAGTATTCGTTGATCGCAGCGATGGAATGGTTGCAATCACGCAGAGCATCACCAGCAGGCTGAGGCCGGACCAGATAAGGAAGGTACCTCGCCAGCCCACGAAACTCTCGAGAATTGTACCCAGGGGTATGCCCACCACTGTCGCGATTGAGATTCCCGACATCACGACGGCAGCGGCCCGACTCGCTTGGTGTTTCGGAACCAGGCGCATCGCCATGCTAACGCCGATAGCCCAGAAGACGCCGCTCGCGAACCCCATCAAAAGCCGCGTGGCCAAAATCAGCGCAAAGCTCGGCGATATCGCTGTAACAAGGTTGCCGACGACCAAGACTGTTAGGAGGATTGAGAGCAAGAGCCTTCGATCCAGCCGCCGCGTCCACGCCACAATAAAGACGACTCCGACCCCGGCAGCCAATCCCTGCAGGGTAACCATCAGGCCGGCAGTCCCCAGCGAAATGTGCAGGCTCGTGCTGAGCGGACTCAGCAGCCCGACAGGCATCAGTTCGGTTGTCAGAAACACGAACAAGCTGGCCGTGATGGCTGATACCCCGGCCCATGCCCGTGAACGGGAAGTGGCCTTGTCTCGTGTTTCGTTGGTTCTCAGATCCGTCACTGCCTCAGTGTCACCCGCTATCCATCGATGAGTCCAATGCATTGTTGTCACCCGATTCATGACAGTGGAAGATGGGTCTGTGGAACTACAACAAATGCGCTACGTCGTTGCCGTGGCTGAACTTCAGAGCTTCACGCAGGCTGCCGAACGGTGCCGTGTCGTCCAGTCAGCCCTCAGTCACCAGGTGGCCCGCTTGGAGCGTGAGCTAGGCGCGCGGTTATTCGAGCGCACCAGTCGCCGAGTGCGCTTGACGCCGGCCGGCGCGGCATTTCTGCCAGCGGCTCGTCAGTGCCTTGATGCCGCGGCGCGAGCAGCTGTCGACGCCGCCGCTGCTGTTGGCGAGATTCGTGGGCGGCTAGCTGTTGGGCTGATCCCGACCGTCGCTGCCATCGACATTCCGCGGGTTCTGCACGACTTCCGGACGCAGTACTCGCACGTCCGAATCAGCCTGCGCGTAGGTGCGAGCGACGAACTCACAGAACAGGTCCGAGAAGGCGCGCTCGAGGTTGCTTTCCTTGGAGTGCCGACCACCGCGCGACCCCGAGGCGTCAACGCGTACGAGCTGGCTCGAGATCGTCTTGTGGCGGTCGTCTCGCCTGATCATGCGCTCGCAAGCGAGCAATCGGTCTCGCTCCGTGAACTTTCGTCGGAAACATTTGTGGACTTGCCGGCCAGGACAGCCGGACGAGCCCAGACAGACCTCGCCTTCTCAGCCGCGGGTCTCACCCGCGACGTGGCCTTCGAGGTGTCCTCGGCAGATCTCATGGCAGAACTAGTGAGCAATGGCCTAGGCATTGCCATGTTCGCCTCGGGATACGCACCTCGGCTGAGGGGCGTTGCCACCGTGGAGGTCGTCGACGCGCCGACACGCGCCGAATATGTCATCTGGAACCGCGGGAGCAGCCCCGCTGCGGCCGCTTTCCTCGACATGCTTGGCCTCCCCGCCGGGTTCGCAGACCCCGGTGCGTTTGAGCGCCCATTGTGATTCAATCCGGGGATGGAAATCCGTCCGTACACCGAAACCGATGCCCTTGCGACGTTGGAGATTTTCGTGACAGCGATAACCGATACCGCGTCGAAAGACTATTCAGCGGAGCAGATCGCCGCCTGGGCCAGACCAGGTGATCACGACCTTGCACGGTGGAACGCGGCCAGAGAGTCGCTGAATACCGTCGTAGCGACCATCGGGGCAGAGGTAGCGGGCTTCTCGGACGTCGGAGACGACGGTTACATCGACATGATGTTCGTCGCGCCAAAATTCGGACGACGCGGAGTAGCCGGTGCCCTCCTGGCGCATCTTTACGACGTCGCCCTCGCGGCAGGCTCGCCCGAGCTGTACACAGACGCGAGCATTACGGCGCGCCCGTTCTTCGAAAAGCACGGATTCACGGTTGTCGCAGAGCAACATCCGGTCACGCGCGGTGTGAAGATGACCAACTACAAAATGTCGCTCCCCCTCTAGTCACCCGGCACCCGTTGCATCGATTGGCCGCGTGTACTAATTTTTAACCGTGCGGACAGAACCGATGGAAAAGAGGGCCTCGTTTACGACCGAGGCGCGGCGTACCCAGATCACCCAGTCGGCGATCGAGGTCCTTGCGGAGAGCGGCTATGCCGCGACCTCTATGTCCGCGATCGCGGACCGCATTCAGGTCAGCAAAGGCGTGCTCTCCTATCACTTTGCGAGCAAGGCCGAACTACTGCAGGAGGTGGTGACTGCGGTCCTCGCGTCCGCGCAAGCGTGGATGATACCGAGGGTGAAAGGAGCGGGGTCTTACCGCGAGGCTCTTCGTCGTTACATCGCCGCCAACGTCTCGTTCCTCGCAACTCATCGCACCGAAATAGCAGCCGTTACCGAGGTGCTCGCGAATGCACGCGCTACGGCGGGCGTGCCGGAGCTTTTCGCGAAAAGCCAAGCAGCAGCCGCGTTCGAGCTGCAGAAACTCTTCGCCGACGGGGCAGAAGCCGGCGAGTTCGGTGACCTTGCTCCGCGAATCCTGGCGATGTCCCTGCGAGCAACCATCGATGCCACGTCAGAGCGGCTACGTTCCGACCCGGAGTTCGACCTGGATTCCTTCGAGGCCGAACTCGTCGCACTTTTTGATCGCGCGACCGCAAAGTCGGTGCGGAATGGAGAATCCTCATGAGCCGAAGCGTTGCTGAGGCAAAGGGCGCTCGCGCGAGCGCCGCAGCATCGCCTGCCTTCCGGTTCGAAGCCCTCACCAAGAGGTTCGGCGACTTCACCGCAGTCGACAGCGTCCAGCTCAGCATCCCCGAAGGGTCGTTTTACGGTCTGGTGGGGCCGAACGGAGCTGGCAAGACGACACTGCTCTCGATGGCGACCGGCATCATCCGGCCCGACTCGGGCACGTCCTCGGTACACGGCTTCGACCTCTGGAACGACCCCGTTGCCGCCAAGAGCGCACTCGGCGTAATGCCGGAGGCCGACTTTCTCCCCCGGCGCCTCACCGGAATGGAGCTTCTCACTTTCGTCGGGCTGCTTCGCGGTTTGGATGAGCGACTGGTGGCGGAGCGCGCGGACGAGCTGCTAACCGCCTTGGGCCTCGTGTCCGCGGCCGGAACGGTCGTTGCCGACTACTCGACAGGAATGACGAAGAAGATCGCACTGGCGGTTGCGCTTCTGCACGGCCCACGAGTTCTCGTGCTTGATGAGCCTCTCGAATCCGTGGACCCGGTGTCGGCCGCTACGATCCGGTCCATTCTCGACGGCTTCATCGACGGGGGCGGCACGATCCTCTTCTCGAGTCACGTTATGCCACTGGTCGAGGCGCTTTGCGACCACGTCGCCATCCTGGCAGGCGGTCGAGTAGTCGCCGCGGGAACATTGGACGAGGTGCGCGCCGGCCGCAGCCTCGACGATGCGTTCGCTCAGCAGATCGGGTCGAGCGCGGCGGGGGTGACGTTGTCATGGTTCGTATCCTGATTCGCATGCGGGCCGCCGGGCTGTCCAACATGCGGCAGTCCCCTTTCGGCATCGTTGCCCTGGTCGGTACGGCCACGGTCGGTCTCCTCACCGCCGCCGGGACATTTCTCACCGGATTCACCGCCCCCCTGCACGGCGGGCTCGGCGAAATCTCACTCCTTGTTCTGGTGTGGACCTGCGGGCGCATAGGCTTCGCAGCGTTCTCTGGGCCTGACAGCGTCACGCCCCTAGATCTCTTCCGCATTTTGCCCACACCACAGAAGGCCCTTGCCCGTTCTCTTCTCGTCGTCGGCTTCACGGATCCCGCCCTCGCCTTCATGGCACTGGCCTTCGCCGCCCTGATTGTCTTCGGCTTCCGCGCAGGACCAGCCCAAGGCGCGATCAGCATTCTGGGCGTAGCAATCACCCTCGCGTTGGTGAGCGCCTTGAGCACGATCGTCGCCGCCGCGGTGCCCTCCGGCTCCCGCCGTCGACAAGATGCCAGCACACTCATCGCAGCGCTCCTGGTCAGTGCCGTCTTTGTCACTGGTACCCTCGCGCCGGCCCTCATGGCATCGGTGACAGACGGCCGCGCCAGCGTGCTGAGCGCCGTGCTGATGGCAATGCCGACCGGATGGGCGGGCGACTCGATCAGCCTCTGGTCGAGCGGCGCGCCAATTCTCGCGTTGCTCCTCTTGGTGGCTTTCGCCAGCGTGTGCGTCGCGATGATGCGCTGGTGGCCACGAGTGCTCGCGGAACGTCTCGTCAGTGCTGGCGGAGCTGGGAGGCGCGCTCGCGTACGTCGACTGCGGCGCATGCTGCCTTCCACACCCACGGGCGCAGTCGCCTCCAAAGAGCTCTGGCTCTGGCTCCGCGATCCGCTTCGCTCTGGCTTCCTCCTCATCGCATTCGTCGTCGGCCTCGGCGTATGCGTGGTCCCCCTCGTCAGCCAGGGCACGGATGTCCTGCTCCCGTTCGCGGGACTGGGCACGGCGATCATCGCCGCGGCCGTCGCCGGCAATTCCTTCGGCTTCGATGGGCCGTCGCTCGGGATCACCGTAACCACGCCGCACGCGGAGCGAGCGGACATCCGCGGACGCCAGCTCGCGTGGCTCCTCCTTATCGGCCCTTATGCGGTAATTCTCAGCGTTGCGGGTCTCCTCATCGATCGTCAGCCCGGATTGTGGCCTTGGGTGCTGGCTCTGCTCCCCGTCGCACTGGGCGGGGGATGCGGCGTTCTGGCGCTGGTATCCGCCGTTGCACCGCAGCCGTTGGACGACGGGGGCGGGCCGACCCCTTCCTGGACGCTCACGACCTACGCCACCCTCCTTTTGACCGCCGTGACTGCGGTGCCCGTGCTCGCGGCGTTGGTCGTCGGGTCGGCGACCGGAGCAATCTGGCTTACTTGGCTTGCCCTCCCCCTCGGCATTGTGATCGGCTGCGCATGCACGATCGGACTCGGCCGGGCAGCGGGCACACACCTAGAACGGCACGCACCGGAAATGCTTCTCAAGCTCGCAACCGCCACCAGTGGGCGCCGATGATCGAGCCCGACGCGGAACGCGTCCCCCTGTATCAGCTCGTGGCATCGGAAATCGCCGACAGCATCGTCGCGGGCAGATATCCCGAAGGAACCCTGGCACCGTCCGCAAACGTTTGCGCTGGCGCCTTCGGCATGAACCCGGCCACCGCTGCTCGAGGGCTGCGTCTGCTGGTGGCGAGGGGCGTTCTGCAGCCCCAACGAGGCGTCGGGATGCGCATCGCGCACGGGGCCGCGGCTCTCATCCTGGCCGAGCGACGCGAGAGCTTCGCGAGCAGGCGAGTCGTACCGCTGGTAGTTGAGGCCAGGGCACTCGGATTCACGACGGCGTCCGTTCTGGCGCTCGTGGTCCGGTATGCCGAGAGGTTTGGCCTGCCAACCGACCGGACCCCGATCGCCTAGGCGCCGCCGCGGTGGATCCGATGGAGTCCCCGGCCGACAATAGCGCGGTCCAGGGCTGCCGCCACGCCATCACGCGTCAATGAGGTCCTGGCCTGCTACACCTAATTCTGTGCGGGCATGAGTTCCGCTTGATTCAACTTTGCCGACCTTCTCGAAGTCGAGATCCACGAAATCAGAGGACAACAAATTGTTGACCGGCCCCGACCCCACCGTCATTCATCCCATCCCCGGCCAAGAGCGAGTTGTGCTCCTGAAGCCGCTGATAACGAGCCCGTTGATCGAAGTCGGTGAATACAGCTACTACGATGACCCGGAGCATGCCACGGAATTCGAGACACGCAACGTCACCCACCACTACGGACCCGAGCGCCTCGTGATCGGAAAGTTCTGCGCCTTCGCTACTGGCGTGACCTTTATCATGAACGGCGCCAACCACCGGATGAGCGGCGTGTCCACCTACCCGTTCCCCATCATGGGACCTCCGTGGAGCGAGCATGCGGATCTCATTGCAGACCTGCCTTCCCGCGGCGACACCGTCGTGGGCAATGATGTCTGGATCGGTAGCAACGCCACCATCATGCCGGGCGTCCGGATCGGCCACGGGTCGATCATCTCGACCGGTGCCGTTGTCACCAAAGAGGTGCCCGACTACGCCATCGTCGGCGGAAACCCTGCCAGAACCATCCGCCTTCGTTTTGACGCTGCCGACGTCAACGCCCTGCTCACCGTGGCATGGTGGGATTGGCCGATCGACGTGATCTCCGCCAACGTCCGCGTGATTGCTGACGGATCAATAGCCGAGCTCCAGGACGTTGCAGCATCCCTTCAACGCTAGCCACCAAGCCGAGCGTGGATCCGTCAATCTGCGTGGGTTCGAGATAACCCGCTTGGACGCCGAGTCGATTGAGGAGTAACAGATGCCAGAAGGATCCCCCGTATTTCAGTTGCTGGACCATGTCCAATTAAGGTTCGACCTGGGCCGACCGGATGTGATGTCGGTGACTATCGAGCTTGAGCCAAGGTCGCCCGGATCGCCGCCGCACCGTCATTCCGGGCCTGTTTTTGGTTACGTGATCACGGGAGAACTCATCTTCGAGTTGGAAGGCGAGCCGCAAAGGGTCATCAAAGCTGGTGAAGCGTTCTGGGAACCGGGGGGCGACGTAGTCCACTGGCAGGCCGCCAACAACCTCAGCGACGGGTTCACCAAGTTCCTCGCCGTGATGATGTGCGTCCCGGGTCGGGAAATGCTGACGTATCTGTCCGCCGAGGAGATCAGGGAGCGTCAAGCCTTGCGCGCACCTCGGCCAGCGGACCGAAACTGATTCTCGCGGCTGCGGAGTAGCACTAGAACGACTCGGTTCCTCCTGCGCGTACTTCTAGACGGTGAAGCCGTCGCGCCACGAGCGATAGTTTGGCACCCATCCAGCCGCTCTGGCCTTCGTGTTCGAGACGGCGCGACCGCGCGGCGCGCCCTCTGGAAGAGGCGCTACAGGAGGGGCCGGTGCGTTCAGCCGTGCTGCGAAGACGGGAAGCCAGACGGTTCCTGCCGCAGGTTCGTCATCGACGATGTGGTAGGTCCCGTCAGACCAGGAAAGTGCTTTCACCGTTGCATCCACGACGTCGTCAATGTGCACGAAGTTGGTGATCGCCGGGGTCGCCGGCACCATCCCGGCACGAACGGCTTTGGCGACTTCCCCCTCTGGGGCATACCAGGTGGACGGCCCGTAAAGCATCCCGTACCGAAGAATGGTGGCGTGAGTCATGGAGCGGACCAACTGCTCCATGTCATCGACCGCCGAACCGAGCGTGATGGGATCGTCTTCGGTAGCCGGCATTTCACCGTCTGGGAAAATCCAGGCGATGCTCTGCGCGATCATCCGATCCACACCCGCCAGCTTTGCCGCGCGGACTAGGTTCGCGGTGCCCTCACGGCGCAATCGCGCGTTCGCTTCCGTATCGTGTTCGCTCAAGTCCGTTAGCTCATGCAGTACGAGGTCGGGATCGGCCGCTGCCACCGCTGCCTCGAGCCCCTGGGCGTCATACGCGTCAACCACCACTCCCTGGGCGCCGGACTGCGAAATTCTGGCGACGTTCTCTGCACGACGGGTCGTCGCGACCACCTCATGCCCGGCAGCGAGAAGGGCGGGGATCAAGCGGATGCCGATCACGCCAGAGCCACCGGCCAGAAAAATACGCATGGTTCCATCCTTTCCGAGACCCGCGTGGTCTCTTATCTATGTCCGATCCGTGCCGTGGGCGATCGGGGCACACTTCGGGGCGACCTCTGAGCCAGTTTCCGGAACCTTGCTCACGAACCCAGCGGGCCGGCGTACGTCCGCGCCTGAAGCGGCAGGGCAAGCATGCTGCCGTACTCCCGGACCGCCTCGCGGAGCCCTGCAGCCTCGGCGGGGCGGAACCGGTAGTGCAGGGTTCCGGTGAACTCCTGCCGGGCCTGGAAGTTGGTGAAGTGGAGGTTGTTCATCACCCAGCTGTTGATATGGCCGTTCGGTGCGTTCAGTGTCCGTGCCCATTCCCCTGTGTGGAATCCGCCCAGCTGGACGAGGGGTGCATCCACGGTTCCCCACAGCATCGCCGCCGCGCCGTCGCTGCTGCGAATGCCGACGGCGTGTTGCACCGAGTACCAGTCTTGGGAGGTGTCCGGCAACTGTTCGGATCCGGCTGTGAAGACCGCCCCAGCGGTCTCCAGCAGGAACTCCGGCGAGCGGGCTGCGAAGGGGAATGTCACGAGCACGCTCTCCGGGCCGAAGTTCTCGGGCTTGGCAATGTGCACGGCGAGGTCGATGTCATCGAGGTTGTGGAACAGAGTCAGCGTATGCCCGGCGGTGAGCTGGCCGGGCCGCTCGCTCCACCAACGGATGCGCACATAATCATCCGTTTCCGTGACCTGAGGGGTCGTAGACGACCAGGCGTGCGCCCGCTCGAATTCAGGACCCGGGAACGTCGGGTTGAAGTTCTTCGGGTTGTCGAAGATGGCGTGCGAGCGGCCGGCCACGGTTACGGTCTCAGTAACGACAGCACCGAGGCCGTGATCCGCGTCGACGTCCACGAGTTCTCGCTCCGTCTCAAGGTCCAGTAGCGAAACGACACCCCCGCGCACCGGGTCCACTGTGGCGCGGAAGCGGCCCGTCTCGATCGTCACACCCTCCCGTAATCGGGACTCGGCAGCCGGAGCGCGAAGTACGACCACGGACGAAGGCGGCAGATCGGCAACTAGCGTCACACGGCGGTTCCCGTCGACCTCCGCGTCGACGGCCTCGCGGCGCGGACGGTTGGTGAGGTTCGCGACCAGCACGCCCTCGACGGGCGCGGCTGCCGAACCAGACGCGGCCAGCCGGTACAGCGCCTCGACGTTGAGGTCGCGTGCGAGATCCCAGGCGCCGTAGGCGAACGCGGCCTTGGCGTTCCAGTGCGCGTGGCTGAAGTGTGAGTGCGGCTTCGAGTACGTCTCCCATGAGCCCCAGGTGTGCTCGCCGAACATCAGCAGCTCCTCATAGACTCGTTCGAACACCGCGTCGAGCTCGGCGTCATCGCGAAGGCGAACCGGTCCGCGCCGGTAGCCGAGCACGGTCGCCAGCGCGGGCGCGGACTCGCCCTCACCGCGTTCGGCCACAAGGCGGAAAGCCGCACGTGCGGAGAGCGCGAAGCGTCGCGCCTCCCGGTACACGGCCACCTCGCGCGCGGTCGAGCCATGACCGTGCGACCACCAGTCCGCCCACTCCCCGCGCAGCACACGCAGGTCGGCGGGGGCAGACGCGGTCAGTGCATCTAGTGCGGAGTCGATTGTCGCCGTCTCCATCGGCCGATCCGGATGGCGTTCGTTCCAGTGCCGTACTAATCCCGTGAACAGGCCTGTCGGCCAACGGTTATCGTTTCCGGCGTGCACGACGACCGCCTCGAAGGGGTAGTCCTCGCGTGCCTCCAATCTGTGGATCAGCTCCAGAATGCGTTCCTCAGCGAGTGCCATATCCCCGTCGACGATTCCCCACTCCTCACCCAGGCCGTAATGCGTGGACAGCAGGGTGAATACGCGACGGCCGGAGGGCGCCTCCCACCAGAAAGCGCTCGGCTGCTCCAGGGGCGCGCGTCCGTGATCGGGATTGAGCGCCATGACGAGCCGGTCGACGCCGGCATCCAGCATGGCGTCGGTGACGCCCCACGCGATGCCGTTCACGTCGCCGTGTTGCTCTGTCCGCACCGGGATACCGGCTTCGCGGATCGCTTGCAGCGTCCGATAGGCGACCTCGAACTCAGCAAGGTCGGGCAGTTGGGTCATGTTCAGATAGCCGCCGGTGACCGCGAGCGTGCCATCTGCGACGAGCTCGCGGAAGCACGCGATCTCATCGGCGGTCGCCGAGCGGAGGAAGTTCAGTACCGGACGCGCGACCTCGAATGTCCAACGAAACCTATGGGGATCCCCGGGCCCGGCGGCGTCCTCTCGGGCTAGCCTAAGGACTTCGCGGACAAGCTCCGCGTGCATCCGGTCGATGATCCGTGGGCTGTTGGTGTACCCGACGTCGTGATGAGTGTGTCCGAGCAGCAGCAGACGGCGGATCCGGGGCATCAGGGCCTTCCTGCGAGGAATGTGGCATCGTTCCCACAAAACACTAGGGGGCAGTCCGCTCCGTTTCAAGAGCGAACCCTTTCGGTGCTAGGCCCAGTCGCTGCAGAGCCACTTGAGCGGCGACGAGGTCTTGGACGCCCAGCCCAGAGAGAGTCGCGACCGTGATGTCGTCTGTCCGGGTCCGCGCAGGTGTCGCGCCGGCCAGAATCTCGCCCAGCTCTCCGGCGATTTCGTCGAGCGCGTACCCGTCGTCGCGGATGGCACGGAAGACCTCGCCGGTCTCGCGTGCGGTATCTCGAGCGTCTACGAAAACCCGGGCCCGGCGGAGGACTGCGGTGTCGAGCTCGCACTTGGTCGCGTCGTCAGCGCCGATGGCTGTGATGTGTTGACCCGGTCGAAGCCAGCGGCCCTGAATCAGGGGCTCTCGTGCCTGGGTCGTCGTCAGAATGACATCGGCTCGGCGGACGCTCGGTTCCAGTTCGGAGACCACCTCGAACGTCACGCCGTGGAGAACCGGCGCGAGCTGCATCGTAAGCTCGTGGGCCTTCTGCGGGTCCCTCGCCCAGACGAGGAGGGCCTGGTACGGCCGTTCGCGATGCAGCGCGAGTGACTGCCAATAGGCCTGAGTGCCGGAGCCGACCACCAACGCGGTACGGATGCCGGGAGAGACCATCGACCTGGCTACGACAGCGCCGGCAGCCGCCGTTCGCAAATCGGAGAGGTAGTGGTCGTCCTGAAGCAGAGCCAGAGTGTGTCCGGTCCGGCTGTCGAGCACGGCGATAAAACCACCCTGAGGCCGGCGGTCCTCCACGTTGACGCGGAACCACGGCGACACCTTGACGATATGGACCGGGCTGCCCGTCAACGTTCCAGTCTTCACGTAGACATCACCCTCATCGGGCTGCAGGGCCGGAAACATGACGACCAACCCGCTCTCGGCTTCCCCGGCGCTTGCCCGGCGGAACGCCTCGGCGACGGGTTCGATCAGATCTGGTAGCCCGACTGCCGCGCGGATTTGCTCAGGCCCTACTGCAGTAATGGTGTGCCGAGCCTTCTCGTTCATCATCGTTCTGCAGGCTCGTGCACTGAGCCGAAACCGACCAAAGCGACTGGCCCGCCGACCAGCACGGTCGCCACATCGTCCGCGGCGCCGCGTGCCTCCACCGTCATGATGCTTGGGCGTCCGACGAACCGTCCTTGATGCAAATCGAACGGCTGCCCAGGGGCGGTACGGCCGTGTCGAAGCCGGTAGGCGCCAATGGTGCCGGCCGCGCTGCCGGTGGCGATGTCCTCGGCGAGGCCGTCGTTGTTCCAGTGCCGGATCTCGAGTGCCTCCTCGTCTAGCAGCACGGCGAAGTCGGCCCCGGCGGCGCGTACGAGCGGGGTGATGTCCCGGACGATGGCGGCCCGGGCAAGCGCGTCGCCGCGGACCGGCACGATCAGATATCGGAGTCCCGTGCTCACCACCTGGACGGGGAGACCAGGGGCCAGGTCCGTCGGATGAAGGCCGAACGCAGGCGCCACAGCCTCCCTATCGTGCACAGTGCCGAGGAACTGCGGTGCGCCTTGGTCGATCACCGCGTGCCATCCGCAACCGGATCGCCGCGTAGTGATCTGCACGGTTCGCTCCCGCAGCTGAATCTCCCAGCTGCGGGTGTCCGGGCCCGGAGCCGACGCCTCGTCGGCGGTGCGATGTAGAACGGCCGCTGCACCAAGCAGCGGGTGGCCGGCGAACGGCAGCTCGTTGGACAGATCGAACACGCGCGCCCGCCAGGTGCCGGCCTCAGAGGTCGGCGCGAGAAAAACGGCCTCGAAGTGCCGCAGCTCCTGCGTAACCGTCAGCATTTGGTCGTGGTTCAGACCAGCGGAGTCAAGGAACACGGGCACGCTATTGCCTTGGAACGGCCCAGAGGCGAAGACATCCACATGCGTGTAGGCCAGTAGGGTCACAGCAGCGTCCGCACTTCCTCGACGAAAGCGCGGATGCCGGCCTCGTCCCGGCGGTAGAAGGTCCACCCCTTCTTGCGCGTCGCGATTAGAAAACCGGCGTCCACCAGTAGGCCGAGATGCCGAGATGCCGTCGACGCAGCAACATCAAGCTTCTCTCGCAGGTAGTCGGCACAGACGCCGTCCGCAACGAGGTCCCCGTCCACCTGGGGCGGGAACTGGGAAACCGGATCCTTCAACCACTCCAGCACCAGCAAACGGGTGGGGCTGGCCAATACTTTCATCGCGGGCACCCGAAGGGGAATCGCTTCGCTAGTTCGCATAAGAGCTAAACGTATGCATTCCCTTGTCAGCCGTCAAGGGCTTGGCGCCGCGGGCCGGCGCTGACTTCGGAGCGAAGGGGAGGACGACGGCTTCCCGCGCTTCAACCGAACGATCGAGAAGGCCTGGAAAGGCCTAAAGCGGCGATGCGCTTACAGCCGGTCCATTGGGCTCGCCTGATCGCAGCTAGTCGCCTGCTAGGCCGAGAGAAGCTGGAGTTCGTCTTCGGTGAAGCGGATTCCTCCCACTGCGACGTTCTGTTCGAGATGCCGCAGATCGCCCGTCCCTGGGATCGCCAGCACGTTCGGCCCTTGATGTAGCGTCCACGCGAGGCGCACCTGGGCGGGCGAAATGCCGCGATCCTCGGCAACTTGAATCACCTCGCGACTCTCCTCCGTCGCGCGACCCCGCTCCCGACCCGTGCCAGCCATCGCGAAATATGGCACGAAGGCAATTCCAAGACGACTGGTTTCGGCGAGCACCGCAAGAGCCTGCGCAGGGCGATCATCTAGTCCGAACCGGTTCTGTACGCTAACCACCGGTGCAATTGCGCTCGCTTCCGTCAGCTGCGCCACCGACACGTTAGAGACGCCGAGGCTGCCAATCAGGCCATCGCGACGCAAGTCGCTCAGCGCGCCGAAGTGGTCGGCGATCGAGCCGCTACCGAAAACCCGGAGGTAAACCAGTTCCAGCCGGTCCCTGCCGAGCTGCCGCAGGTTCTCCTCCACCTGCCCGCGAAGCTCCGTTGGCGAAGCAGGGTCGGCCCACTCGCCTGACGACGTGCGCGCCGGTCCCACCTTGGTGGCGATGAGGATGTCGTCGTCGTGCGCGGGGAATGCCGAATTGAGTAGCTCGTTGGCGGAGAGCCGGCGTGAGAAGTAGAACGCAGCTGTGTCGAAATGATCGACCCCTAGGTCGCGGGCTCGCCGCAGCACCGCTATGGATTCGTCCCGATCACGGCTCGTGTCGTCCGAGAACGCTGCCGCCGAGGCTAGCCGCATGGCACCGAATCCCACTCGATTCACCGTCAGGTCGCCCAGCCGCCACGATCCGGCAGCTTCTGCGGTCCGTGGGCCACTTCCGGGTTCCTTGGCTTCCCATCTCGATTCCAACCCGACCTCCTCGCGGTAGTGAGCATAATTCTTCCGGCGTGAGCTCCGTTCTAGTGCGAGCAGCCCCGCTGCCTCACCGACTCGGTGCGCGAACGTCTCGAACGCGTCGAACTCCCCAATCCAGTGGAGACGATCACCTTCGCGCGCTTCGTCGGGCTCCGAGTCGAACTCGTCGCCGTCGAGCGGTTTTCAAACCGGCGAATGCGATGTCGCCCGGATGCAGCCTGAACCTTGCAATAGTGACAAATACTCATTTAGGTGGATACTCGACATAGCGGCTGCGTGCCGTCGGCATGCCGAGGAAGGACCGTGCCGTCATGATTCTGCTGGCCAATCAGTTGGACTACCTCTGCGACAAGGCCTCCGACATCAAGCCGCGCCGTCACCGAGCCCCGCGAGCGCCGGCCGGAAGGGGAGGCGTTGAGCTGTGACGAGACGGTGGCCCGTGCCGGTCCTGATCGGGCTCGCGACTATGGTGGGGTTGTCGGCTTGTGGCAGCCTCATTTCGCTCCCGGCCGCACCGCCTTCGCCCGGGTACTCAGCGATCGTCCCCGGTGTGGTGACCACCCAGTCAGTCTGCGACCAGGCCCAAACGTTGACCGACGCTGGGCATCCCGAAAAAGCGCTGGCGCTCATCGCGGCGTATCGAACGTCGATCCCCAAGGCGCCCGCGTCCACTGCGCCCACGTCGCCACCAGGTTCGACGTCCTCGTCTACAGCAACACCAACTCCGTCGCCAACGGTTGCGACGGTGTGCGAACCCGAGCGGCTCGCTGCGCTCGCAGCGTCGAGCCAAGTCGACGACCATGTTGCCCCCAGCTCGGGTTGGCCGATCCGGTTTCAGTTTTATTGGAACCGATTCGTTGACGACATCGTGACTCCATTGCAGTCACCTCTGACCACGGCTGCTGTCACTCTGCTCGTTCTCCTCATCGTCGCTCGGCTCGCCGTCTATGCGCCAAAGATGCCGCCGCAGTGGCTTCAGCTGAGGTTCGCCTGGGTCCGAAGCGTTATCTGCATGGTCGCCCTAGCCACTATGGTCTCGGCGACGGCGGCCCTGATCTTCTCACTGACGACGGCGCAGTACGTGGCGGCCACGATCAGCGGGCTCGTGGCGCTTTTGGGCACCTGGCTGTTGTCCTCGGTCATGGCAAGCAGGTTGCGCGTCTCAATCGAAGTCCAGAAGTCCGGAGCCGTGGACCTCGATACTACGGCCGAAATCGTCGCTCTGGTCGCCGAAATAGGCGGCGCACGGCCACAGGGCCCGCAAATCCCGACCGGATCGGATCTGACCGCTCTAAAAGACACAGCACTGTCAGTTCAGAGTTCCAACGCCTTTGTGAATGCCCTCCAGTGGATCGCCAACACCGTCTTCACCACCACGCCCTGGCATGTGCTAGTGGGCGCAACACCCGCCACCGACGATGGCGGAGCACAACTGTCCTTGGTGATCACCCGCAATCTGAAGCGAAAAGGCGCATTCATCATCGCCGCCGATATGATCCTTCGACCGCTCGACCAGGAACCGGACCCGCCTCACTCTGATACGCCGGGTATGACAAAGCGCAAACCGAACGCCCTCGACCCGTTTCTTCTCGAGTTCGCCGCCGCCGCGATAGTCACAACGCTTGCCCGCGAATACTCGGGCTTCGAAGGACTATGTGGGGCCCAGGATTGGAGAAGTGTCGGGCTGCAATACGTCGCTGCCACACGGACCCGAGTTGGTGACCTGAGACTCAGGCTGCTGCTCAAAGCGCTCGACTGGGATCCGGACAACCTGCTAGCGGCCCAAGCCCTCGCGGTCTCGACTTACGACGCTGCTCAGCAGAACCCCGCGCTCACCGAAGCCGAGCAACTAGAAGCGGCCGACCGTTACCTTGGCTGGCTCCGCGACAACATTCGCCACCTACTTACCGAGCCCGGGAACCACCAAAAAGTGCGCGCCGGGAACGATGCAGCCTACCGTCGCATGCTCTACAGCGAACTGCTTGCCTTATTGAATCGGCACGCACTTCGACCTGACCCCAATTTTCCCGACGAGCGAGTCCGTACGACTGCAGAACATCTCATGAACAGCCTCAAGAAGGACAAAAACGCGCGCACCCCGCTCGTGCGACAGATGCGACCGACCGCCATCCTGTCGTACGCAACGGTGTTCCCAAAATCGGACGCCTCGCACACGACTCGATGGGACTCGCTCACCACTGGATGGCTAGAGAACGCACTGCAGCTCTCATCCCCCGAAGCGGCGATCAACGGGGCCTGTTACTTCTCGGCCACGTGGAAAGAAGACCTGCGCGCTGACGAAAAGAGGTCGATTGAGGAAAAAATGAAGGAGCGTCTCCGTATTGCCAGGCTCGATCCCGCACTAAGAGTCAGAGCCTGGACCGACCCCGTCCTAAAGAAACACATCACCGAGCAGTGGTTCATCGACCTCATGGGGCCCGCCTCGGGTCCACCGGCTACCCCGGGCTGCCTCCGACGCCTAGGTGAAGCGACCCGTCGACGCCTACACATGAACTCCGCCTGACACGCATGCACCTCTGGGCTTTCTCGTTCTACGGGCTTGAGCAAGAGCAATGCCACGCCAAAGCAATCGCGTATGAAGTCTCGCCGGGCGAAACAGTGCCAACTTCGATTGGTCCATACCCCTCGGGCGGCTACTGAAGGCTCACCGAAATCATCGGTGCCATCAGAGGGGCCTGGTGCCATTGATCGGCGACCCTCACATTCTCAAGCACGTTGAGACGCTGCTTCTCGACGGCGATGAGTCAACCCCGACAGCGTCGCCACCCAGTCGGACCTTTCCGCAGGGTAGGGACGATCTGGTGTATTGCCGGTCGTCACGGGCCGGCGGTATCATCAGCCCCGAATGGGGGGCCCCAGGAGGTCATCGCTATGTCTGTCATTGTTGCCGCCAAGATTGCCGCCGATGTGAGCGCCTTCAAGAAATCGCTCACTGAACGCGCGGACGACTACCGAAGGATCGCGGAGATGGGGCGGCAGCAAGGCGCCCTTCACCATCAGTTCGGGGCCGGGGACGGATACGTTCTCATCATCGACGAATGGGAGTCCGCGGAAGCGTTCAACACGTTCTTCAGTGATCCCCAGCTGATGTCGTTCATCGGTTCTGTCGGCGGTGACCCGAACACGGCCCCGGAAGTCACCTTCGGCGAATCCGTGGATTCTCCCGACAAGTTCTAGCCGGCGTGCGTCGCCGCACCCGCCCAATCGGCATTCGACCTGTAGCGGGCGATGGGTGCTGTTAGCGACGAGCCGTCGGTGACCAGCGGCGTTTCATGATCTCGCTCCGCGACGCCGCTCACCCTCGGCTGAACGCCTCCTGGCGGAGCAGGTCCATCACCCGTGGCCGCGGGTCGACCGTGGCGACCGCCATCGTCCGGCGGACCCAGAGTCCGTCGGTGGCCGCCCGCAGCAGCGCGTCGGCCAGGTCGGTGCGCGAGGTGTACTGCAGCGGAAGGGTCCCCTCGGCCACCTCGTAGTCGGTGACGGAGTCCGTCTCGAAGAGCCCGGAGGGTCGCGCGATCGTCCAATCCAGGTCGCTTGCCATCACGCTCTGCTCCATCCGAAGCATGTCCGCGTACGTCTCCCGTCCGATGGTCTTGGTGATGATCGGCTTGAGGACCTTCTCGAAGAGGAAGCCGCCTCCGGTGTCGTGGTAGCGCGTCGCCGGGTCGGTGGCGCTCGAGCTGACGCACAGCAGACGGCGTACTGAGTGCGCTTCCATCGCGCGCATGATCGCCGCCGTGCCTGCGGAGTAGATCGTGATCGGCTTGCGGCTGAACGGCACCCCCAACGTGGAGATCACCGCATCCGCTTCGGCAACCGCGCGCGCGGCGACAGCGGGATCAGTGACATCCCCGGCTACGAGTTGCACGTTCTCGTGCCGGAGCGGGAAGGTCTCGGGATGACGGGTGACCGCCGTGACGCGGTGCCCTTCCCGCGCAGCTTGGCGCGCAAGGATGCGGCCCGTGCCGCCGTTCGCTCCGAACAGAGTTAGATTCATCGTGACTCCTCGACTGAAAGTCGTATAATACGGAAACGGTATCATATGGAATCCAAATCACCTACTGGCGCTCGGCGCCGAACAGCGTCCGAGATCAAACGCGGCTTGCGAGAGCTCAACAACCAGGTCGCGCTGCTCAACAACGCGGTCGGCGCCCGCGCGGACCTCCGACCGCTCGATTTGGACTGCCTCGACGTCATCGCAATCCACGGACCGATGAGCCCCAGCGATCTCGCCCGCCGAGCCGGCCTGCACCCGGCGACGATCACGGGCATCCTCGACCGCCTCGAGAAGAACGGCTGGGCGGTGCGCGAGCGTGACGAGGAGGATCGTCGGGCCATCAGAGTCCGCGCACTTCCCGACCGCGCCGGCGAGTTGTTCCATCTCTACACGGGCATGAACGACGCCCTCGACCAGATCATCGACGACTACGACGAGGAACAGCTCGCCACCCTTGCCGACTTCCTGGCCCGGGCGGCCGCCGCAGGTTCCACCGCTGCCGCCGACCTCGCCGCACCCCGACCGGACTGAATCGACCCGCATGTGACGCGCACTGGGGGAGCACTCCGGCCGCTGCATGCGGTAGAAACAGGTCGTGACCGCCCCTCAGTACGCCGCCCCAGCGCAGAAGATCAACACCATCGCCCTCATCGGGTTCATCGCCGCCTTCGTGGTGCCGATCGCCGGCATTGTGCTGGGCGTCATCGGCCTCAACCAGACGCGGGTGAGCGGGGAGGGCGGCCGAGGGCTCGCTCGCGCCGCGCTCATCATCGGTTCGGTGTTCACCCTGTTCGGTGTGGTCTTCTTCATCGTCTGGCTGAGCCTGTTCGTGCAGGTGTTCTCGCACATCCCGCCAACGCCCTGACCGAGAGCACGGAAGCCGGCTACCCCGCCTGCCCGAACCACCTCCGCAGGTGCTCCCGCAGGCCCTCCAGGTCGCTACCGACACACACGACGTGGCCGTCCGGGCGCAGCAGCACCGCGGGCTGGTCGAGTTCCGCGCCGGCGTCGTGGAGCTCGTCGACGCGGTCGGCCCAGCCCTCCACCGACAGCGTGCCCGTCCGGTCGAGCAGCAGGCCGCGCCCGTCGCGCATCCGCTCGTACAGCCGCCCCTGTGAGAGCGGGAGGTCGCGCATCCGGCGGCCCAGCAGGTCGGAGCCTTCGCCGAGGTCGTAGCGGATGCCCGTGCCCGTGACCTTCTCGGCCAGCACCCGGGCGACGTCGTCGAAGGCGATCAGCTCGGTCAGCAGGCGGCGCACCGCCTGCGGGCCGGGCTCGGGAGAGATCAGCTCGCTCTGCGCGCGGGTGGTGGTCAGCACCTCCTCCGCTGCCGGGTGCCGCTCGGTGAAGTAGGTGTCCAGCAGACCCTCGGGCGCCCAGCCTGCGATCTCGGCAGCGAGCTTCCAGCCCAGGTTGAAGGCGTCCTGGATGCCGAGGTTCAGTCCCTGGCCGCCGAGCGGCGGGTGGACGTGCGCGGCGTCCCCGGCGATCAGCGCGCGGCCGACCCGGTAGCGCTCCGCCAGCCGCGTCGCGTCGGTGAAACGGGAAAGGGAGCGGGGCGAGTGGATGCCGAAGTCGGTTCCCGCGAACGCCCGCAGTTGCGTCCGGAACTCCTCCAGGGTGGGCGGCACGGTCCTGTCCTCCGAGACGGATGCTGCCGGCACGACCGCACGGAAGGTGCCGTCCCCGGTCGGTCCGATCCCAAAGCCGCGGTGGGTCTTCCGCACCTCCTCCGACACGGCGGTCACCTCCTCCACGGTCGCCGTCGCATCCACCTCGCCGAGGATCCACTCGGTCGTGGCCGGCTGGCCCGGGAAGTCGATCCCCAGCGTGCGGCGAACCAGGCTACGGCCGCCGTCGCAGCCGACCAACCAGCTCGACCGGACGCTGGTTCCGTCGGCGAGCTCGGTCGTGACGCCGCCCTCATCCTGCGAGAAGCCGACGACCTCCTGGCCACGGCGGACCTCCGCGCCCAGTTCGGCCGCGCGTTCGGCGAGCAGGCGGTCGGTGACCGGCTGCGGGATGCCGAGCGTGTAGGCGTGCGCGGTGTCCAGCTTCACCGGGTGCGGGCTGGCGATCCCGGCGAAGCTGCCGACGACGGGGTACGTCGTGCCGTGCTCGAGAAAGCGCTCGAGCAGCCCGCGCTGGTCCATGATCTCCAGGCTGCGGGCGTGCAGTCCCAGCGACCGGACGAGCGTCGTCGGTTCCCTGTCGCGCTCCAGCACCAGCACACCCAGGCCGTGCAGGCGCAGTTCGCTTGCCAGCATCATCCCCGTCGGACCGCCGCCCGCGATGACGACGTCGAACGCTTTCGAACCCATTGAGCCCCCATTTCCGACCGGATCGATTCCAGCCGCGACCAGCCATTCTGGTCGACGGGAGGGCCCTTGCGGCAAGTCCCCCCGCCTCCGGTATCCTGGAAATGCAGGGAGACGTCGCCGACCCCGGCTAGAGGCTGTCCGGGTCGAGGTTGATGGTGACGGTGGCGTAGAGCTGCTGCTGCTGGTCGAAGACCTGCCGGTCGGCGTTGAGCCAGACCAGGTACTGCGTCGGGATGCCGAAGCGGGCGGCGACGAGTTCGGTCGTGTCGCCCTGCGCCACCACGTAGCGCGCGGGTGCGCCGCTCGCGGTCGTGGCGGTCACCGAACCCTGCGCGCCGGTCCGCGCGCCGCCGTCGACCGGGTGCACGTTCGACTGGCGCACCGGGATGGACCACGACACCGTATTCACCGCCAGCACCTTGTTGGGGCCCAGCTCGACCGGGAGGCCGTCCTCGGAGGCAGCGGACGAATACGTGACCAGCGCCGCCAGGTACGACGGTTTCGAGCCCAGCGCCGCCGAAGAGGTCGGCGCCGCGGATGTGGTCGGGCCGCCCAGCAGATGGTCGCCGACGCCGTGATACGTCAGCCCGTCGCCGACGCGGGGCGCGACCTCGAGGAAGGTCACCGAGACCGGCACAGGCACGGTCGACGTGAATCCCGAATACTCCACCGAGTACAGGTTGTCCCCGGTCGACACCACGCGGTAGCGGTAGTGGATGCTGCCCTTGGGCGAGGCGACGCTCCCCTGGGCGACCACCGTGCCCGCCGGGACGGGCGTCAAGGCCGGGGCCGGCGGAGGCGGGGTGGTCGCCACGGGCAGCGGTGTCGGCGACCCGCTGATGACTCCGGCGCCCGGCGTCATGTGCGGCGTCGGTTTCGACGACGCGGTCGGGTGCGGCGTCCGCTTCACCCCGGTGTCCGCCTTCGCATCCCCGCCGAACAGCGCGCAGCCGGTCAGGACGCCCGTCGCGGTGAGCAGTGCGGCACACGCCGCGAGCCGTCGAAACGGCATACTTCTGAGTCCCATCGTTCCCCCCACCGGGGATGCTAACAGGTCTCGCTACACCGCGTTCCCGTGGCGGAGCGCGACCGGGTGCAGTCGCACCCAGACGACGCTGACCAGCCGCCCGGTGAGATCGACGGCGATGGATGCGGTGGTCCGGCCGTCCTGCCACAACAGGAGGCCTGGGCCGCCGTTCACCGGACGCTCACTGACCTGCAGGCCGCGCTGGGCGCCGAGACCGTGTGCGAGCAGGAGGGACGCGTCCTCGACGCCGTGCACCACTCGCACCGTCGCCGCGCCGGGCTCGCCCGCATCCACCACGACCGACACATCCGGGTCGAGCAGGCTGCGCAGCCGGCGGAGGTCGCGGGCCGACGCTGCCGCGCGCAGTTCGCCGACTGTACGGCGACGTCGCGGAACGACCGACGGACGCCACGCGGTCATCGACATGAGAACCCCTTTCTGCGAGCAGGGAGGGCTGCGAGAGGGGTCCGGCGGCGGATGGGACCAGCCGTGGTCTGCTTGGCGACTCCCCCGTCGAAGGGGACGCCTGAAACCCGGTGTCTCCGCTCTTACCTCACGGCTCGGCCGGACCGGTCGGGGTCACCGTGTAACGGTGACCTGTGCATCCAACCACTGGTCGAAGGTCGTCGGGAAGACCTCGGCGTCGGGGCCGGGGAGAAGCTCACGACCGGTGAGGTAGGCGCCGAAGTAGCGTGCGTCGTGGTCCGCCACGACCGTCCGGGAGTCACCGCGCGCCGCGAGGCCGCGGGCGATCAGCTCGGTGAGGAGGAATTCCTCCGGGCCGCTCACTTCGAGCACCCCGTCGAGGGGTGCTCCTGCGGCCGTGCGCGCCACCGCCGTGGCCACGTCCTCCGCGGCGGTCGGCTTGATCTGCACGGGCGCGAGCCGGACGGTGTCGCCGTCGGTGGCCGCGTCCGCGATCGACTTCACGAACTCGAAGAACTGCGTCGCGTGCACGAGGGAGAAGGGGATGCCGGACTCGCGGATGAGCAGCTCCTGCGCGACCTTGGCCCGCATGTAGCCGCTGTCCGTCATCCGCTCGGTGCCGACGACCGACAGGGCGACGTGGTGACGGACGCCCGCCCTCCGCTCGGCCGCGATCAGGGTATTGGTGGAGGTCGTGAAGAAGTCCATGACGGCCGCGTCCTCGAACGACGGGGAGTTGGAGACGTCGACGACGACGTCGGCTCCGGCGAGCGCCTCATCCACCCCCTCACCCGTGAGTGTGTTGACGCCCGAGTTGGGCGAGGCGGCGATCGCCGCGTGCCCGTGCGCGGTCAGCTTGGCGACCACTTTCGAACCGATCAGGCCGGTCCCACCGATGACGACGATCTTCATGTCCCGTGTCTCCTCGAATCTGCGATGCGACGGCCACGCGATGCGGCCGCTCACCAGCTATGACCGGATACGGCGGCGGGATGTGACAGCGGCGGCCATCCGGCTGTCGTGTCACAAACGGATGCCACGTCCGGTCAGAGCCGGAGCCGGGAAGTCCCCGGCATCACAACGGACGGACGGTCACCATGGCTCGATGGCTCACGACGCAGCAGCGCACGATTCTGACGGTCGCCGTGCTGTCGACGTTCATCGCCTTCCTCGACGGGAGTGTCGTCACCGTCGCCCTCCCGGCGATCGGACGGGAGTTGGGCGGGGGCCTCGCGGCCCAGCAGTGGGTGGTGGACGCGTACCTGCTGACCCTGGGCTCGGTGATCCTGCTCGCCGGGTCGCTCTCGGACCTGTTCGGGCGGCGACGCGTGTTGTTCTGGGGTCTGGTCGGCTTCGCGGTGGCCTCGGCACTGTGTGCGGTCGCGCCGACCGCCGGGGTGCTCATCGTCGCGCGCGGGCTGCAAGGGGTCGCCGGCGCGCTACTCGTCCCGAGTTCGCTCGCGCTCATCCTCAGCACGTTCTCCGGGTCGCAGCAGGCCCGTGCGATCGGCACCTGGACGGCCATCACGTCGGTCGCCAGCATCGCAGGCCCGGTCCTCGGCGGCGTCCTGGTGGACGCGCTCTCGTGGCGGTGGGTCTTCGGCATCAACCTCGCGCCGATCGCCGTCACGCTCGTGCTCCTGCGCGGGCTGCCCGCCGACGCCCGGCGCACCACGGGCGCCCGGGTGGACTGGTTGGGGGCGGCGCTCGGCGTGGTCGGGCTCGGCATTCCGGTGTTCGCGCTGATCGAGCATCCCCGGTTCGGATGGGGTTCGCCGCTGATCGCCGGATCCCTCGCCCTCGGCCTCGCCGCGCTCGTCGCGTTCGTGCTGTGGGAGCGCCGCACCGCGCAGCCGATGCTGCCGCTCGCGATCTTCCGCGCCCGCGACTTCTCCGTGGGCAACGTCGCGACCGCCTTCATCTACGGCGGTGTGGCCGTCGGAACCTTCGCGCTCGCCCTGTTCCTCCAGCAGGGAGCGGGCTACAGCGCAACCCTCGCCGGGTTCGCGATGGTGCCGTCCAGCATCCTTCTGATCGCACTCTCCGCCTTCTTCGGACGGCTCAGCGCGCGGGTCGGCGCTCGCGTCATGATGACGGTGGGGCCCCTCGTGGCGGCTGGCGGCTTCGCGCTCATGCTCCGTATCACCGCCCAGGCCGACTACCTCACGGAGGTGCTGCCCGCCGTCGCCGTGTTCGGGCTCGGGATGTCGATCACGGTAGCGCCGCTCACCGCCACGATTCTCGGTTCGGTCGACTCGGCGCGCTCGGGAATCGCGTCCGCAGTGAACAACGCCGTGTCACGCGTGGCTGGGCTGGTCGCCGTCGCTCTCGCGGGCTCCGCCGGAGGGGCGATGTCGGCCGTGATCGGGTTCCACGAGCTGGCCGGCGCGGCAGGCATCGCGATCGCGGTCGGTGCGACCGTCTCGGGCATCGGCATCCGGAACCCGCGCACCGCCGACGCAGACGTTTCGTCCCTGACCGCGGCGGCCCCGCACCATTCGCTGCTTCGCTGACTTCTCCGCCGCCTGTCACATCCCGGCGCCGTGTCCGGTCATAGCCGGTGAGCCCTCGGATCGGCCGCGGGCGGAATGGAGAACGACATGAGGATCGTCGTCATCGGAGGCACCGGGCTGATCGGCCGGCGGGTGGTGGAGTTGCTGAGGGACCGCGGGCACGACGCTGTCGCCGCCTCACCCTCCACCGGGGTGGATACCATCACCGGCAGCGGCCTGGCAGAGGCGCTGCGGGGAGCGGACGTGGTCGTCGACACCCCCAACGCGCCCTCGTTCGAGGACGGGCCGGTGCTCGAATTCTTCGAGCGGTCGACCGGCAACCTGGTCGCGGCGGAGAAGGAGGCGGGCGTCCGGCATCACGTCGTCCTCTCCATCGTCGGCGCCGACCGGTTGCCCGACATCGGCTACATGCGTGCGAAGGTCGCACAGGAGCGGATCGTCCGCGAGAGCGGTATCCCGTTCACCATCGTCCGGGCGACGCAGTTCTTCGAGTTCATCGGGGCACTGGCGGATGGGGCGACCCGCGGCGACACCGCCGTGCTGTCGGATGTGCTCATGCAGCCGATCGCGGCAGCCGACGTCTCTGCTGCCCTCGCGGACGCAGCGGTCGCTGCGCCGGTCGACGGCGTCATCGAGGTGGCCGGCCCGGAGCCGTTGCGACTGGACGACCTCGCGCGCCGGCTGCTGGCGGCACGCGGCGACGCACGAACCGTGGTGACCGACACGAACGCCGGATACTTCGGGGGCACCGTCGACGACCAATCGTTGGTCCCGGGCAACGATCCGGCGATCACCGACCAGCGTCTCGAGAGCACCAGCTACTCCCGCTGGCTGGAGGATGCTCGCTAGCATTCGGCCATGCTCGAAGAGACAGCGCAGACGGACGACCTGGATGCCGCCGCACGAACGTTCGCGGCGGTTCGGCCGCGCCTGTTCGGCATCGCATACCGGATGCTCGGAACCGTCGCCGACGCGGAGGACATCGTCCAGGACACCTGGGAGCGCTGGCAGAGCACCGACCGGAGCGCGGTGCGCGAGCCGGCGGCGTTCCTCGCGACGGCGACGACCCGGCTCGCGATCAACCAGGCGCAGTCCGCCAGGGTGCGGCGCGAGACGTACGTGGGGCCGTGGCTGCCCGAACCGGTGGACACGAGCGCCGACCCCCTGCTGGGTGCAGAGAGGGGGGAGGCGCTCGAGTTCGCCGTGCTCGTGCTCCTGGAGAAGCTGACGCCGACGGAACGAGCCGCGTACGTGCTGCGGGAGGCGTTCGACTACCCGTACGCGCAGATCGCGGAGATCATCCAGGGGTCGGAGGCGTCGGCGCGGCAGCTGGTGAGCCGGGCGCGGAAGCATCTCGCGGAGGAGCGGCAGGTGCGCGAAGTCGACCAGCAGGAGCAGCGGCGGATGCTGGAGGCGTTCCTCGAGGCCGCCCAGTCCGGAGACATCGGCGAGCTGGAGCGGCTCTTCACCGCGGACATCGTCAGCTACTCGGACGGCGGCGGGCTGGCGCGCGCGTCGCGCATCCCCGTCTTCACGCGGGAGACCGTCGCCAAGTACCTGCACGCCTTCCACAACCGGTTCTGGGAGGGGACCGTCCACATCGTGGAGGCGAACGGCGGACCGGCGGCAGTGCTCGTCCGCGACGGCGCAGTGGTCGCCTTCGTCAGCCTGGACGCGACCGCGGACGGTATCCGCCGGCTGCAGTGGGTGCTCAACCCCGAGAAGCTGGAGCGACTCCCCGTCCCCGCCTGATCGTTCCTGGATGCCGCACGCCCGAATGTCACAAATCGGGGGGCTGTCCGGTCATAACTGGTGAAGGCAATTCAGCTGGCGAGACAGGAGGCAGCAATGCGCCGGATCCTGGTGGTGGGCGGCGGTTACGCCGGTTTCTACACCGCATGGAAGCTGGAGAAGAAGCTCCGGCGGGACGAAGCCGAGATCGTGGTGATCGATCCCCGGCCCTACATGACCTACCAGCCGTTCCTCCCCGAGGTGGCGGCTGGGTCGATCGAGGCCCGGCACGCGGCGATCCCGCTGCGCAGTCACCTGAAGCGCGCACGGCTCATCCACGCGTCGGTGACCCGCATCGACCATGCGTCGAGGACGGTGTCGGTGCTCCCCAAGGACGGTGAGCCGTTCCAGCTGGGCTACGACATCATCGTGGTCACCGCCGGCGCGGTCACGCGCACCTTCCCCATCCCGGGGATCACCGAGAACGCGATCGGAATGAAGCACGTGGAGGAGGCGGTCGCCATCCGCGACCGACTGCTCGACGCCTTCGACCGCGCGTCGGTGCTCCCTCCGGGTCCGGAGCGCAAGCGGCTGCTGACGGTCGCGTTCGTAGGCGGCGGCTTCTCGGGCGTCGAAGGGTTCGGCGAGCTGCTCTCGCTGGCCACCGCGCTGCTGAAGTCGTACCCCGAGCTGCGGTTCTCCGACCTGTCGTTCCACCTCGTGGAGGCGCGCGATCGCATCCTGCCGGAGGTCACCGACGTGCCGGGACGCTGGGTGGTTCGCACGCTGGAGCAGCGCGGGGCGCGCATCCACCTGGGGGCACAGCTGGTCTCCGCGGAGGACGGTCATCTGGTGCTCTCCACCGGTGAGGAGTTCGACGCGCACACCATCGTCTGGACGGCCGGCAACGGGGCCAACCCCGTGGTCGCGAACCACACCGACCTGCCGGTGACGGCGCGCGGTTCCGTCATGGTGCGCGCGGACCTGCGCGTGGGGACCCCGGAGGCCGTGGTGCCGGATGCGTGGGCCGCGGGCGACGACGCGGCCGTCCCGGACCTGGCCTCACCGATCGACGGCGCGATCACCGTGCCGAACGCACAGCATGCCGTCCGGCAGGCCAGGCGGCTCGCGAAGAACATCATCGCGACGCTGCGCGGCGAGCAGCCGAAGGACTACGTTCACCACAGCCTCGGCGTCGTGGCCACCCTGGGCCTCGGAAAAGGGATCTTCCAGTGGCGCGGAATCGTGATCACCGGGTTCCTGGCCTGGGTGATGCACCGCGGCTACCACGTGCTGGCGATCCCGACGTGGGAGCGCAAGGTGCGCGTGCTCCTGGTCTGGGCGAGCGCCGTCGTGTTCGGGCGCGACATCGTGTCGCTGCTGTCGGTGCAGGATCCGCGCCGTGCGTTCGTCGGCGGCGGGGTGCCCGAGATCGCCGGGCGGGCCTGATGCCCGTCGACAGGAGGGTCCGGCCCTCCGTGACCTGGCGCCTCTCGCGGCTGGTCGCCGGCACGTCCCTCGGCCGCCGGACAGCCGCCCTGCGCGACGAGCTCGGGAGGCGGCGAGCGCCGCTGCACTGGACCAACCTGTTCGGCGTCGTCGCCTTCGCCTGCGTGGTGGTGCTCTTCGTGACCGGGTTCATCCTGATGTTCGCCTACACGCCGTCGAGCGAGCGGGTGATCTACGACGGGCCGTACTCGCCGCTGGCGGGCGCCGAGATGTCGAAGGCGTTGCAATCGACGCTGGCGATCTCGTTCCAACTGCCCGGCGGCCTGCTGGTGCGGCAGGCGCACCACTGGGCGGCGCTGCTGCTGCCGGCCGCGCTCATTCTGCAATTGGCGGTCACGTACTTCACCGGAGCCTTCCGACGTCCGCGCCGACTCTCCTGGCTGCTGCTCTTCGGGCTGCTGCTGACCGCGCTGGCCGGCGGCTGGAGCGGCTACGCGCTCCCCGACGACATGCTCTCGGGCACCGGGCTGCGCATCGTCGAAGGGATCGTGCTCGGCATCCCCATCGTCGGGACGTGGCTGTCGGCGCTGCTGTTCGGCGGCGAGTTCCCGGGGCGGATCATCGAGAACCTCTACCCCATCCATGTCGCTGTCGTGCCCGTGCTGCTGGTGGTGCTGCTCGCCGCGCGCGCACGCAGCGCTTACCTGAACAAGCCGGCGCAGTTCGCCGGGCCCGGGAGGAGCGAGCAGGCGATCGTCGGCGTCCCGGTCTGGCCGAACCTGGCCGTCCGCGCGGGAGGCCTCTTCGCTCTCGTGACCGGCGGTCTGCTGCTCGTCGCCGCCACGGTCACGATCAGCCCGATCTGGCTGTACGGGCCGTCCTCCCCCGGGGATGCCTCCGCCGGGAGCCAGCCCGACTGGTACACCGGGTTCCTCGACGGCGCGCTGCGGCTCGTGCCGCCCGGGTGGGAGGTCGAGTGGCTGGGCCGCACCTGGACGCTGGCCATCGTCGTGCCGCTCGCAGTAGTCGGCCTGTACCTTCTCGCCGTTGCGATCTACCCCTTCGTCGAGGAGTGGGTCACCGGCGGTCACCGCGACCACCACATCCTGGACCGCCCGCGGAACGAGCCGACCCGGACCGGACTCGGCGTCGCAGCCCTCGTCTTCTACGGTGCCCTCTGGGGCGCAGGCAGCGCCGACCTCGTCGCGACCCACTTCCACCTCACGGTCGAGTCGGTCGTCGCCGCCTACCAGGCGCTCGTGATTCTCGGGCCGGTGTGCGCCTTCTGGCTGACCCGGCGGGTGTGTCTTGCGCTGCAGAAGCGCGACCGCGACATCCTGCTGCACGGCTACGAGACCGGGCGGATCGTGAGGCTGCCCGGCGGCGAATACGCCGAGGTGCACGGGCGAGTGGATGCGGAGCAGCGGTACCGCGTCGCCGGTCCGGTCGCCGCGACCAACGCCGACGTGCATCCCGGTGAGGACGGGCGTGTGGGGATCGCACAGCGGGTGCGCGCGGGCCTGTCGCGCGTGTACTTCGAGGACCGGCTGCAGCCCGCGGAGCCGGCCGGCGAGGTCGGCGGGGGCGGCGAGGTCGCCGGGGGCGGCGAGGTCGCCGGGGGCGGCGAGGTCGCCGGGGGCGGCGGGACGGACGAGCTCGGCGGGACCGTCGACGGTGGAGGACGAACCGATGAGGCGATCACCCGGCGTGAAATGGCAGACCAGGCGGGCGCGGCGTGACGGCGGCGATGCCGGGCTCGCGGCGGCATTCCGCGACGCCTACCGCACCGCCGACTCGCTCGCGCTCGCGCGCGTGCTCGGTCCCGACGTGTGCGTCGTCGTCGACACGGGCGGTATGGCGGGAGCGGCCCAGGGCCCGGCGAGCGGGATCACCGCGGCGCTGACCCTCCTCCGGGTCGCCCTCGGAGCACCGGAGACCCTGAAGCTGCAACTCTGCTCGGTCAACGGTCGGCCGGGGCTGCGGGCCACCCGCGACGAGCGGCTGGTCGCCGTCATCGCGCTGGAGGGACGATCGACCGCGGTCGGCCACGTGTGGGTGGTCACGAACCCCGAGAAGCTGGCGTCGTGGGTCTAGGCCCGGTCGGAGATTGCACGCCGATTCTCCGACGCACCGCGGCCGGTCGGAGAATCGGCGGCCACGCGGCCGGAATCTCCGACGAAAGCTTCCCGATCTCCGACGTAAGGCAGCGCGCCGATCTCCGACGGAAGCGGCTCGAACTCCGACGGAAGCGTCCCGAACTCCGACGGAAGCGTCCCGAACTCGGACGGAAGCGGCTCGATCTCCGACGCAAGCGGCTCGAACTCCGACGGAAGCCAGCGCGGCGCTGTCCGCCTCAGGCGGCGCCGATCCGCTCCGCGAGCAGCGTCAGCAGCGCCTCCGCCGCCCGGCCGGGACGGGTGCGCGCGATCGCGCTCAAACGCCACTCCACCGGCTCCCGCAGCGGGCGCACCACGGCGCCCGGCGCCGGGATGATCGTCAGCTCGGGCAGAGCAGCGACCCCCAGCCCCGCGGCGACGAATCGGGGGATCTCGCCCAGATCGGCAAGCTCGGTGGGCACCCTCCGCGACAGCCCGAGGCCCGCGAAGGCACGGTCGAGCGTGACGCGGTTGCCGAAGCCGGTGCGCGCATCCACCCAGGGCTCGGGCGCCAGCTCGGCGAGCGACACCGACGACCGGCCGGCCAGGGGATGCGCCTCCGGCAGCACTGCGAGGAACGGCGAGTCGGCGAGCGGGCGCGTCATCAAGTCCGGAACGGCGTCCGGCAGCCCGTGGAAGGCGATGTCGAGGCGGCCCTGGCGCACGTCCTCGACGAGACCGGTCGATCCGCTGGGCGACGGCCCGAGCCGGAGGTCGACCTGCGGATGGCGCCGGTGGAACTCCCCCATGACTCCGGGCAGGTCGACGGTCGTCAGGTTCGTGAAGATGCCGACGCGGACGGTTCCCCGCAGCGGCCCCGCACTGTCGGAGAGTTCGCGCATCCGCTCGACCGCCTGCAGCCCGGCGCGGGCCTCCGCGAGGACGGCTTCGCCGACATCGGTGAGGCGCACGCCGTGGGCGTCGCGCTCGAACAGCGGGGCACCCAGCTCGCGCTCGAGGCTCTGGATGCCGGCGGACACGGTCGACTGCGCCGCGAACACCCGGTCGGCGGCGCGGGTGAAGCTGAGTTCGTCGGCGACCGCGGCGAAGTACTCCAGCTGGCGCGTGTCCATGTGCCAATCGTATCCATCGATACTCACCATCGGGTATTTCCGTTGGACTCGATGGATGCGCGGGGGCATCATTCAACCATGAGCACCTCGATCTACGTCCCCAGCTCGACCCGCCGTCCCTTCCGCCTCCGGCACGGAGCCGGCTTCTGGGTGATCGCGGCGGCGTTCCTCGCGGTGATGGCGTTCTCGACCATCCCGACACCGTTGTACGCGCTCTACCAGGCGCGCGACGGCTTCCCCACCTGGGTGGTCACGGTCATCTTCGCGGCGTACGCGGTCGGCGTGATCGCGAGCCTGTTCCTGATCGGCCACCTCAGCGACATCGCGGGACGGCGCCGGATGGTGCTCATCGCCGTACTGATCGAGATCCTGTCGGCGGCGCTGTTCCTGGTCTGGAACGACGTGGCAGGCCTCATCGTCGCCCGCACCCTCTCCGGCATCGGTGTCGGAGCACTCACCGCGAGCGCCACTGCACACCTGAGCGAGCTGCGCGCGGTCGCCCGGCCGGAGGAGGGGCTCCGGCTGGCGGGCACCGTCTCGACCGTCGTCAACACCGGTGGGCTCGCCCTCGGCCCACTGATCGGCGGCGCCTTCGCGCAGTTCCTCCCGGCGCCGCTGCTCCTCCCGTACGCCGTGTTCCTGGTGATCCTGGCGGTTGCCGCCGTCGCCGTGGCGCTGGTGCCGGAGACGGTGGAGCGGGCGGAGGAGCGTCCGGCGTACCGGCCGCAGCGCATCTCCCTCCCGGCCGAGGCGCGGGGCGCCTTCTCGGCCGCCGCCGTCGCCGCGTTCGCGGGTTTCGCGGTGTTCGGGCTCTTCACCTCTCTCGCCCCGAGCGTGCTGGCCGGGACGCTGCACGAGACGTCGCACCTGCTCGCCGGAGCAGTTCCCTTCGCGGTGTTCGCCGCCTCGGCGGTGTCGCAGATCGTGTTCGTGCGGATGTCGACCCGCGGCCAGCTCATCCTCGCCCTGGTGCTCATGCTGCTGGGGCTGAGCGGCCTGGCCGCGAGCGTGCTGGTGGCATCCCTCGCGGTGTTCGTCGTGAGCGGGGTGCTCGCCGGGGCGGGCGTCGGACTCCAGTTCCGCTCCGCCATCGCCGTCACCGCGTCGATCGCGGCGCCGGAACGCCGCGGCGAGGTGCTGTCCGCGATCTTCCTCATCGCCTACATCGGGCTCGCGCTTCCGGTCCTCCTGGTCGGCATCGCCCTCATCGTCTGGCCGCTGGTGCCGGTGCTCGTGGTGTTCGTGACGGCGATCGCGGTGCTGTCCGTTCCGGCCGGGCTGGGGATGCTGCGTCGCGCCTGAGCCGTTGCGCCCGCGTAGGGTCGGAGCATGACAGCCAGCGACCCGACCCGCCCGATCGCCCTCGTCACCGGAGCCTCGCGCGGGATCGGGAGGGCGATCGCGGTCGAGCTGGGACGCACGCACCACATCCTCGTCGGGGGACGTGACGCGGAGGCGGTGGATGCGGTGGTCGCCCAGTTGCCCTCGGCGGAACCCTATGTGGCCGACCTCGTCGCGGATCTGACGGGCGGGACGCTGCCTCCGCTTCCGAATCAGCTGGACGTGCTGGTCCACTCCGCGGGCGTCGAGGACGGCGGCACGATCGAGGAGACGGACGCCGAGACCTGGCGCCGCGTCTTCGAGGTCAACGTCTTCGCGGTCGCGGCGCTGACCCGACGTGCCCTGCCGGCGCTGCGCGCGGCGCGAGGTCTGGTGGTCTCGATCAACAGCGGCTCGGGATTCGCGAGCGGCCCCGGCGGCGGGGTCTACGCCGGATCGAAGTTCGCCCTGCGGGCGCTCACGGACGCACTGCGCGAGGAGGAGCGGCCGAACGGTGTGCGCGTGACGAGCATCCACCCCGGCCGGGTGGACACCGACATGCAGCGCGAGCTCGTCGCCCGCGAGGGCCACGAGTACGACGCCGCGTACACGATCACGCCAGAGATGGTCGCCGCGACCGTCCGCACGGCCGTCGACCTCCCGCCCTCCGGCACCATCGAGTCCCTCAGCGTGCGTCCCCACCGCCGCCGCTGACCTCTCGCGCCCCACCCCCCACCGTCGAGTACACACAAAGTGCACGTTTGGGGCGCCGAAAGCGTGTAGAAAGTGTGGACTCGACGGTGGGGCGGGAGGCGCAGGAGGCGGGGGCGGTTAGTGGTCGGGGTCTTCGGGGCCGCCGCCCGAGTTGGTGTCCTCGCCGGGCTCGGGGGCGCTGCCGTCGGAGCCGGAGCCGTCGGGCAGCTCGTCCGCATCGGGGCGCTTGTTCTCGTCGCTCATGGCGTCATCCTTCCGTTGGGTCCTGAACGCGCGACGGTACCCCGCTCGACGGTCCTCGTCCATCCACTCGGCTCAGGTGCCCGGAGTCGCCAGGAGCTAGGAGAGCAGCGCGATCATCCCGATGATGAGGGTGGGCACGGCGACGATCACGGTCACGGCGACGGCGATGCGGCGCCCCCAGATGTCGAGTGGGTTGTCGGTGTGGACATCGTGGCCCGGGAGGGCGCTGTGATGGATGACGCTCATGGTCGGCTCCTGCGGTCAAACCGGGCCCCGACGGGTCCCGTACAGCATCCACGATCCGCCTCCCGGCGCGAAGTCGGCAGGGCTTGACAAGAAACGTCGACGTCACCCGGCTCGCGTACACTGCGATCACTCCGATGACCACACCACCGCCTCCCCCGCAGTCCGGCGCGCTCGCGCGGCGGCTGGGCCTCGGCGACGCGATCACCCTCGGACTGGGCTCCATGATCGGTGCCGGCGTCTTCGCCGCGTTCGCCCCCGCGGCTGCGGCCGCCGGCGCGGGGCTGCTGGTGGGGCTCGTGGTGGCCGGCTTCATCGCCTTCTGCAACGCGACGTCGTCGGCGCAGCTCGCCGCGCAGTACCCGACCTCGGGCGGCACGTACGTGTACGGCCGGGAGCGACTCGGCGAATGGCCCGGCTTCGTCGCAGGCTGGTCGTTCGTCGTGGGCAAGACGGCCAGTTCGGCGGCGATGGCGCTGACGTTCGCCGGCTACGCGGTTCCGGGAGCGTGGGTCAAGCCGGTCGCGATCGTCGCGGTGGCCGCGTTGACGGTGGTCAACACCCTCGGCGTGACGCGGACGGCGCTGCTGACGCGCATCCTCGTCGCCGTCTCCCTGCTCGCGCTCACGGTGGCGATCGTCATCGGCTTCAGCCACACTGCAGCCTCCGCGGCACAGCCCGGAGCGCCCGCGTCGCTGTACGGCGTCCTTCAGGCAGCGGGCTTCCTGTTCTTCGCCTTCGCCGGCTACGCGCGCATCGCGACGATGGGCGAGGAGGTCGTCGACCCGGCGAGGACCATCCCGCGAGCGATCACGACCGCCCTGGTCATCGTCCTCGTCCTGTACGCGCTCGTCGCGATCTCCGCACTGCACGCCCTCGGCGCCGCCGGTCTCGCGGAGGCGGCCGCTCCGCTGGGGGCCGTCGCCCAGACGAGCGGTGCGGCCTGGCCGGACGTCGTGATCCGGATCGGCGCGGCCACTGCGGCTCTCGGCGCGCTCCTCGCGATGATCGCCGGAATCGGACGCACCAGCCTCGCGATGGCGCGCAACCGCGACATCCCCGCCTGGTTCTCCGCCGTCCACCCGCGCTTCCGGGTGCCGTACCGGGCGGAGCTCGCACTCGGCCTGATCGTCTGCGTCCTGGTCGCCGTGACGGACCTGCGCGGCGCCATCGGGTTCTCGTCGTTCGGCGTCCTGCTGTACTACCTCGTCGCCAACGCGTCCGCCTGGACGCAGGACCGCGCCCACCGGCGTTACCCGCGAGCGCTGGCTGTCGCGGGTGCCATCGGTTGCGTCATCCTCGTCGCCACCCTGCCCGTCGGCTCGATCGCGGCCGGCGTTGTGGTCCTGGCTGTCGGGATCGGCTACCGTTTCGTGCGTCTGCGGACCGCACACCACCCCACCCCGCTCGACCAGGAGGAACCATGACAGACCACAGCAGCAGCGAAGCGGGACGCACACAGGTCATCGACCCGACGGTGGGACCGAGCGGGCCCGGCTGCGAGGAGTGCACACAGACCGGCGACTGGTGGCTGCACTTGCGCCGCTGCGCGACCTGCGGGCACATCGGGTGCTGCGACGATTCGCTGAACACCCACGCGAGCAAGCACGCCGAGAGCACCGGCCATCCCATCATCCGGAGCTTCGAGCCCGGCGAGGCCTGGTTCTACGACTACCGCAGGCAGGCTTTCATCGACGGGCCCGAGCTCGCACCCCCAGTCAGCCACCCCGTCGACCAGTCGGTCCCCGGACCGGCGAACCGGGTTCCGGGCGACTGGCAGCGCCAGCTGCGACAGCGGGGCTAGTGACGGTAGCGGGCGCCGACATGGCGCTCGGGCAGGCGGATGCGGCCCTCGCCGAACAGGCGCTCGCGGAGGGTTCCCGGCCGTTCGCCCTCATGCGGCAGACGCCCGCGTCGCCGCAGCTCGGGGACGACCAGCTCGGCGAAGTCGCGGGCGGTGTCGAACGAGTGGTACTGGCGGAGGTTGATGCCGTCCAGGCCGTCCTCGTCGAGCCATCGCTCGATCTCGTCGGCGACCGTCTTCGGGTCTCCCACGACCAGGAACCGCTCGTCGCGTCCGTACTGCACGAAGTCGAGCGCCTGGCCGACGGTCCGGTCGAGCGGGAGGAACGGCACCCGTTCCGGCGGGAACTCGGCCCGGGCCAGCGCCTCACGCACGGTGATGTCGCGCGGGAACGCGGTCAGGTCGACGGGCAGGCTGCTGTGGGCGAGCATCCCGTCGAGGCTGACGTGCTCGCGGTAGAGGCGCCACTTGTCCTCCGCCTCCTCCTGCGTGCGCCCGACGATGACGCCGGCCATCGCGATGAAACGCAGGTCGTCGCGGAGGCGACCGTGACGCTCGGCCGCGTCGCGCATCCCAGAGGCCGCCCGCTGGAACTCCTCGCTCGTGCGGCCGCCGGTGAAGACCACCTCGGCGTGCTTGCCCGCGAACTCGATTCCGGCCGGTGACCCGGTCGCCTGGAACAGCGTCGGCGTCCGCTGCGGCGAGGGATGCACGAGGTGCGGCCCGGCCACCCGGTACCGCTCGCCGACGTGGTCGATGTAGCGCACCTTCGACGGATCGGTGAAGACGCCCGAATCGCGGTCGGCGATGACCGCGTCGTCGTCCCAGGAGCCCTCCCACAGCTTGTACAGGACCTCCAGGTATTCGTCGGCGAAGCGATACCGGTCATCGTGCGGGATCTCGGCGTCGAGCCCGAAATTTCGGGCCGCGTTCGGAAGGTACGACGTGACGATGTTCCAGCCGATCCGGCCTTTCGTCAGGTGGTCGAGCGTCGACATCCGGCGTGCGAAGGCGAACGGCGGCTCGTACGTCGTCGAGAAGGTGACGCCGAATCCCAGCCGCTCGGTCACCGCGGCCATCGCCGGCACCAGCAGCAGCGGGTCCAGGTTCGGGATCTGCAGCCCTTCCCGCAGCGCGGTCTCCGGTCCGCCCCGGAACACGTCGTAGGCGCCGACCACGTCGGCCAGGAAGATGCCGTCGAAGCCGCCATGCTCGAGCAGCTGGGCCAGCTCCACCCAGTAGTCGATGTCGGCGAAGCGCTCGCGGTTGTTGCCGGGCAGCGGCCACAGACCGTGCGTGATGTGGCTCACGGTCGCCATCTCGAACAGGTTGACGAACAGCTGCTTGGGCTCGGACACGCAGGGTCTCGCTTTCACGCTGGAGGGTGAGGCCGAGTGTACGCAGCCTCGGGCCTGGCAGCAGCGGCCCATGACGGTTAGCGTGGCGGCATGAGCCCGTCGAAGTCGGAGACGTTCCTGGAGGTCGCTGGCCAGGAGGTGCGCATCTCGAACCCCGGCAAGGTCGTCTTCCCCGAAGCCGGCCTGACGAAGCTCGACCTCGCGCAGTACTACATCGCAGTGGCGGAGGGTGCGCTCCGGGGTGCAGGCGGGCGCCCGATGGTGCTGAAGCGCTTCGTGAAGGGACTCTCGCAGGAGCCGTTCTTCCAGAAGCGCGTCCCCGACGGCCACCCGCCCTACATCGACACGGCGACCCTGCACTACGCCAGTGGGACGTCGGCCGAGGAGACGGTGGTGCGCGACGCCGCCGGACTCGCCTGGGTGTCGAACCTCGGCTGCCTCGACCTCAACCCGCACCCCGTCCGGGCGGAGGACCTCGACCATCCCGACGAGTTGCGCGTCGACCTCGACCCGATGCCCGGAGTCGACTGGTCGCAGATCGTGGACGTCGCATTCATCGCGCGGGACGTGCTGAGCGACCATGGCCTCGTCGGCTGGCCGAAGACGAGCGGGTCGCGTGGGCTGCACATCCTGGTCCGCATCGCGCCGCAGTGGGGCTTCGCCGACGTCCGTCTCGCCGCCGAGACGCTCGCCCGCGAGGTGGAGAACCGCGCGCCCGGCCTCGCGACGGCCCGCTGGTGGAAGGAGGAGCGCGGCGAGAGCGTGTTCGTCGACTTCAACCAGAACGCCAAGGACCGCACGGTCGCTTCCGCGTACTCGATCCGCGCGCTGCCCGACGCGCGCGTCTCCACGCCGCTCGAGTGGGATGAGGTTCGCTCCCGGCGTCCGGAGGAGTTCACCGTGCCGACCGTGCTCGAGCGGTTCGCCGAGCGCGGCGACCCGCACGCCGGCATCGACGACGCCGTCGGCTCGCTCGACGCACTGCTCGCGCTCGCCGAGCGCCTCGGACCTGCGGAGAAGCCGCCGCGCTCCGGAGACGGTGCGGGCCGTCGGGTCTCCCAGATGCCGCTCATCGAGGTCGCCCGCACGAAGACGAAGCCCGAGGCGATGGATGCGCTGGAGCAGTGGAAGGCGGCCAACCCGGACGCGGCGGCGCTGCTCCACCCCGCAGACGAACTCGTGGACGGGATGCGCGGCTCGAGCTCGCTCTGGTACCGGGTGCGCATCAACCTGCAGCACATCCCGGAGGTGGACCGCCCCGCGCAGGGCGCGCTGCTCGCCGACTACGACCCGTGGGCGGGGCGCGGCTGAGTCATGCCCGCGCGACCGGCAGCAGGCTGTCCTGGTGCGCTCTGCGGAAACGGGCCGGTGTCTGGCCGGTCTCAGATCGGAACGCCCGGGTGAACGCCGATTCAGAGCGGTAACCGACCTCAGCCGCAACCCCGGCGACCGCCAGGTCCGACCCGGCCAGCAGATCGGCAGCGGTCATCAGGCGGGCACGCGTGACGAACTGACCGAAGGTCATCCCCGTGGCAGCCTGGAACCGCCGAATGAAGGTGGCGCGAGACATGGACATGCGGGCGCTCAGCCGCTCGAGCGTCCAGCGATCGCCCGGCCGGGCGAGCACCTCCTGGATGATCGCGGTCAGCTGGTGGTCTGCCACGGCGGTCCAGATGCGACCATGAGCACCCGGAGCGGTGCTCGTGCGGAGGACCATCGCGATCAGGACGGTGCAGAATGCCGACATGATGGCCGCGGAGCCTGCGCCGTCGCGGTCCGCTTCGGCGCGCATCGACTCGCTCAGCCGGAGGAGTTCGGCGCGGCCGTCCTCCGACCGGAACAGTGAGACATGGGTGGGCGTGGGGAGGGAGCCGAAGAGGATGGCGCCGGCGCCCGCGCCGATCGTGTAGTGGCCGCAGAACAGGTCGATGACCGGTTCACCGCCCGCGGTACTCGTCGTCAGCGCAAATGTGGCCCCCGGCCGTTCCGCGATCGAACGGGTGGTGCCCGAGCCCGCCGTGATGATGCGGTGCCGGCCGCCGCTCGGGATGATCACCACGTCGCCCGCGGTCAGGTGGTGCAGACCGCCCGCGACTTCGAGGTCGCATTCGCCCTCCAGGAGGACGTGGAACGGGATGTCGCGAGGCGGTCCGGCCGCTACGTCCATCTCCGTCGACCCCGCCAGCAGGCAGCGCTTGTCAAGCGTGGCTTCGAGACGCGCCATCCGCAGCAGCTGGCTGATTTCATCCATGTGAGACTTTCGGGCGGTTTCTTGATACCCAACCGTCTAGTGGTATCACCTTCCGGTGCTCACACTCAAGACATGGACACTACGACTTCCCTCACTGCCGACGCGATCGTCGTCGGATTCGGCAAGGGCGGCAAGACCGCCGCACACGCTCTGACGGATGCGGGCAAGCGCGTCATCCTCATCGAGCAGTCGGAGGAGATGTACGGCGGCACCTGCCCGAACGTCGGCTGCGTGCCGACGAAGATGCTCGTGCACTACTCCAACTCGCGCCGCCTGGAGGATGAGGCGCAGGAGTTCTTCGCCAACTCGATCGAAGGCGTCCGGGCGCTCACGGCCTCCTTCCGCGCCGGCAACTTCGCTGCGCTCGACGGCAAGGACACCGCCACGGTCATCACCGGCGCGGCACACTTCGTCGACGCCCACACCGTCGTCGTCGGCGTCGGCCCCGACCAGATCACCATCACCGCCCCGACCATCCTGATCAACACCGGATCCGAGCCGATCGTTCCGGACATCGAGGGCATTGCGACCAGCGCGCACATCGTGAGCAGCACGGAGCTGACCCGTGCTGCCGTGCTGCCCGCGCACCTCGTCATCATCGGCGGCGGGTACCTCGGACTGGAGTTCGCGTCCATCTACCGGCACTTCGGATCGGAGGTCACGGTCCTGGAGGCCGCCGACCGCCTGCTGCCGAAGGAGGACGATGACGTGGCAGACGTCGCCACCGGCATCCTCCTCGGCGACGGCATCACCGTCGTAACGGGAGCGACGGTCACTCGCATCGACGACATCGACGGCGGCACCCGGATCAGCTACACGAAAGACGGCACGACGACCACTATCGACGGCGACGCGTTCCTCGCCGCGACCGGCCGCAAGCCGGCGACCGAGGGCCTGGCGCTCGAGGCGGCAGGGGTGAAGACCACCCACCGCGGTGCCGTGATCGTGGATGAGTTCCTCCGGACCTCGCAGCCGCACATCTTCGCGCTCGGCGACGTGAACGGCGGACCGCAGTTCACCTACGTCTCACTGGACGACGCACGGATCGTCATCGACCAGCTCCTCCGCGCCGGCACACGGAGCACTTCCGACCGGGTGGCCGTACCGCGGACGCTGTTCATCACACCGCCGCTCGCCACCGTCGGCCTCACCGAGCGTGAGGCTCGCGAGCAGGGACGGAACATCCTCGTCGCCCGGGAGAACGTCGCCGACATCGTCGCGATGCCCCGCGCCTACACGGTGGAAGAGACCCGCGGAATGATGAAGTTCATCCTGGACGCGGACACCGACCTGATCCTGGGCGCCGCGATCCTCAGCATCGACGCCCAGGAGGTCATCAACACGGTGGCCCTCGCGATGCGCCAGGGCGTCACGGCGACCACGCTGAAGAACGCCATCTACACCCACCCGAGCACGACGGAGGCGCTCAACGAGGTGTTGGGCAAGATCGTGGCCTGAGCGCACAGGTCCCCCTCCCGATTCGGCTCTGGCCGGAGCGGCACCATCGCTCGCATCATGGAAGGACGGCACGGACGGAGGATGGCCCATCTAGGCGATCACCGTGAGCGACCGAGCGGAGGGCGTTGCGGGCATGGCGCTGGCGGAGCGGCCGGACCCGCACGCGGCCGAGAACGACGTGGTGGTGGAGGTGCGCGCCGCCGGCTTCACGCCCGGCGAGCTGGAGTGGCCCGCCACCCGGACGGACCGTGCGAGTCGCGACCGCACGCCGTCCATCCCGGCGCGAACGTCTCGCATCTACGCGTGTAGGGGAGGCCAATTTTCAGCGGGTGTACCGGGGTTTCGCCGGGAAGTGGAGGCCGCGGACGCGGACCTTGCGATCTTTACTCCCTTCCGCGAGGCTGGTTGGCTCACGTTTTCATAACGGCGCGTCATTTCTGTGGGATTTCTTCGTCGGTATAGGCGGCGGGGCATTCTGCCCGCCCGGTAGTGGACTGCGACCGTTCCGGCTTGCCGGGTGATGGGCATCTGTTCACTTCGCTTGCTTACAAGCGAAGGGAGACCTCCGTGCGGAAGTCTCGATTTTTGGCTGGTGTAGCCGTTCTCGCATGGAACCCGCTGACGGCGACAGCCGTTTGGCTGGTAGGTACAGCATCCACGCTGCTCGGGGCCTACGGCAGTTGCTACAACTTGTAGCCATGGCTATCGACAGGGATCCCACCGTGATTCAGAATCGTCGTCAAGCTGTCCGGTACTTCTTGCCGATCGGCTTGCTTGCCGGATCGTCGGTGATCGCATTCGCCGCATTACCGCTGAAAATGGCGGGCCTAGTCTCTTTTGTTGTGGTGGTGCTGGGGGTTGTAATTGACCGCCTTATTCGTCCGCGAGGCCCGGCGCCTACCGGACTCCTGGCTAAATGGCACCTTGCGGTTGCGGGAGTTGCGTACGTTGGCGCGCTCGCCTTAGCCGCTACAGTGGCGCGTGGCGACGCGCTGTGGCTCTCAGGAATCACGGCAACTGTAGTGGTTGCACTGTTTGTTGCCGGTTCGCGGGTTCCGAAACGGCCAGGAATAGGGAACACGCGAGATCCCGCCTCCTAGGGGCAGGGAAACGCAGCATGGCCCCTGGACCTGAGCGTCTAGAGGGCTTTGTTGCGGCTCAGGTGCGCGACGGCGGAACCTTCGTGACCATCGTCGCGCCGCCGCAGATCCAGCGGCCCAGAGTCTCCGCGGTGTTCTTCGTCGTCGAGCCGGACCGGGCGCAGCTGGTCAAGCTGGCCCGGCGGGCGCGCGACGGGAGGCTGCGCACGTTCGTGGGCGACGTCGTCGGGCTGGAGGACGCCCCCGCCGCCTTCGGCGGGCGCGCGAAAGGGAACGGGAAGACGACCGTGCGGGTCAGCGAGGACTGACCCGCACCGCCGCGCTCAGCTGTGCCGGGGCTTGCGCGGCGGGCGGTCGTCGCGCTGCCACGACTCGCTCCTGCCGCGTCCGCCGGTGTCGGGCCGCAGTTGGATCAGCTTGCCGCCGATGCGTGTGCCCGACAGCCGGGAGAGCGTGTCGCCGGGGAGGTCGGCGGGGAGTTCCACGATCGTGAAGTCGGGCATGATGCGGATGTGCCCGAAGTCTTCGCGGCTGAGGCCGCCCTCGTTGGCGAGAGCGCCGACGATCTGGCGCGGTTCGACCTTCTGACGCTTGCCCACCTCGAGGCGGTACGGCGCCATCGTCTTGTCGCTGCGCTCGCGGCGCGGCCCACGATCGCCCCGGCCCCCGCGGTCGTCCCGGCCACCGCGATCGGCGCGGCCCGAGCGGTCCTCCTGCCGGGAGTCGCGCTCGACGCGCTGCGAGAGCAGGTCGTCGGCGCTCAGCAGCAGCGGTTCCTCGCCCTGCGCGACCACGGCGAGCGCCGCCGCCACGTCGGCCTCGGGGACATCGTGATGCGACACGTAGTGGCCGATGATGTCACGGAACCGGGAGATCCGGTCCTCCTGGGCGAGCGCCTCCGAGATGGCGTCGTCGAAGCGGGCGAGTCGCGTCACGTTGACGTCGTCGACGCTGGGCAGCTGCATCTGAGTGAGCGGCTGGCGGGTGGCCTTCTCGATCGCGGTGAGCAGCCGGCGTTCGCGCGGCGTGACGAAGCTGATCGCCGCACCGCTCCGTCCGGCCCGGCCGGTGCGGCCGATCCGGTGCACGTACGACTCGGTGTCGACCGGGATGTCGAAGTTGACGACGTGGCTGATGCGTTCGACATCGAGACCGCGGGCGGCCACATCCGTCGCCACCAGGATGTCGAGCTTGCCCGACTTGAGCTGGTCGACTGTGCGCTCGCGCTGGACCTGGGCGACGTCGCCGTTGATGGCGGCCGCCGAGTACCCGCGTGCCCGAAGCCGCTCGGCGAGGGTCTCGGTCTCGTTCTTGGTGCGGACGAAGACGATCATGCCCTCGAAGTTCTCCACCTCGAGGATGCGCGTGAGCGCGTCCACCTTCTGCGCGTACGACACGACGAGGTAGCGCTGCGTGGTGTTGGCTGACGTGGTCGTCTTCGACTTGACGGTGATCTCTTCGGGGTCGTGCAGGTACTTCTTCGAGATGCGGCGGATCTGCGCCGGCATCGTCGCCGAGAACAGGGCCACCTGTTTGTCCTCGGGGGTGTCGGCGAGGATGGTCTCCACGTCCTCCGCGAAGCCCATCTTCAGCATCTCGTCGGCTTCGTCGAGCACGAGGTACTTCAACTCGGACAGGTCGAGCGTGCCCTTGTCGAGGTGGTCCATGATGCGCCCTGGGGTGCCGACGACGATGTGCACGCCGCGGCGCAGCGCCGACAGCTGGACGCCGTAGCCCTGCCCGCCGTAGACCGGCAGCAGGTGCACGCCCTTCATGTGGGTCGCGTAGCTCTCGAACGCCTCCGCCACCTGCAGGGCCAGCTCGCGGGTGGGCGCCAGCACGAGAGCCTGCGGGCTCTTCTGCGACAGGTCGAGGCGGGACAGGATGGGCAGCGCGAACGCGGCCGTCTTGCCGGTCCCGGTCTGGGCGAGCCCGACGACGTCGCGGCCCTCCAGCAACAGCGGGATCGTGGCCGCCTGGATGGCGGACGGGGTCTCGTAGCCGACATCCTTCAGCGCCTTCAGGACGGCGCCATCCAGCCCCAGGGAGGTGAAGGTCGGCGCGTCGTCGGCGGTCTCGGTGCCGGTCGGCGCGGAATCAGGCGTAGTCATCGCTTAACGGTAGTCCCCGCGGGCGGTCGCGTGGTGCACAGCGCCGCTTTGAGTGCGTGGCGGACACGGTCCTCCTCCCCCCTTGCCCGTCCTGCAGGGCACCCACTAGATATAAGGACGGCATCACCCGGCCCGCGACGTGGCTGCCGGAATCGAGGAGGAGATCCCTTCGGCGATGGTGCCGAAGACCCGGCTGTTCGGCTCGCTCGAGTCTGCGATTCAGCTCGAGCGGATCGACGCGCGGGTCACCCCGTCGGCGACGCACCTGAGATTCCGGGTCCTCTGACGCGCTCCGACGTGCGACTGCGCCGGATCAGCGCTGGTCGTTGAGCGCCTGCTGCAGAAGCGCCGTCATGTCGATCGGCTGCGTCGGCGGCAGTTCAAGAGCCGCCGGGTCGATGGAGTAGCTGGATGTCATGTGGTCCCCCTGACTGATGGGATGCCATGGTGGTGGCATCCGTTCCGTGGATATCGTTCTTCGGTCCGGAAGGTGCCCGCCGCCGCCCACCCCCCAAGGCGCTCAGCGGCGGGCACCGTTCCTGGTTCCGCGCCGGTATGTCCCCTTGTCATGCGCGCGGAATCGGGTCGGTCGGTTTCCCGTCCTTACCTAGTAATGTCCGGCACGGTCGCCACGGTTCCATCGGGTCCGACGCCGGTTAGGCTGTGCGGGTGAGAGACGGCCGAACGCGCGGGGAGCGGCCTCCCGAGGAGGAGCCCTCGGGCCTGTCGCGCCGTGGCTGGGCCGTGATCGTCGGCAGCACCGCCGCGGTGGCGGTCGCACTTGTGGCCGCCGCGGCCCTCCTGATCGGAATGCCCGCCGGGGACGCTCCCGGGCACGCCGTGTCGACCTCCGGGCAGCAGGCGCCGCAGCTCCCCGAGGCAGCCACCAGGCCGACACCACTCGGCCTGCCGCCCCGGCCGACGCGGACAGCGGTCGCCACCGTTCCGGAGCAGCCGGTGGACTCCCTCACGACCGGCGATTGCCTCCAGCTCTACCCCTCGAAGTCGGCGGCCGGTTATCCGGTGGTCGACTGCGCCTCCCCGCATATCGCACAGCTCCTGTCGCGGGGCGTCCTACCGCAGCCGGCCGGTGCCCCTTTTCCCGGCAAGGAAGCGCTGGACACCCAGGTCACCGACCTCTGCGGGGCTCCGGGCATCCTGAACTGGGATTGGGTCGCCGTCTGGAACGAGGACGTCCAGATCGACCTGCGCTACCCCGACACCGCGGAGCAGTGGGCGTCCGGAGCGCGCTCCTACTACTGCTTCATCTACACGTTCTCGCGCCACGAGCTGACCGGCAGCGCGGTCGGCGGCGGCTGACGAGCAGGCCCATCCGGCCTCGGCGGTCAGACCGGCGCGAGCGCCTCGAAGGGTTCCGCCGGGAGGTGCACCGCAATGGGATCGCCCGGCTTCACGACGCCACCGGTGACGACCACGGCCATGACGCCCGCCTTGCGAACCGTGGCGCCATCCGCATCGGTTCCGACGACCTGCTTGAGCAGTCCGGGTTCGAAACGGTCGATCTGGACGCACGGGTTGCGCAGCCCCGTCAGTTCGACGACGGCCTCATCCCCCAGGCGGAGCCGGGTGCCGCGGGGCAGCTCGAGCAGCTCCAGGCCCCCGGTGGTCACGTTCTCGCCGAGCTGTCCGGGGCTGACGTCGGCGGTGACCTCGTCGAACAGCTCCCCGTGGATGAGGTGGACCTGACGGAGGTTGGCTTGCGTCGGGTCACGCCGCACCCGTGAGAGGTGCTGAACCGTCGAGCCGAAATGCGCATCCCCTTCGACACCCAGACCGGCGACCAGGGTGATGGACTCCTGCGGCGGCTTGGAGAAGCGGTGCTCGTCGTCGCGGCTCACCGAGATCACGCGTGCGGTCGTCATCCCACCATCGTGCACCAGAACAACCGGCTGTCGGCTGCGGGTCACGGCCCGCCGCGGTTCTACGATGGCACCGTGCTCGATCACGACGAAGTGGTTCGCCTGTACGGCCCGTGGGCGCACCGGACACCGGCTGACGCCGCTACTCGCTTCGGCGGTTATGGCGGACAGTGGTGGATCGCCGGCGGGTGGGCGATCGACGCCTTCGTGGGATCATCCCGCGAACATGGCGACCTCGACATCGGAATACCCCGCGACAGCCTCGACGGCTTCATTCGTTTCTTCTCGCCTGGACTGGATGTGTGGGCCGCCGCGGGAAGCCTCACTCCCCTGTTCCCAGGGTCGGCGCCCCGGCTTCACGAAGGGACCGACAACCTGTGGTTGCGCGCGAGCGGAGCCGACCCCTGGGAGTACGACGTGATGCTCGAACGCGTCCAGGACAGCATGTGGATCTTCAAGCGAGACCCGCGCATCCTGCGCCCCCTCAAGGACTGTCTCTGGCGGTACAAGGGTGTGACCTACCTCCGGCCGGAGGTGCAACTGCTCCTGAAAGCACAGAACCCGCGCGCCAAAGATGAAAACGACTTCGAACGGTGCCTTCCGCTCCTCGACCTGAGCGATCTCGACTGGCTGAAAGGGGCGCTCCACTCGGCGCATCCTGGTCACCACTGGATCGAACGCATCAACCGGCGGCTGCAGGACTGACCGTCAGCGACAGTGTCCGGCGCAGCTACGAGCGGGCCTCGGCGGCCGAGCCACCAGCCTGCGGACCCCGCGATGAGGAGCAACGAAGCGGCCGCGGCGAGGGCTCCCTCATTGGTCGACCTCCCGGCTCGCTGGTCGCGTGTGACACTATTCGGCGAACAGCGGTTCCCGCAACCTCAAGGAGCAAGCGTGTCTGAGACCCGGCCCATCACCGTCAGCGAGCGGGATGTCGAGGATCTGCGTCGCAGACTCCGCGACACCCGGTGGCCCGCCGCATGGCCGGACACCAGCTGGGAAGCGGGGACCGACCTGCACGAGCTGCGGCGCCTGGTGGAGTTCTGGGCCGATGACTTCGAGTGGGACGCGCAGCAGCGCGTGATCGATGCGCTGCCCTGGCACCAAGCCGACCTCGGAGGCACGCCCGTGGCCTACCTCCGGTTCGATGCGGAAGCCTCCGGCGGGCTGCCTGTCGTGCTCACCAACGGCTGGCCGAGCAGCGCGCTGGAACTGGTCGACCTGGCACGCCGACTGGCGACACCCTCACGCTTCGGCGGCAACGCCACCGACGCCGTCACGGTGATCGTCCCCGCGCTTCCGGGGCTGCCGTTCTCGCCTCAGCGCCCGACGTTCGCTGAGCAGACCCACGAGTTGTGGCACCGGCTGATGACCGAACATCTCGGCTTCGAGCGCTACGCGGCGCACGGCGGCGACCTGGGAGCCGGCATCACCTCTCGACTCGCGCAAACCCATCCGGACGCCGTCGCCGGCATCCACCTCCTCGCCGTCGCCGCCCCGCGCGACCTCGACGAGGCGACACTCACCGAGGAGGAACGTGACCACCTGAAGAGAGTCGACGCCTGGGTCGCGAGCGAGGGTGCCTATCAGCACCAGCAGCAGACCCGGCCTCTCACCCTTGCGCCCGCGCTGTCCGACTCACCGGCGGGCCTGCTGTCGTGGATCCTGGAGAAGCACCGGGCCTGGAGCGACTGCGGAGGCGACCTCTCGACACGATTCAGCGACGACTACCTGGCAACGCTCGCGTCCGTCTACTGGTTCACCAACTCGATCGGCACATCGTTCCGCCCCTACTACGAGTACGCCGCCGGCTTCACCACCCGCGTCGATCGCGTGAGGGTTCCCACTGCTGTCGCGCTCTTCCCGCACGACCTCGCCAACCCGCCCCGCAGCTGGGCCGAGCGGACGTACGACGTCACGCGCTACACGACAATGGCCCGCGGCGGACATTTCGCCCCGCACGAAGAACCCGAGGTGCTGGCCGCCGACATCACGGCCTTCCTGCGCACCCTGTGAATCCGGGATGTCAACGTGAGCTTGAGGCCCTACCCGCCCTCTCAGGCGGCCGCAGGTTGACGGGAGGAGGCGGCAACGAGGGCGGCGATCCGAGCGGCGTCGCGGCCCACGCCGTGCACCATGGCGGAGGCCATCGAGGTCAGGAAGTGCAGGCCGACGAAGTAGAGGCCCGGCACCTCCGGAACCACGCCGCGCTCATGGCGCGGCTCCCCCCGGTCGTCGAGGATGGGGAGCTGGATCCAGTCCAGTCCCGGGTCGTAGCCGCTGCACCAGATGACGTTCGCCACGTCCACGGGTGCGCCGTCGATCAGCGGCAGGCCGCCCTGTACGCCGGTCACACGGTGCGCCCGGACGACGCCGAGACGCTCCAGGTCTCGCGACTTGACGCGGATGAGCGGGACGCCGTGCGACATGACCTTGGGCCGCATCCGTCGACCCATGGGCGTGTTCACCGACAGCAGGTGCGGGAAGACCACGCCGTTCAGCGCGTGGACAACGACGTGGCGGTTCAGGAAGCCCGCGTAGGAGCCGGGCACCTCGCCCGTGCTCGGGCCGGCAACGATCACCTCGTGATCGGCCGCGATCTCCTTGGCGAGCTCCGCGCCGGAGTTGCCCGCCCCTACGATGAGCACGCGTCCGGGGCGGAGGTGCCCGGGATGTGCGTACGCCGCGGCGTGCACCTGCTGGATGCCCGCATCCAACTCGGAGGCGAAGCCCGGTATGCGCGGCCGCTGGTAGTTCGACATCGCGACGATCACCTGGGCAGCCCGGAACGTGCCTCCGGCCGTTTCGGCGGCGAAGCCCTCCCCGTCACGGCTCAGGGCGGTCACCCGGTGACCGGTGAGCACCGGCAGCTCGAAGCGTGCGGCGTACGCCTCGAGGTAGTCGGCCATCTCATCCTTCGACGGGGTTCCCGCGGGGTCGCCGGGCATCCGCATCCCGTCGAGCGCGTCGTAGCGACGCGGGGTGAACAGCTCGAGGCTGTCCCAGCGGTTGCGCCAGGCATCGCCGATCCGCTCGCTCGCGTCCAGCACGAAATGGTCGATTCCAAGCCGGCGCAGGTGGTACGAGACGGAGAGCCCGGCCTGGCCTCCGCCGATGACGAGGGTGTCTGTGGTGGTATCCATGCGCACACGGTAGGTGCCGCGCCGACGCGCGCGCGTCGGCTGAACCACGCCGTCCGTGACCCGGCGCGATGGGTATTTCCACCCAGTCAGACGCGAAGCAGGTCGTGCTCGTAGGCGTAGGCGGTAGCAGCCGCTCGGGAGGGGACGCCGAGCTTCGCGAGGATGTTGCTCACGTGCCGGTCGACCGTCCGCGCGCTGAGCTGCAGCCGTTGCGCGATCTCCTTGTTGGTGATCCCGGTCGCGGCGAGCCGGAGCACCTCGGCCTCGCGCGGGCTCAGGATGTGGCGCTCGGCCGGCTTTCGGGCCTCAGCTGCACCCAGCGCCTCGAGGACCGAGTGGGCCGCCTCGCGCTGCATCCGCGCCCCCTCGTCGTCGCCCAGGGCGGCGAACGCGTCGGCGAGCAGCTCACGCGCGCGGGCCTCGTCGTATGGCGCGCCCAGCTCCTGCCATCCGGCGAGCGCCTGAGCGAGCGCCTCGACGGCGGCTGCGGGGTCGTTCCGGCTCAGCAGGACGCGGCCGTCCGCTTGAGCGGCCTCCGCCCGCAGGACGGGGGTGGCGAAGCTTCCCGCGATCTCGGACAGCTCCCGCGCGGCCGCCTCGGCGACATCGGTCTCGGCCGCCGCCTGGAGAATCTCCACGACGGCGGGGAGCAGCCGTGCGCGGCCGAGCGGGCTGGCCGTGGTGGCCAACGCTCGCCTGATGCCGCCGACCGCTGTCGCGGTGTCGCCTTGCGCAAGGCGCAGCAGCGCGAGGCCCGGCTGCGGATCGACGCCCCCGGCCGCGGCAGCCGCGTACTGCTTCTCCGCGCCGGCGTGCTCGCCCCGAAGGCGCATCACCTCGGCCGTCTCATAGGCGGCGCCGGCACGCTCGCGCCGGTCGGACGTCGACGCGGTGGACACCCGGTTCGCCTCCGCCAGGGCCGCATCCCACTCCCCCGCGAACAGGAAGAGGCCGGCCCGATGAACCCGGCAGGTGCCGTTGAAGGTTCCGAGCTGCGCCTGCGAGTCGCACCACTCGCCCAGTACGGCAGACCACTCCCGCGCCCGGTCCACGGCGAACACGCGCTCGCAGCATCCCAGCACCGCGCAGTAGACGAGCCCGCGGGTCAGTTCGCCAGTGACCGCGGACGTGGCCGTCAGCATGGCCTCGTCGAGCATCCGGATCCCTGCTTCGACGTCGCCGTCCTCGATCAGCGCCCGGCCGCCGAGCTGGAGGGCGATGGCCGCCAGCTCGGGATCGTCGTGCCGGCTCGCGCACGCTATCGCCTCCTGCGCGAGCGCAAGCGCCTCCTTGTTGCGGTGCACCCGCAGTTCGCCGTGGATACGCGGCAACAGCAGATACCCGCGCTGCACGCAGTCGCCGTTCCGCTCGGCGATCTCCCGAGACCGCGCCAGCCATGCCTGCGCCCGCCCCGCCTCCCCGAGGGAGAACAGCCGGAAGCCCAACCAGAACGCGCACTCCGCCCCGACGAGTTCCTCACCGGCCGCAAGCGCCTGCTCATAGCCCCGCTCCAGCAGCACGAACGCCTCTGGGTCGCGCGCGGTGAGGGAGGCAGAGCGCGCGTACCGGCTCAGGTCCGCGAGCCCGAGAGGCCCAGCCTGCGTTGCTCCGGCCGTGTCGGCACGGGCGTAGAGGGCGAACGCGTCCTCCCAACGCCGGCTCGCGTAAGCCGTGCGGGCCTCACCCAGGGCGTCCGCCATACGGTCATTATTGCTCCGGACGCAAGTAGTCCGCCTTCCCGCTTTCAGCGGTCCTCTCGCACGAACCGCGAACGACGACGGAGCGCTGCAGCGTGGGTGAGGAGGTAAGGCGGCTGACGAGTCCGTCGGCCGGCCGCTAGCTCCCCTCCGCTGAGGGTGCAGACTGCCCCTGGTGGCCCTCGGACCAATCGACTCGGCTGCCGCTTATCGAAAGCGGGTGCTCCGCGCACTCCAGACGCCACCGGGTGCCGCACACCCAGCAGAAGCCGGTCGAGGTAGCGGCGTCACTCACGGGTACAGCCCTCGGAGTTCGTGAGCCTGTGCGACTCGCCCGACCGCGAGCACCATGGCGGCGGCACGCAGGCTGAGCCGCCGCTCGGCGGCGAGACGCACGACCTCGTTCCACGCTGACAGGATGCGAGCTTGGAGCCGCGCCTCGACCTCGTCCGCACTCCACCAGTAGGTCTGGTTGGATTGCACCCACTCGAAGTAGGAAACGATCACCCCCCCGGCGTTTGCGAGAATGTCGGGGACCACGAGGATGCCGCGCTCGTTCAGCACACGATCGGCCTGTGTCGTCGTCGGCCCATTCGCTCCCTCGACGATCACCCGTGCACGGATCCGGTCGACATTGCCTTCGTGAATCGCGCCTTCCAGCGCGGCGGGCACAAGCAGGTCGACGTCGAGCTCCAGCAAGTCGTCGCGTTCCAAGGCGTCGGACCCGGGGGCGGCGACGACACTTCCGGTCGAGTCGAGATGCCGGCACAACGCCTCGACATCGAGGCCGGAAGCGTTCTGAACGGCTCCGAACTGATCGCTCACGGCAACCACTCTGAGACCGGATGCCGCGAGGAATCGGGCGGTATCGCGACCCACCTTTCCCATGCCCTGCACCGCGACGCGTGCTCCGCGTTGCTCGATTCCGACCCTTTCGAGTGCGGCGAGCGCAACGTGAGTGACGCCCCGGCTCGTTGCGGAGGCGCGCCCCTGGGAACCCCCGAGCTGGAGCGGTTTGCCGGTGACGACGCCCGGTACCGTGTAGCCGGATGCCACCGAGTAGGTGTCCATGATCCAGGCCATCGTGTTCTCGTCGGTGCCGACATCGGGGGCTGGGATGTCGCGCTCCGGCCCGATGATGGGAAAGATCTCGCTCGCATAGCGGCGAGTGAGCCGTTCGAGCTCCGTTCGGGAGTAGTCGCGGGGCTGGATGGTGATCCCACCCTTCGCGCCGCCATACGGCAGGTTCGCCAGCGCGCATTTCCAGGTCATCCACATGGCCAGCGCACGCACCTCTTCGATGTCGACGCTTGGCGCATACCGGAGTCCACCCTTCGCCGGGCCGCGGGAGAAGTTGTGCTGAACACGATGGCCTACGAACAGTCGCACGTCGCCATTGTCGAGCCGGAGCGGAACACTGACGGTCAATTCGCGCCGCGGGTACGACAGCATCTGGAAGGTGCCGTCTGGCAACTCCAGATGCATGGCGGCGTCAGCGAGCTGCTGGCGGGCGTCGTCGAGAGCGCTCATTCGGGTGGTCGTCGAGTCGGGAAGGCTGGTCATTCGGAGCCCTTTCTCTTAACGGGTCGATGTTCGAGGCCGGCCGTGACCACGTTGGACATCGCTGGCTCCTTCCTCTCCCTGGGACCAACAGTAGGAACGCTGCTCCGCGACGCGATGTCCCAGATCGACACCACCGGTGGCCTGGGCTACCAGCGCGAGCGTGCAAAACGGAGCCCTCCGGACGACGGAGTGAGACCCACATCCATCGTCCGAAGGGCTCCGCCACGGTTCAGTTCGCAGCGCCCTCAGGCACTACACCTTCTCGTCTTCGGGAACCTCCGGAACGATCCTGTCGCGCCGTCCGAGCCGCGCATACACTTCGGGCCTGGTCCGCTTGAGCACAAGCGCGACGACACAGCCGAGGATGAAGATCCCGACGAGCACGCCGATCAGCCAGGAGTACTGCCCTGGCGCACCTCCGACCAGCAGATCGAACCGGGCGAGCCCGAACGCGACCATGCCGGCAAGGGCCAGGAAGGCGATGGCAGGCGCGATGAACACCTTCCAGGCGTTCTCCGACTTGGGAACGCCCACTCGCCGGAACCAGACGATGGCCGCGAGGCTCACGACAGCCATCAGCAGCAGGACGCCGGCCGATCCGACGCCGCTCCCCGCACCGATGAGTACCGAGGGGTCCGTTCCCCCGAACGCGAACGGCGCGCCGAATGCCGTGAGGAGGACCAGCAGGACCACCCCGACCGACAGCGAGGCGCGACTCGGAGCCTGGCGACGAGGGTTGACCTTCCCGACATAGGGAGGGAGAGCCTTGTCGACGCCGAGGTTGAAGACGTACCGGGCGGACACGTTGTGAACCGCGAGGAGGGAGGCGATCGCCGACGTTGCCACAACGATGTTCACGAACGCTGCAGAACCCGGGAGCACGAACTTGTTCAACGCGTCGGCGAACATTTCGCTCGGGTTGCTCGTCGCAACATGAACGGCGGTCGAGCCGTAGGCGCTGATCAGTGCATATCCGGAGACGGCGTACAGAATGCCGATGAAGAGCGCCGACACATAGGTCGCGCGGGGAATCGTCTTGTTCGGGTTCTTGACTTCATCGCGGAAGAGCGCGGTTGCCTCGAATCCGAGGAAGTTCCCGAAAGCGATCAGGAGTGCGACGCCTGCACCCGGGTTCAAGAACGCCGCGAAGTTGAGCGGCTTGAGCGTCAGGCCACCCGAACCGCCTTTCGCGAAGACGAAGATGTCGAAGATGACGACGATGATGACCTCGATGGTCATGACGACGACGAGGACGCGGGCGGACAGATCGATGTTGAAGTAGCCCAGCAGGTTGATCAGCACCAGGGTCGCGAAGGTCCACAACCACCACGGTGTCTGCGGGCCGCCCAAACCGGAGATGAGCCCCGACACCGTGATGCCGGCGAAGATGTACAAGCCACCGGCGATGAGGATGTAGGACAGCGTCGCGAGGTATGCGGCTCCGACGCCCGGGGTTCGACCGAATGCGGCAGAGATGTACGCGTAGAAGGCACCTGGTCGGGGTACGTGCCTGGTCATCGTGGTGTACCCGACCGAGAAGATCAGCAGCACGATGGTGGCGATGATCCATGAGACCGGAGCGGACTCGCCGACCGGTGCGATCACGAACACGAGGTATCCCGCGACTGTGACGAGAGGGGCGGAGAAGGCAAGCACACTCAACACCAGCGATGTCGTGCGCATCGAGCCGGTGAGGTCCTTCTGGATGGCCGGGTCCGCACCCGGACTCTGACTTGCTTCTTGGGACTGCGTATTCGTCATGGCGATGTCCGATCGTTCGTGGAGGGCAAGAGCAATGCAGAGGCCGGGGGTTCGCCTTTGCAACCGCGTAGCATTGAAGATAGAGACACGCGAGGCCGGCAGCTGTCCCAAATTGGAACACGGGAGGGTCGTCGGCAGGCAAGCAAGCGCGTGACGATTGCCATCGTCACGCGCTTGCGGTCCTACTCGAAGATCGTGCGTAGCGGCCCATTGAGGAATGTCCCGCTCGGGTCCATTTGGCGACGGAGCCGGATGAAGTCATCCCACCGCGGGTACACCTCCCGATAGAAGTCCGGTTCGCGGAGATAGGGCTGCTTGCCCCAGTGCGGTCGGCCGGGAAACGGCGCGAGCGCCTCTTCGATCGCACGGAAGAACGGACCGTTGTCGTTTCCCCAGGTGCGCACGGTGTTGACAGAGACCGACTCGACTCCGCCCGACGGCGAGAGCCACGCGTCGTCGCCGGCGACCGTGCGGATCTCCAGGGGGAACTCGTCCGGGAACCGCTCGAGCACCGGAAGGGTGGCCGCGACGGCGTCCAGGGCGCGCTCGTACGGCACGTACGGCTCGACCTCTTCCCACGACGGCGTGTACTCATCGGGGTAGATGCGGTACGGCCGGTTGACGCGATGTGCTGGCTCGTAGCTGTCCTCAGCATCGATGTCCACCTGGTCGTAGATCCTCACCAGCGTGGGCACTTTCGTCCCGTCGGGCACCGGCGGAAGTTCGGCCGACATGTCGTATTGCGGGCCGTGCACGAAGCTGAAGTGGCGGTGACTGTGCGTCAACTCGTCCCAGCGCTCGAGCACTTCCTCGAACGACCAGAATGCGAGCGTTTCCTTGAGTTTGAAGATCGGCTCCAGTTGCAGGTCGAGGCTGACGATCACCCCGAGCGTGCCGACGGATGCTCGCAGCGCTGCCAGCCTCGGATCGTCCGATCCGAGCTTCACCAGCTCGCCCGCGGCGGTGACCACCTCCGCTCCGACTATGCAGCCGGACATCATCTTCAGCCCCAGCCCCGAGCCGTGTGTCGAGGTGCTGATCGCGCCGGCGATGGTCTGCGCGTCGATCGCCCCCTGGTTGTGCAGTGTCAAGCCGGCATCCCAGAGGGGTTCACCGAGAGCCGAGATCCTCGTCCCTGCTTTGACCGTCGCCCGCCCCGCAGCTGTATCGATCGACTCGATCCCGCTGAGGGCCGACAGATCGAGGATGATGCCGTCGGTGGGGACGAGCGGGGCGAACGAGTGTCCGCTTCCCACCGGCCGGACCGTGATGCCTCTCCGGGTGGCATCGGAAACGATCTCGCAGACGTGGTCGACGGAGGTGACCTTGATAACCGCTTCAGGGCGACAAGCCTCTGTTCCCGCCCAGTTTTCCCATTTCACATCTTTCATGGGGTCAACTCCTGTTCAGTGAATCTGCACGTTCCCGACACACGATCAGGGCATCGGTTTCGCGTGCAATCTTTGCCCATCGAAGTCGACGGGCGACCCCTTCTGCTGTCTCATTTTGGGACGTCAGCGCCGGGTGTGGCGACCTATCGTGGAATTCACGAACCCAATCTGGAGGACAGCAGTGATCACAAGCAAAGTCGCCGTCGACCACGTCGGCCTGAGCGTTCCCAATCTCGAGCAAGCCATCGATTTCTTCGTCAGCGCTTTCGGTTGTCATGTGGTGTTCCATGCGGGCCCCTACGACGACCTCGGTTTCACCTGGCCCGGCGACGACGGCCCGGAGAACACCACCATGCGGCTGGCGATGCTCCGGCTCGGCGACTCCGACAACATCGAGATCCTCGAATACACGCGTCGCGACGCCCCGAACGACGGGCCGGCACCACGGGTCTCACAGCCCGGCGGGATGCACCTCTGCTTCTACGTCGAAGACATCTACGAGGCGGAGAAGGAGCTGCGGAAGCGGGACGATATCCGCTGGCTGAACGCGGTGAGCAAGGAGGAGGGCGGCCCTCTGGACGGCCTCGACTGGAGCTACTTCCTCACCGATTGGGGTCTCGTCATCGAGCTCATCCGCTGGCCGGAGGGGCTGCCCTACGAGCAGTCCACGAGCGAACGTCTGGTCTCCCCGCCCTGGCGCCACAACCACGGCTGAGCAGCTGACCAGTGAGGGGAGGGCGGCCCGCGAGGGCCACCCTCCCCTCTTTCGTCTCTATGCGACGACTCCGAGATCCCGCAAGTCGACCACGTTCTCCAGTGACTCTCCGGCCTTCCAACGACGCAGATTCTCGACGAAACGCTCCACCACTCGCCCGCGCCAGCCGACGAGGTCGCCCGATGCATGCGGCGATACCAGGATGTTGTCGCGCGACCAGAACGGATCATCCGCAGGCAACGGTTCCTGCTCGAACACGTCGAGGGCGGCCGCGTCGAGGTAGCCGTCGTCGATGGCTGCGAGCAGGTCGCGAGCGACGACCACCGCGCCGCGCCCGACGTTCACGAGACGAGCGCCGCGCCGCATTCGCCGCAGGCGGGAGGCATCGAACAGTGAGCGAGTCTGTTCCGTGAGCGGGAGCGTTAGAACGACGTCGTCCACTTCGGGTAAGAGATCGTCCACGGCCGAGATTGCAGCGATGTCGCCGAGCTCGGGATCACGCCGGGCCGTTCGCCCCACCACGGTCACCTGCATGCCGGCAGCCCGGAGAAGCAACGCCGTCTCGCGACCGACGGGCCCCGGCCCGACGACAAGCACCCGTCGACCGAGGATCGGTTCCGTCTCGCGGTGCTGCCAGCGGTGCTCCTGCTGGAGCTCGATGGTCCGCCTCAGGTCTTTGGTGAACATGAGCAACACGCCGAGCACCCACTCCGCAATGGGCCGCTCGCACACTCCCCGCGAATTCGTGACGATGATCTCGCTCCCGACGATCTCCGGGGTCAGGAGAGGGTCCATGCCGAGGCTCGAGGTGTGGATCCATTTCAGTCGTCCTGGGCCAGTCTCGCGCAGGAGGGTGCTTCGAAAATCGTTGAGGAAGAGGATCTCAGCATCCTCTTGGGCGGTTCGCAGTTCGCCCGCCGTGCGCACGACAGTCACGTCGGCCTCGAGTCGAACGTCATCGAGTGGGGGGAGCTGTCCACCGACGGGGACGACGACGATCGCCTTCGGCCGGGAGGCCTGCAGCCCTCCGGCGTTCACGATCACCACCCGCCCTGCCATCCGCTCGTCAGGCCGAGCGGCAGGGTCTGTGGTTCCTCGTCGGGCAGCTTCTGCAAGAAATCGAAGTCGCATCCTTCGTCCGCCTGGGTGACGTGGTCGAGGAACAGTCGGCCGTACCCGCGCCGGTACTTCGGCTTCGGCGGATCGATCTCTGCGAGACGGCGGTCGATCTCCTCGTGGGGGATATCGAGATCGAGGCGCTGATTCTCGACATCGAGCACGATGGGGTCACCATCGCGCACGGCTGCGAGCGGGCCACCGACCGCGGACTCCGGCGACACGTGCAGAATCGTCGTCCCGAATGCCGTCCCGCTCATGCGTGCGTCCGAGATCCGGACCATATCGCGGACGCCCTTGCGAAGCAGCCGCTCGGGGATAGGCAGCATGCCCCACTCCGGCATGCCGGGCGCACCCTTCGGCCCGCTGTTGCGCAGCACGAGGACGGAGTCTTCGGTGATGGTCAGGTCGGGGTCGTCGATACGCCTGCCCATGTCGTAGATGTCCTCGAACACGACGGCCGGACCGCGATGGCTGAGAAGTTCGGCCGAGGCGGCGCTCCGCTTGATGACGGCTCCGCGGGGCGCCAGCGAACCGCGAACCACGGCTATCCCTCCCGTCGCGTCGAACGGCTTGTCCAGCGATGTGATCACGTCGCCGTCCGGGGCCGGCGCAGCAGCGTAACCCTCTGCGAGTCGCTCACCGGTGACGGTGAGCGCATCGCCGTGCAGGAGCGGGTCGAGCTCTTTGAGCACCGCCGAGATACCGCCCGCGTCGAACAGTTGCTTGACGAGGTGCTCACCCGAGGGCCTGACGTTGACGATGCGCGGGGTGCGCTGCGAGATCTCGTGGAAGCGGTCGAGCTGGAGCTCGTAGCCGACACGGCGGGCGAGCGCGAGCAGGTGCACGACAGCATTCGTCGAGCCTCCGACCGCCATGAGCAGGGTGATGGCGTTGTCGAATGCCTGCTCGGTGAGGATCTCGCTGGGCCGCGGACCATGGAGGGCCATTTCGACAGCGCGGCGGCCGGTGGCTTCGGCGGCGGCCGCGCGACGGGCGTGTACGGCCGGGATCGAAGCGGTACCGGGAAGGCACATGCCGAGCGCTTCGACGATGGAGGTCATCGTCGAGGCCGTGCCCATTTCGCTGCAGTGGCCCGCTGACGGCTTCGCACTCCCCTCGAGTTCGTCGAAGTCGTCCTGGGTGATGGTCCCCGCCCGCAGCTCGTCGGCGTACTTCCAGGTGTCCGTCCCGACTCCCAGTTGACGACCACGGAAGAAGGCGGGCTCCTGCGGACCTCCGGTGAGCATGATGACCGGAACGTCGGCGCTCGCGGCGCCCATCAGCTGGGCGGGGACCGTCTTGTCGCAGCCGCCGAGCAGGACGATGGCGTCAAGCGGGTAGGCGCGGATCGATTCTTCGACATCCATCGCCATGAGGTTGCGGAACTCCATGGCGGTCGGCTTCATCAGACTCTCTCCCAAGGAGATCGTCGGGAATTCGAGCGGCAGACCGCCGGCCATGAGCACGCCGCGCTTGACAGCCTCGGCGAGCAGTTTGAAATGGATGTTGCAGTTGACGAGCTCTGACCACGAGTTCGCGATCCCCACGACAGGTCGGTTCTCGATCGCGAACTTCGAGAAGCCCTCCGCCTGAATCGCGGTGCGGTGGATGAACCCCGTGAGATCGTGCGGAGCGAACCAGTGGGCGCTGCGAAGGGGGAGATTCTCAGTGTCGGACATCGTGTTCGGTACTCCTGATTCGAGGTGCGGGGCTACGAGGCGAAGCGGAACAGCTTCTTGTTGGCGAATTCGAGCATCCCGACCCTGCCGAGCTCGCGGCCGTAGCCGGACTTCTTGACACCGCCGAAGGGAATATCCGGGCCGCCGAGACCGCCGGCATTGACGAAGATCATGCCGACGTCCAGCGCGCTGCCTACGCGCTCTGCTCGCTCCAGGTCGTCGCAGATGATGACGGCGCCGAGGCCGTACGGGGAGGAGTTCGCGAGAGCGATCGCTTCCTCGTCGCTCCCGACGCGATACAACTGTGCGACCGGGCCGAACAGCTCTTCGCTGTACACGTCCATTTCCGGGCTGATGTTGCCCAGAACCCCGGGCGTGTACACATTCCCATCTGGTGCGTTATCTCCGACGAGGAGCGTAGCGCCCTGATCGAGTGCGCGCTGCACCTGACCTTTCAGGGTCTTCGTCGCGGCAGCCGAAGAAAGCGGTCCGTATTGACCTTGCTCGTAGGACTGCGCCCCGATCGCCGCGGTGAACTTCTGCGCGAACTCGTCGAAGAGTCCGTCGATGACGACCATCCGCTTCGACCCGTTGCAGCTCTGTCCCGTGTTGTCCATGCGCATGGCGACGGCGTGCTTCACGGCGTTGTCCATGTCTTTCGTGTCGAGCACGAGGAAGGCATCGGACCCGCCCAGTTCGAGTACGCATCGCTTCAGTGCGCGACCGGCCTTCTCTGCCACGATCGCGCCCGCAGCCTCGGAGCCCGTGAGAGAGACGCCCTGGACGCGATCGTCCGCAATGATGGTGCCGACCTGGTCGTGGCTGGCGAAGACGTTGACGTACGCACCCTGCGGGAAGCCCGCGTCTACGAACAACTGCTGGAGCGCGAGCGCGGACTCCGGACACTGCGTCGCGTGCTTCACGATCACCGTGTTGCCGAGAATCAGGTTCGGGACCGCAAAGCGTGCCACCTGGTAGTAGGGGTAGTTCCAGGGCATCACCCCGAGAATGGCGCCAATACCCTGGAAGCGCAGGAAGCCCCGCAGGCCGTCATCGGTCGACAACTGCTCGTCCGCCAGCCACTCCTCCGCGTGAGCGGCGAACGCGGCGCAGATCTTCGCGGCGAACTCGACCTCGCCGACGCCCTGAACGATCGGCTTACCCATTTCGCGCTGGATGATCGCGGCGAGCGCGTCTTTCCGTTCGACGAAGAGTTGCGAAACCCGCTGTGCGAGCGCCGCCCGCTCGGCGACGGCGGTCTGGCGTGACCAACCGGTGTACGTAGCATGCGCCGCCGCCAGGGCCTCCTCGATCTCGCGATCGGTGGACTGGGGGAACTCGGCGACCACTTCGTCGGTCGCTGGATCCGTTACCGCGAACGTCCTCATCGTGCTTCTCCTTCAGTTCTGGACGATGTTCCGATTCAGAGGTCGGTTCCGGGTACGACCGTTGCGCCGTAGAAGCGCTGAGTCGCGCGTCCCGCCCGGTGCTTCTCGCCGCCTTCGAGGGTCTCGGGACGTTCCGACGTCATAGCGGCGCCGACATCCCAGAAGGTGCCGTTCCCGCTCAGATAGCGCCAAGGCTCGACGTGGGCGACGACCACGGCCGGCCGGCTCTCGACGGCCCGCGCTTCGCTCAGGGCTGCGCGGAACTGGTCGAGGGTGGTCGTCGACCAGGCCGCCGCGCCCATGCTGGCCGCGTTGGCGGCGATGTCCACCGGCACCACCGGGCCGTCGAGCCTCCCCGACTCCGCGCTGCGTTCGCGCAGCTGCGTGCCGAACTCCCGCCCCTCGCCGCCTTTCGCCACCTGAAGGGGCCAGATGCACTGGTGACCACTGTTGTCGATGATCACCACGATGATCTTCTGGTGCTCCTGCACCGCCGTGATCAGTTCAGTCGGTGCCATGTAGTACGTACCGTCGCCGATCAGGACGAAGACATCGCCGGGAGCACCTGGCGTGGCGAGCCGGTAGCCGAGGCCGGCCGGCAGTTCGTGACCCATGCACGAGTTGGCGTACTCGGAGAGCACCGTCGTGCCGTTGGACGTGTCCCACGCCTTGTGCACATTGCCGACCACACCGCCGGAACCGAGCACGAGCGCGTCATCCGCACCCGTGTGCTCGTTGAGGACCTGAATCACCTGGGCCTGGCTCATCGCTTCGCCCGCGAAGTCCTGTAGGTCATGCTCCAGGTTGCGAGCCGTCTTCGCGCGCCCGGCCGCTATCTCGTCCTCGTATCCCTCGTCACTGTGGTAGCCGACGGCTGCGAGTCCCTCGTGAAGCGCAGAGAGCGAGAGTCTCGCATCGCCGACGACGGGATACGAGCCCATTTTGTGTGCATCGAACGAGCTGACGTTGAGGTGTACGAACTGGACGTCGGGGTTCTGGAACAGGGAGTGCGAGGCCGTGACGAAGTCCTGCAACCGCGAGCCGACGGTGATGACACAATCGGCACCGCTCGCGATCTCGTCGGCTCCGACCGTTCCATCGACGCCCAAACCGCCCAGGAGAAGGTCCGTCTTCGGCCCGATGCCCTTCCCGGCGTAGGTCTCGGCGACCGGCACGCCGAACGCCTCGCTGAAGGCCGCGAGCTCGGCCGCGGCGTCGGAGTAGCGAACCCCTCCGCCGGCGATGAGCAACGGACGCTTGCCGTGCCGAATGATCTCGATCGCGTCGCGGATCTCCTCCTGCGCCGCCGGCCGGCGGCGGATGGGCCACACACGCGGGGTGAAGAACTCCTCAGGGAAGTCGTACGCGTCGCCCTGGATGTCCTGAGGCAGACAGACGACGACCGCTCCGGTTTCGACAGGATCGGTCAGCACCCGCATCGCCTCGGGCAACGTGACCAGAAGCTGCGATGGCGTCGTGATCCGATCGAAATAGCGGCTGACGGGCCGGAACGCGTCATTGGCGGAGACATCGCGCTCGACGGGGTGCTCGATCTGCTGCAGAACCGGATCGCCCTTGCGGGTGTTGATGATGTCCGCCGGCAGCAGCAGGACGGGAATCCGGTTGGTCGTCGCCGTGGATGCACCACTGATCATGTTCGTCGAGCCCGGGCCGGCCGAGGCGGTACAGGCGAGGGTTGCAGCGCGGTTCGTCGCTTTGGCGTATCCGATGGCCGCGTGCACCATGTTCTGCTCGTTCTTGCCCTGATAGTGCGGGAACTCGACGCCGTACTCATCGATGCCCTGCGCGAGACCGACCGAATTACCGTGCCCGAAGATCCCGTACATGCCGGGGATCAAGCGGCGACGACGGCCGTCCACCTCGCTGTACTGGACCTGAAGATACTCGACCACCGCTTGCGCGACTGTGCGACGGCGGATCCGACGCTCTGGAACCCTCGCGCTGGCGCTGGTGTCGACCGTCAGGGTAGTGCTCATGACTGCTCCTCCGCATGATGGATCCGGACGGATCCTGCTCTGAGGTCAGCCTTCCAGCGGCGTCGATCTCACGCCTGTGCCAAATTGACACGAGTACGCGCCCTAACGGTTTCGATCCCTCTCGTCGAGCAGGGGCAGCGCTGCCACCGCGAGCCAGAGTTCGAACGCATCCCGATAGCTGCGCAAGTCGCGTCCCGTGAGTTTCTCGATCCGTTTGAGCCGATAGCTCAGCGTGTGCTCGTGGACGAAGAGCTCGGCTGCGGCAGGGCGCACTCTGCCCTGGTGACGGAAGTACACCACGAGTGTGTTCAGCAGATCCGCCTGGTCTTCCCCCTCGCGATCGAGCAGCGTCTGGAGCGTGCGGACGGTCAACTGCCGGATCGTCTCGACGTCGGGGTTGAGCCACTGCGCGAACCCGAGTTCCTCTTCCGCCAGAAAAGCTCCCGATTCGGCTGAATCGACCGCCAGCCCGAGCGACCACGTGGCTTGTCGCCGCATCCGCGGAAGCTCGGACAGCTCGGTGAACCGTGAACTGGCGCCCACTCGAACGCCCACCTCCGCCGCGAGACGCCGAAGGTCGCTCTCCGCTGCGTCGACGAGGGCGAGGAGCACACCCTGCTTCAGCAGGAGGTGCGGCAGGTCATGGTCGACGAGCCAGTCCCGCATGCCGATTTCCGTCGCCACGTCCGCTGTTCGGTCGGCGACGGCGAGCACCCGCAGACCACGTGTGCTGACGAGGCCGAAATCGGCCAGCCGATCCTCCGCATCGGACAGCGCAGCATTCTCATCGAGCAGCCCGGCCAGCAGTTCGCCGCCCTTCCGGTGCATCGCTTCGCGTCGCCGCTGGTCGTCGATCGCGTCGAGGGCGGCCAGGGTCGCAACGTGTTGCAGCGCCGCGAGGCCGGCGGGTGCGGCCTCGGGGTGCTCCTTCCCGATGAGATATGCGGTCACGCGATCCCCCACGAGAAGGGGAACGACGAAGCCACCCTCGATCACCTGCAGTTCGCTGCTCCCGTTCGCCAGCCAATCTAAACTCTCGGCTGAGGGAACCCACGGCCATTCCGGGAGGAGGGGTCGACCGGTAGGCGAGACAACGGCAAGGCGGTACCCCGAGAGGCGCTCGAGCTCGGAGTAGATGGCGACGGTATCGCCATCACGACTGTTCCGCAGCTGCAGGGTCTCGAAGATCTGCAGATGTCGCGCGAGTCGGCTCCGCGCCGAGCGATCGCTGGCGTTGGCAACGAGGTACGACAGCTCGATGAACGGGATCTCACGCGGGATCCGCAGCACGGGGAAGGACAACCGATCCGCTTCGTCCAACATTTCGGTGGACAGCTCTGGCGCGCGGACGCTGATCGCGATGCCCGCGAGGCGGTGCTGAGCAAGACTGGCGAGATATGAGACCTGCCCGGCAGGGTCCTCTGGGATGCCGAAGCCGTTGACGATGAGCAGCTCGCCACCTTCGAGCCACGGTCCCGGATCGACGAGTTCGGACGTGTGCGTCCAGAGGACGGCGTTCTCCAACCCGCCCGCGCCTCCCACCAGCTGGAGCGCGAGGTGCGGCATCGCGACAAGGTCGGCGATCGTCAGGAAATCTCGTCCGGAGGCCACCAACGCGGTCGTCCTCCTCTCGATCAGGACGAGCGTAACTCAGCCGACAGGTTCCCCGCGGTCATGTCGCCGTCTTCGTCCCCGCCTGACGAGCGGCAGTCGTCGCGGCTTCGTCGACAACGTCTCCGCTGACGACCACACCGTAGTCGTCGCGAGCCGACGCGGGCGTGATGCGGCCTTCGCGCAGATCGTCGAGAACCGCGTCGACGTCGCGTTGCAGCGGGTCGCCGTAGCCGCCACCGCCTGGAGCGATCGAAACCACTCGCTCGCCGCGCGCCATGTCGAATCGGCCGACCACCGGGATCTCCCTCCGGGTGCCGTCCGGCGTTTCGACCCAGGCTTCCGGCACCGAGCCGTTGGCGCCGCCTCGCACACCCTGCGGCGGGTTGAACTTGCCCTCGAGTCCGTAGGTGAGGGTCAGACCGTCGTCGCGGGCCTCGATGGTGACGCGTGTCCCCAGGCCGCCGCGCTGACGTCCGGCACCGCCGGAGTCGGCGATCAGAACACGCTCGTGAACCAGGATCGGATAGCGCTGCTCGTCGACCTCGACGCTGTCGTGATAAAGCAGCGCGCCGCAGACAGGCCGCTGATATGTCGGCCAGCCATCGACGTACGGAGTGGCCGGTCCTCCCACCCCGCCGACCAGGATCTGGTTGACGTAGGCGTTGCCGTTGCGCTCGTCGATGCCCGAAATGACCGACTTGGCGGGAGCCTGGCCGGCTGCTCCTTCCGCGGTGCCGTAGCCGTCTTCGATTCCGGCGAACGCGGCCTGAACGATGTTGACCACGCGGTCCGCAAGATTGGTCGTTCCCGACGAGCACGAGTACGGATGCTTCGGAACTCCCACAGCGCAACCATCACGCAGGAGCACCTCCACCCGCCGGAAGGTGCCGGCATTGCTCGGGAGGCTCTCGGGTAGGCCAGCAAGAATTCCCGCGAGTGCAGCGCCCGTCGCCGTCGCGCGAGTGAGGTTGAGCCCATTCGGAAGGTTGTCCGGGTTGTCGCGGAGGTCGATCGTTACGCGGCCCTCCTGCGGCTTCACGCTGATCGTCGCCTGCAGCGGCACGCCGTCCGGCCCGGTTCCCGGAAAGGGGTCGTGTGTCGAACTGCCGGTCATCACGTACTCCGGCAGCTTCTCGATCGCGCTGACCGCGAGACGTTCCGAGTAGTCGAACCATGCGTCGACGAACTCGACCAGGGTGTCGGCACCGAACTTGTCGGCGAGTTCCTGGACGCGACGCTCCGCGATACGGGAGGCACCCACCGAGGCCAGGTAGTCGCCGTACCACTGGTCGGGCACTCGGATGCGAGCCCGGCACATGCGGATGATGTCGTCTAGATCGGTGTAATCCCGCTGTATCCGGACACAGGGAAAGATCAGTGCGCCCTCTTCATAGACGTCCCGTGCCGTCGCGAAGAACGTCGTCGGCAGGGAATTGCCGCAGTCGGCTTGGTGCGCCTTCGTCACCGCGGTGAAGAGGTGCCGGCCCTCGATGAAGATCGGCACGAGGATCACGTGGTCGGCAGCGTGCGAATTGCCCAGGTACGGATCGTTGTGGAGGAAAGCGTCGCCCTCACGAATGTCGTGGTGCAGCGCGACCATGTCCTCGCCGAGCGGTCCGGCGCCGAAGACGTGCACCGGTACGCCCTCAGCGGCCGCCAGCAACTGATTGTCCGCCGTCAGCACCGCGCACGAGAAGTCTCGGGCAGTGTTGATCACCGACGATCGCGCGGAGCGCAGAAGTCCGCTCGTCATCTCCCGGACAACACCGTCGAAGGCGTTTGCCAGCACCGAGAGCTTCACTGGGTCGAAATTGCGTGACACCTCACGCCTCCTTGCGGGTCAGGTAGATGTTCGAACGATCATCGAGGGTGGCGTTCCATTCGGGCGGGACGACGATCGTGGTGGTCGGCTGATCGATGACCGCCGGACCGGGAAGTGAGTCGTCCGGGCCGAGAGTAACGCCCCGGAAGCGTGGGGTCGCATAGCTCTCACCATCGAAGATGATCTGATCGGTTCGATGGGATTGCGGCGATCCGCCCGAGGCGACCTGGATGTTGAGGTTCTCCGGACGCGACACCTCGACGCGGACACCCCAGCTGATGATCTCCACCCGGCTCCGGGGGTCGTGGGTGCCGTTTCGGCGATCGTGCTCCTCGTGGAACGCCGTCGCGATCACCTCGGCCGCATTCCCGTCGGTCTCGGGTGGACCGACCAGGCGCACCCTGAGATCCCATGCTTGACCAGGGTAGCGTGCGTCGACGAAGTAGGTGAACTCAGGCGCGCCGCCCACACCGTCGAACCGTTCCGCGAAGTCTGCGGCCTTGGCCTTCAGCTCGGTGATCGCCCGCGCGGCGCTCTCCGAATCGAACGCGAGGGTGTCGTTGTGAAGCGGAGAAAGGAACTCGGTGGCAATGGGCGCCCGGTGGGCCCCGTAGGCGGCAAGCACACCCGCGGTGGCCGGGATGAGTACGGTGTCGGTCTCCAGAAGGCCCCCGATCGCCGCAGCCACCATGGCGCCCGCGCCGCCGCCGGCGACGATGAGGGCGCCGCGCGGGTCCACCCCCTGCTCGAGCGAGGCATGGCGGATCGCGGTCGCCATGTGGTTGGCCGACACGTCGAGGATCGCTTGGGCGGCCTGCTCGACGCTCATGTTCATCGGCCCGGCGATGCGAGACGCGATGGCTTCCTCTGCCGCATCGCGGTCGAGGACGAATCCTCCCTCGAATCCGCTCGCATCCAGGTAGCCGAGCACCACGCACGCGTCGGTCACCGTCGGCTCCAGCCCGCCGCGTCCGTACGCTGCCGGGCCCGGCGTGCTCCGAGCGCTCTGCGGGCCGACGCGCAGCAAGCCGCCGCCGTCGATCCACGCGATGCTGCCGCCGCCCGCACCGATACTCGAGACCGCGACCGACGACAGGCCCGTGAGGTGCCCAACGAACGGCTCGCCGAGCCAGGCTTCGCGCGTGTGCCGCACGACGCCCTTCTCGACAAGCGACACATCGAAGGTCGTGCCTCCCATGTCGCAGACGACGACGGTTTCGCGGTCCGGAGCGGCCGCCGCGCCGACCAGAGGCGCCATCGACGGCCCGGAGTTGAGGAGCAGCACCGGGCGGTCGAGCACATCGGAGACGTCGAGCACGGCACCTTCGGAGGTAACGACGAGGAGATCGCCTGCGAAGCCGTTGTCGAGCAGGTCCGAGCGCAAGTTGCCGAGGTGGTCGGCCATGAGCGGCTTCAGCGACGCGTCGATCGAGGCGGCCGATGAGCGGCGGTACTCGCGGATGGTCGGGTTCGCGCGATTCGACAGCGTGTACGGCACACCGGGGAGGATCTCTTCGATGAGCTCGCCGAGCCTGAGCTCGTGAGAGTCGTTGATGATCGACCAGAGGAAGGACACGGCGACCGCTTCCACCCCGTCGTAGCTGAGTCGGGTCAGCACCTCACGTGCCTGAGCCTCGTCGAGTGGAGTGAGCACCTCACCCTCGGAGGAGATGCGCTCCCGGATCTCGAAGGTGAGTCGTCGGGGTATGTAAGGACCGGGATACGCGGCCTTGGAATCGAACGCGTCGCGACGTCCTCCTTCGCGGAGCAACAGGGTGTCGGCGAAGCCGTCGGTCACCAGCAGCGCCGTATTCGCGACCCTGCCTGTGAGGACCGCGTTGGTGGCGTGCGTTGTGCCGTACACGATCACGTCGGCGTTGCGTAATACGTCCGGGCCGTTCCAGCCGACGGACTCAGCGGCACGATGCACCGCCGCCTCGAAGCCTTGGAAGACACGGTCGTAGTTCGTGAGGGCCTTGCCGACCGCCATCTCGCCGCGACCGGAACCCACCACGACGTCCGTGAACGTACCGCCGGTGTCGACGGCGATGCGATATCGCTCTTGAGCGGGAGCCGAGTGTACGTCAGTCATTTGTCTTCCATATCTGTGTACAAAGTGGTCAAAGGGACGCGACACTGTTCCGCAGCAGGCCCACCCGGTCGACGTCGACTTCAACGACATCGCCGGGGGCGAGCCACACCGGGGGTGTGCGTTTGGCGCCGATTCCTTGGGGAGTCCCCGTCGCGATGAGGTCTCCCGGCTCGAGGGCGAGGAAGCTCGAGAGGTAGGACACGATTTTCGCGATCGTGAAGATCTGGTGCCGGGTGTTGGAGTGCTGCACCTCGACTCCGTTGACCCGGGTTCGGATCTCCAGGGTCTGCGGGTCGCCGACCTCATCGAGAGTGACGATCGCCGGACCCCAGGGGGTTGAGCCATCGACGGCCTTACCGGCGGTCCATTGAGTTCCGCGGTACTGGAGATCACGCGCAGTGGTGTCGTTGAGCGGCGCCAGCCCGGCGACGTGCGAAAGCGCGTCGGCCTCGGAGACACCGTGAGCCCTGCGTCCGATGACGACGGCCACCTCGCCCTCGAAGTCGAGGTTGTCGCTCACGTCGGCGCCGCGGATCTCGTCTTGCGGTCCGATGAGTGTCGACGCGAACTTGACGAACACGTCGGGGTACTGCGGCAGCGCTCGGCCGGTCTCGGCGACGTGGTCTTTGTAGTTCAGGCCGATGCAGAGCACTTTCGCCGGGTCGGGCACCGGGCTGAGCAGCCGCACTTCAGCCAGTGCGCCTGCTCGGATCTCCGGGCAGAGCTCGGCGAGTCGTGTCGTTTCCCCCGACAGAGCAGCGATCGCGTCGGCATGCATGGCCAGGAACTCGCGCACCGAGGCGGTCGGCTCCACTTTGGCAACGGTCAGGAATCGCTTGAGGTCGATCACCGAGTCGCCGACGATCACTCCGCCGCGAGCGGAGCCGTGATGCAGGTAGGAGACGAGTCGCATCAGTCGCGCCTCGCACCCTGGTTGCCGGCGACGGCCCACACCGCATCGGTGAGCCGGTCGACGATGTCGTCGACGACCCCTTTGTCCATCGGAGTCGAGAGCGAGAGCAGATTCGCCGGCGAACCGAGCAGGCCGCGATAGTAGGACTCCCACCAGAGCTTGTGCTGGAGGTCCTCCGGCACCTTCTGGCTTCCCTCGGGCACCGCCCGCAGAAGCGACCCCCAACCACGGATCTCCCAGCCGCTGCCGGCAAGGTTGCCTTGGATCGTGGCCCGGGCGACATCACCCAGCGTGTTCAGCCTCTCGATCTCGGACTCCGGGTAGAGGCGCAAGGCAGCCGCCCCCGCCGCCATGCTGACCGGATTGCCTGAGAAGGTACCGCCGTGGGGGAGGCTTCCTGCCCGGGTCGGGTCGACCTCGGACATCAGGTCGGCTAGGCCCACGACGGCCCCGACCGCAAAGCCTCCCCCGATCGTCTTCCCAGTGGTCAGGAGATCAGGCGCGATACCGTACGCCCCGCTCAGGCCCTGCAGGCCCAGTCGCAAACTGATGACCTCGTCGATGATCAGAACGATGCCGTGACGGCTCGCAAGCTCACGAGCAGTCGTCACGAACTCTTGTGTGATCCGGAGCAGTCCGGCGCGATTCGGGAGCAGGTCGAGAATGATCGCCGCGTACTCGTCCGGAGCCGACTCGACCGCATCCCGCAGCGCCTGCACGTCGTTGAGCGGAATCGGGGTGACATCGCGTGTCACTCCGGCCGTCACACCGCGGGTGTACGCAGGACCGCCAGCTGCCAAAGCGACGTCGGAGGTGCCGTGGTAGCCACCCTGCGTCACGACGATGCGATCGCGACCGGTCGCCGCCCGCGCGATGCGGATGGCCGACATGACGGCCTCGGTACCCGAATTCGTGAACCGCACCTGATCCAGCGTCGGCAGCCGTTCGAGCAGAAGGTCGGCGAGTTCCCACTCGTACAGATTCGGGATGCCCCAGCTCGCCCCCGCCGACAACGCTGCTGTCGCCGCCTTGGTGATCTCCGGATGCGCGTTGCCGTGGATGAGCGAGGTGAAGTTGTTGTTCGCGTCGATCAGTTCGAGGTCGCGGTCGTCCCAGACGCGATAGCCCGCACCGCGCACCGCATACGGGCTCGGCCGGCCGGTGTAGTAGGTGGAACGGCCGTACCCACCGGGCAGGAGCGGGTATCCTCGCGGTCCACGGCGCAGGTGCGGGTCCTCCAGAGCTCCATCGTCGACGAAGTCGCTGGCTGGGTTGCTCGTAGTCATGTCTCCGATCCGCCTTCTCAGTTCACGACGTCGGTCAGGGGCTGCCCGGTGAGTGCAAGCCGCGCCCGTTCGACCGCGCCCTCCTGCAGGGCGCCTGTCGAACGATTGGACCGCCAGGCGATGTGCGGGGTGAGGATGGTGTTCGGCGTCGAGCGCAACGGATGCTCCGGCGGGAGGGGCTCCTGCGAGAAGGTGTCGATGCCGGCTCCGCCGATCTGCCCGGAGGCGAGCGCGACCGCGAGGGCTTCCTCGTCGATCAGGCCGCCACGCGACACGTTCACCACCACGGCGCCGCGGCGCATCCTGCTCAGACTGTCGGCGGAGATCAGATGCTGAGTGCCGTCGTTGAGGGGAAGGTGCAACGAGACCACATCGGACTCCTCCAGCACGCTGTCGAGGGCAGCGAGCTCCACCGGAACGTTCGCAATGTAGGGGTCGTAGCCGCGTACGTGTGCGCCGACAGCCGACCACATCCGCGCCACGTGCTGCCCGATGCGGCCGAGGCCGAGGACACCGATCCGCAGATCCGAGAGCACCGGAGTGTCGTAGCCGATGATGCCGGCCCAACCGTGTTCGCGGATCGCCGTGTCACCGGCCGGAAGCCGGCGAACGAGAGCCAAGCCCATGGCAAACGCGTGCGAGGCGACCTCCTCCGACGCCGTTCCCGGCACGATCGCGACCGGGATTCCTGCCTCGGCGGCCGCTTCGACGTCGATGTTGTCGTAGCCCATGCCGTAGCGGATCACGGCCCGGGTCTTCGGCATCGAGGGGTAGTCCTCGGCCGTGAGCCGCGCGTACGGAGTGACCATCACGACCGAGGCGTCCGGCAGACCCGCGCGGAAAGCGTCGACGTCGGCGGCTGCGACCAACTCGTAGCCGAGTTCTTCCGCGAGCGCGTGCTCACGATTCAAGTCGGGAAAGTGATGGGGAGCCACCAGTATGGTGCCCTGCTTTTCGCCGCTCATTCGTGCCGTCCTGTCCTAGTCGTGGTCCACGGGAACCAGTCGATTCAAACAGCGTGCAGCAGAGTCGATTCGTGTCAGATCGGTACACTCGGCCCGGGATTCCGGGCGCGCGAACGAGAGACTTGAGCCCCTCGTCGCCGTCAGGAGACGTCAGAGATCGAAACCGCGACTGCGGAAGTAGTCCATGCGGCGATACAGGGTGGAGCGCCCGATTTCGAGGGACTCGGCCGCGAGGCGACGATTGCCCGCTGCCTCGCGAAGGGCGCCACGAATCTCGGCAAGCTCGGCGTCCTCGAGGCGCGACAGTCGTCCGCCGGTGAGGAGGTGGTGGAAGCTTGCGGGGAGGTCATGGTCCTCGACTTCGATTCCTTCAGCCTGCTTCGCGGCGTCGGAAACGATCTGCTGCAGTTGCGTCACGTTTCCGGGCCAGTCGGCCTTGGTGAGACTGGCGACCAGTCTGCGCGAGAGGCGTCGCGTGCCGATCTCGGCGGCGATCGCCGTGGCGAGGAGAGGGATGTCCTCGCGCCGGCGGCGCAGAGAAGCGACGCGTATCTCGAGCGCCCCGCTTGCGTCAGCCATCGCGCGGACGCCCTCCGTCACACTCTCGACGGTGAGGATGACGCTGCAGTTGCCGATCCGGATCTGGGCAGCGACGTCTCGCGCGTCGACCGACGAAAGCTCGTCAGCGTGCGCGATGACGAAGGTCTGTGGGGGCCGCGCGGCCACAGCGTGCCGCGCCTCCTCCATCCGGACACCCGCTGCCGGATCGCGGCCGTCCAGTGGCACGACCGACTGTCGGACCGAAGAGATGGCGTCGGCAAGGCGCTTCTTTCCAGCGCCGGGCTCGCCGACGATGAGAACCGAACGATCACTTTCCATCGCCATCCGCGCAGATGACACGGTCCGCTGGAAGGCGATGCTCTGCCCCTGGAGTCGTTCGGTCAGGGGATCTGTCGGCGCGGGAGCGAGCACGCGGGTCGAGGGCGTGGAGTCGAGCTCTGCCGGGTGCGAAAGGGCGCGCGGTCGCACCACCGCGACCGCGCCGAAGGCCGATCCCCCCAGTTCGACGGCGGTGATGTCTACGACGGACGGGCCGGGACCCGTGAGCATCGCCTCGAAGCTGACCGGCCTACCGGATGACATCACGCTCTTGGCATAGCCCGTGACGATCGAGAGGTCGGTGCCTTCCAACTGAGACGTCGCGATTCCGTTCATGAACGAATGCTTGCCGTTGGTTGCGACGACCGCAGCCTTGCTGCGACGACGCGAGACCATCATGTACTCCTTGAGCAGAGCACGCTCTCGTGAGGACATGCAGTGCTCGATCTCACGCTCGATGCGCGCGGTGACACCTTCCAGCATCAGGAGCGTGGACGACGGGTCGAGCCCCTGAACTCGAGCGTTCGGCAAGGTCAGTCCCACGACCGCACGCACGCGCTCGTGGAACGGGTCGCGCACGAGCGACGCGAAACACCAGTTGCCGCGCATGTCCTCGCGGAAGTGTTCCTCGGGGGAGAGCCACACGGCGCGGCCCTCTTCGAGCGCCACACCCTCGCCGCTGCTTCCGCAGCTGCTTTCAAGCAGCGAGTACCCCGACGGAAACTCGACCTCATCCCGTAGGAATCCAGGCTTCACGAGCGAGCCACTCGGCGACGTGAGGCTGACATATCCACCGATGTCTTCGGCGACCGCGTCCAGCTCGCGCAGGTAGCGCTCTGCGATTCCCAGCGTGCGCTCGTCGACGTGGCCCTCGTCGATGATCCCTCGATCACGGCTTCCGTCCACACCGGCCGCGCGGCTCCGCCACCACGAGCGCGCCACCACGGGGCGAAGAGCAGAAAGATCATCCGTGGCCCGGCTCAGGAATTGCTCCCTGATGTCATTGGCGGTGAATGACGCGGGGGAAGAGCGAGCGGTGCCAACAGCGCCTGTGTGCATATGAACTTCCCTGTCCGTTATGACTGACCAGACCCAGAAAGTAACACACCCGAGGCTTCAGACGGATACGTGGAGCAGCCAAAGGATCGCGTGATGTTTGGACAAATGCACTAACCCTGGAGGCCGAACGCCCAGACGTTGGTGCGGATCGGGTTCCCAGCGGGATACTCGAAGTCCTCCTCGCCGCGGTGCACGAAGCCGCAGGACCGGCAGAGCGCGTTCGACGCTGAATTGTCGACGCGCGGGAAGGCGAGCATCAGCGCACGGTCGCCATGCTCGGCGGCGTGTTTCAGAACCGCCACCACAGCGCGCGACGCGATACCGCGACCCTGGAACGGCTCGGTGACAGCCCATCCGGTCTCGTACACGTCGAGGTCGTGCCACATCGTCGGCCAGTAGCCGACCGACCCCACGGGGTCCCGTTCGCCCTCGAGGCGGATGGTGAACATCGCGGCGGCACCGGTCTCCCAGCCGCGCACGTAGCGTTCGTTCCTCTCTTCGAGCTTCTCCTGTGTCTCGGGGCCACCCAGGAAGGCAGTCATCTGCGGGGTGTTCGTTCGTTCCAAGACCGCGAGGTCAGCTGCTGTCCAGCGCTGGAGGGAGATGTCATTGCTCATGCGGCCGGACTCTACGCCGCGGCACCGACACGGTGGCAGATCTGCGAGGAATGCGGCAGCGATCGTGAAACTCGGTTGTGGGTTTTTTTGAAGGGGCACGCGCTGTCATGGCAGCGCCACATCAGAACATCCGAACTATGAGGTGATGTTTCGACCCACCTGTGCCTAACCCGCGGCGTCCAGGCATCCGGGCCGGCCGCGTTGCGTCGGAGATTCGCGGGCCTCGGTCGGGGATGTGGATGCGTGGGCCGGGTTTCTCCGACCGGCCGCGGCCGGTCGGAGGTTTCGGGGCGGTTATCCGTCGTTAGGCGTCGGTGTCCTGTCGTGCCGGGTCACGGCGGAGGGGTTGCAGCCGGGTGAGTTGGGTGACGTGGTGGGGGGTGAGTTCGTCGAGGGTGCGGACTTGGAGGAGTTTCATGGTGCGGACCAGTTGGTCGGTGAGGATTTGGATGGTGCGGTCGACCCCTTCCCGGCCGCCGGCCATCAGCCCGTACAAATAGGCGCGGCCGATCAGGGTGAACTTGGCCCCCAATGCGTAGGCGGCGATGATGTCGGCGCCGTTCATGATGCCGGTATCGATGGCGACCTCGGTGTGCGCACCGACCTCACGGACCACGTCGGGGAGCAGGTGGAACGGGATCGGTGCCCGGTCCAGTTGCCGGCCGCCGTGGTTGGAGAGCACGATCCCATCCACCCCGTGATCGACCAAGGTTTTGGCGTCGTCGACGTTCTGCACCCCCTTGATCACCAGCTTCCCCGGCCACATCTCCCGGATGATCTTCAGGTCCTCGTAGTTGATCGACGGGTCCATCGCCGCGTTCAACAGGTCACCGACCGTGCCCCCGGTCGCGGACAGGGATGCGAACTCCAGTTTCGGGGTGGTCAAAAAGTCGTACCACCACCACGGCCGCGGGATCGCGTTCAGCACCGTGCCGAGAGTGAGCTGGGGTGGGATGGAGAACCCATTCCTTTTATCCCGCAACCGGGCCCCGGCGATCGGGGTGTCCACCGTGAAGAACAGGGTGTCGAACCCCGCCGCTGCTGCCCGCTCCACCAGCCCGTAGGAGATCTCGCGTTGCCGCATCACATACAACTGGAACCAGTTCCGACCGGC